>NZ_CP072642.1:2323238-2639773 GCF_018304765.1 Chloracidobacterium sp. N
GTTTCGATCCCCAGCTCCCACCGCGCCAGTTCCACGACCGTATGGCGCGTGATGCCTTCCAGAATGTCAGCATAGACCGGGGTTGTCACCAGCCTGCCACCGCGCAGGATGAACAGGTTCATCGCCGCCCCTTCCGCCACCTTGCCGGCGGCATTCAGGACGATGGCTTCGTCGTAGCCGTTGTCGCGGGCTTCGGTGGCGGCCAGAGCCGAGTTGACATACGCCCCGCAGATTTTCCCCCGCGCCGGAATGGCGTTGTCTTCAAGGCGTCGCCAGGAAGAAACGCCCACGGACAGGGGACGGGAAGTATCCACGTAGTCGCGCATCGGCACGACAAACATGGTGAAGTCTTCGCCAGGGGAGAGTTTCGTGCCGATTTGACGCGCGGTTTTATAGACCAGCGGGCGGATATAGACATCCTCACGGTAGCCGTTGCGACGCACCAGCTCCGCCGTCAGCTCGCATAGTCCATCCGCGTCATAGGGCAGGCTCATTTTGAGCAGGGAAGCATTCTGGATGAGACGTATGAAGTGTTCCCGGGGGCGAAACAGGTACATTTCCTCGTCGTCCCCGTTCCAGTAGCCACGAATACCTTCAAAAACGGCGGTGCCGTAGTTGAACGCATGCGTCATGACGTTGATGTTGGCTTCGGCCAGCGGCACGAAGCGTCCTTCAAAAAAGGCAATTTCACGATGGCGCATGAGGTGTCATCTCCCTTGAATAAGGACTCTCTCAACCAACTTACACGCCCGACCGTCACATCGGAGCCAAAAAGTCATGACGCACGTAATTGCGCATAAACACTGCGCCGCACTACACAAGCGGCACGGTCTGGCTGTGAAAACGCTCGGCCGTACGCCCGGTCGCACGCCCCAGCATGGCTTTGGCCGTCGTACCAATAACGCGCATGCCGCGCTCGATCTGTTCGAGCGTGACATGACCGTAACTGAGCCGGAGCGTGTTCCGCTTCGGGTTGTCGCTGTAAAACAACCGCCCGCGACTGAACACCACCCCCTGCTGGCGTACCTGATAGAGCAGTTCCGTCGCATCCAGGGACGGCGGCAGTGTCACCCACAGGAACAGCCCCCCGGCCGGCTGTGTCCACACGGTTTCAGCCGGAAAGTCCTCCGCCAGCCGCCGCAGCATCAGATCGCGGCGCGCCCGGTAAATCGGACGGATTTTCTCCAGGTGCGCTTCATATCGCTTGCGGCGGCAAAAATCCCACAGGGCGGCCTGCAGCAGTGGCGAGGTTGTGATGTCGTTGTTCTGCTTGAAGGCGGTCAGACGGGCAATCACCGGACGCGCCGCCGCACACCACCCGATGCGCAGCCCCGGAAGCAGACTCTTGGAGAAGTTGCTGACGTAGATGACGTGCTCGGTGTCGTCCAGCGCCTTGAGATGCGGTAAGGCATCGCCGTCAAACCGCAGGTGTGAACCGTAGTCATCTTCGACAATCGGCAGGTTGTGCTCCCGCGCCAGTGCCAGCAGGCGGCGGCGGCGCTCCCAGCTCAGACAGGCCCCCGTCGGATTCTGAAAACTCGGCACGACATAGACCAGCTTGGGACGCTGCACCTTGAGCACGTTTTCCAGCACGTCCACACACAGCCCGTCTTCATCCACCGGAATGGGCAGCAGACGGGCGCCGGCCAGGGCAAAGGCCGTCATCGCGCCCGGATAGGTCGGATTCTCAATGGCCACGGCGTCGCCCGGCGAAATCAGGGCGCGGGCAATCAAATCCAGCGCCTGCTGCGACCCGCTGGTGACGATGATGTTTTCAGCCGTGACCTCGGAGCCGCTTTCGCGCATGCGCTGGGCAAGGTATTCACGCAGCCGCTCGTACCCGGCCACCGGCCCGTAGCGATAGATTTCATCCCCCAGCGTCCGCTCGGCAAAATGGAGTGAGTTGCGGAACTCGCGCGTCGGAAACGACGCCGCATCGGGAAATGACCCGGAAAAGGAGATAACGTCGCGCAGCGTGCTGACCTGATAGAGATCGAGCAGCGATTCAACCACCGGACTTTGCGCCCGTTCGGAAAACATCCCTTCCCAGACCATCTTGCGCGCCGGAGTCCGCCGCGCCGCGCGCTCATCAAGCCGGGCCACTTCCGCCAGCTTCTGCCGGGCGACGAATGTTCCCCGTCCGACAAACGATTCCACCACGCCATCGGCCAGCAACTCGTCGTATGCCATGGCGACCGTACTGCGATTGACCCCAAGCTGCCGCGCCCATTCGCGTGTGGCCGGCAGACGCGCGCCCGGCGCAAGCCGGCCCTCCCGGATGGCATCCAGAACCGCCTGCTTGATTTGCAGGTACACCGGCGTTCGGGAATGATGGTCAAGCGGAACGTGCATGCCGTGGCAACCAGTGGGGGACGCGAAAGGCTGGATTGATTTTTGGCGCTTGGTACACCATCTTATGCCGGAGCAGCGTGAAGGAAACAGCCATTTCACATTTTTATCCCAGCCATTTTCGCCGACCGGAAACCGTCAGACCGGGAGTGGAGGTGCAACAACGATGTCGCAGACGTGGCTTTTTGCTCCCCCAACCCATGCCAACCACGTCACAGGAACCCATCACCCCGAAACCGCGGCCCGCACGACCCGCATCATCCGCGCCCTTGAGCAGGACGTACACGTGCAGACCGCCTGCCGGTGGGGGACACCACGCCCGGCGACAACCGACGAACTGGCGCGGGTTCATACGCCAGACCACCTGGCACGGGTCGCCGAAGCCGGCCGGGCAGCGCAGGCGCGGCAGCAACTCGTGGCGCTCGACCCGGATACGGTTATGTCGGCCGGGTCATACGAAGCCGCTGGTGACGCAGCCGGGGCCGTCCTGGCCGCCGTTGAGGCCATCCACCAGGGAAAGGCCCGGCGGGCCTTTGTAGTCGCGCGCCCACCGGGACATCACGCCACCCCGAACCGGGCAATGGGCTTTTGCCTGTTCAACAATGTGGCGGTTGGCGCACGGCATGCCCAACATCTGGGCTTTCAGCGGGTTCTCATCGTGGACTGGGACGTGCACCACGGCAACGGCACGCAGGACATCTTCTATGCCGACCCGTCGGTATTCTTTTTTTCCATCCACCAGTTTCCGCACTATCCCGGTACGGGAAGCCAGTGGGAACGTGGCGTCGGTCCGGGCGAAGGTTTTACGCTCAACGTTCCACTACGCGCCGGAACGCCGGCTGCCGCGTATCTGGAAGCCTTTGAAGCCGGGTTGGAAACCATTACCAGTCACTTTCACCCCGACTTTGTGTTCATTTCGGCCGGTTTTGATGCCCACGCCGCCGATCCGCTCGGCAACCTGAACCTGACCGACCGGGATTTCGTGCGGATGACGCATCTGGTCAACAAAGTGGCTGACCGCTTCAGCGCCGGGCGGCTCGTGTCGGTGCTGGAAGGGGGCTACAATCTGGACACCCTGCCCCAAACGGTTTGTCACCATGTGGCGGCGCTGGCCGGCGTGGCGGAAGAGGCGCCGGCAGCCGGGGAAGAACCATGACACGCTCTGTCATCGCCAAGCGCCTGTCCAGACGACGCCGTTACGTCAAGGGAAACGGCCAACGCCCGACTGGTGGCAGACGGCCCCCGCTGGCACGGGCGCTGGCCCAGTTGCGGCGCATCAAGCAGCGTTTTGCGCGCTACATCGGGAAAACTTACGGGCATCTGGCGGCCGACTGTGCGACCTGCCCGACACCCTGCTGCGCCGACGCCCAGTTTGTCAACGTCCACATTGTACGGCTCGAAGCCAAAGCCATGCTGGCCACCCTTCAGCACAGCCCCAAGTATGGCCCGGCCAAAGTACGGGAAGTGCTTGCCCGGGCGGCCGACGCCATAGCGCGCTATGGGCTGACCGAAACCGGTGACACCTTCGGGCAGACTTACGCATGTCCACTCTTTGAGCCGGGCGTGGGCTGTCTTGTCCACTGGAAGGCCAAACCGGCGGCCTGTATTCAGCACGGGTGCTATGAACGCTGGGAAGACCTGCCGGAGACAGGCACGCAACGGCGCGTCGAACGCCAGGTGGCGGCTTTGGATGCGGCTGTCCACGGCGCACCTTCCACCTGGCTGCCCATTCCGCTGTGGTTGCTCAGGGCAGCCGATGAGGCGGATGAAAGCCTTGATTTCCGGGACGAAGCCGAGCCCCCGCCCCGCGTACAAACAGCACGCGAGGGCTTTGCCAGCCTGGATTGACCGCGTAAGATGCTTGGCCAAAAGGCAAGCCAGCTTGCCAAACGGAGAGGCCAAGCAGAGAGGGCGTCATGCCACCCACGGTCTGGTGCGCACAGCATGCCGTGCGCTTCCCTTTCAATCCGGGATCAGATGAGCAGACCTGTCCGGCCGGACACAGCGTACGGCTCGAAGGCGTGGTGGGCTACTGTCCAACCTGTGACATGCAGTGGGACGTGCGTGAAGTCGAACAGCCGGAAACCTGTCCCTACTGCCAGACAGGCAATGTCCGGCGGCATCTCTGCCACACCTGCCAGCGGCTGACCTACCTGCCCCCTGAGTCGGCAGATACCACCTGCCAGGGTTGTGGGACGCCCTTTGCCCAGACAGTGCTTCCCCATGCGTGTCGCGTTCTGCGGGCAGAAGTTGTGACCGGTCGGCAGGTGTGCCCGGCCTGCCAGGAATCCATCCGGCAACGGGCACCTGCGCCGACGACCAAACAGAGCACAAACGGAGTGACGCCAGCCGCCGTACCGGCGGCCGTACCGGCGGCGGCATCGGAGACCGGTGCAGAACCGACGGCCGGGACGGCCGAAGATACCGGGGGCATCCGGCTCACCGGACCTGTCCGGGTGCGGGCATTGCACGCCACCTATGGCTCCCGCCTCGTGCGCGTTCACTTCGACTACAACCGGCGCCGCTTTTTCCGCAACGAGAAAGGGCTGTTTTTTGCCTGCGGCGTCGGCGCTCCGCCGACGCACTACCACATCATTCCGAGTTGGTCGCGTTTTGGCGTCGCGGGTGATTTCGTCCACTGGTTTTCGGAGATATTCGACTGCCCGCAACCAAAAGGCGGAGACATCTGGGTTCATGCGCCGGCGGTGGCGGACGCCGAAGGAACCCTGCTCCACAAAGGACTTCTGGAGATTGACCGCCCGCCGGAAGCCGTCCTGTTGCCCCAGCCACAGTTGCACCATGCACCCGTTGAACCGGAAGCTCCGGCCCGGTATTTCCCTTCGCCGGCGCCACCGATGACTGCCGGTGTGCCGGTCAGTTCGGTCGTGGATGTGACTCCCGCAACGGTTGCTCAGCCCCAGCCGGCAGCCATGAATACCAGACAGCCGGCCGGCGCACCGGTCAGCCGGCAGCCCCGGCCGGCAAGGTGGCGATGGGTGCTCGCCGGGCTTTTCCTGCTCTTTGTCGCCGTCGGTGTCGGGCTGGCGATCTACTTTGTGGCACTTGCCCCTTACCGACCGGCAAACCCAACCGTGAACGGCGGGAATCCAGCGCCAGTTCCTCGTCCAAATCAGCCGCAGACGACAGACCAGACCAATCAGCAGGCCATCCTGGTTGCCCTGGAAGGGCTGACGCTCGCCTTCAACGGGCAACTGACAGAGACCTACGCCACCTATTTTGACCGTACGCTGCGCCCGTATGGCGATCGCCGTGAAGCCCCGGCCAGGCAGGTCGTGGATGACCTGCAAAAGCTGGCCGAAACCTACACCGTGACGATGACGCACGAGAATCCGCAGGTGGCAGTTGACGCCCAGGGTACTCAGGCGACGGTCACGGTCAACCGCCTGCTGAGCGGCCGTCACCGGCAAACCGGCCAGCTTGTGAAAGATACCCAGCGTGTGACCTACCGCTTTGCCAAAAAGGGAACGAACTGGATCATCACCGGCATCAGCCACCCGGCCGTTTTCCCATCTGCCACGGCCACGCCAAAGCGTACACCTGGCACCTCCCAACGCTGAACCATCGGCGACAGATGCCAGCCACCGCGCCCAATCGCTGAAAAGCAACCGCCGGCGCATCGGATTTCCGACACACCGACGGCGGCTGGGGTTGCGCGGGTAAGACTTACCCCCTTGGGCTATACGTCGAAGTACAGTTGAAACTCAATCGGGTGCGGACGCAGGCGCAGGGCTTCGACTTCGCGCTTGCGCTTGTACTCGATGTGGCGCGTAATCAGCTCCCTGGTGAAGACACCGCCGGCAAGCAGGAACTCGTGGTCGGCTTCGAGCGCCGCCAGAGCTTCTTCAAGCGAAGCCGGAAGACGCGGAATGTGCAGTTTTTCCGCTTCGTCCATGTCGTAGATGTCTTTTTCGAGCGGCTCGCCGGGATGAATTTTGTTCAGGATGCCATCGAGTCCGGCCATCAGCATGGCGGACATGGCGAGATATGGGTTGCAGCTTGGGTCGGGTGGGCGAAACTCCAGGCGCTTGGTCTTGGGATTTTTCGAGAAGACCGGAATCCGAATCGCCGCCGAGCGGTTGCGTGCCGAGTACGCCAGATTGACCGGGGCTTCATAGCCCGGCACCAGCCGCTTGTAGCTGTTGGTGGTCGGGGCGGCAAAGGCAATGACGGCCGGGGCGTGCTTGAGCAGGCCGCCAATGTAGTAGAGCGCCATTTCCGACAGGTCGGCATACTGGTCGCCGCCAAACAGCGGCTGCCCGTCTTTCCACAGCGACTGATGGCAGTGCATCCCGGAGCCATTGTCGCCATAGAGGGGCTTGGGCATGAACGTCACCGACTTGCCGTACTGGAGGGCGGTGTTCCGCACGATGTACTTGAACAGCATCAGGTTATCGGCGGTCGTCAGCATCGAGGCAAACCGGAAGTCAATTTCGCACTGGCCGCCGGAAGCCACCTCGTGGTGGTGACATTCGGGGGAGATGCCAACCGCTTCCAGGTTGAGGGCGATTTCAGAGCGCAAATCCTGCAGGGAGTCGAAGGGCGGAACCGGCACGTAGCCTTCCTTGGTCCGAATCCGAAAGCCCAGGTTTTCGTCAGGGTTATCGCTTGTCCAGTTGCCTTCGCCGCTCTCAAAGCGGAAAAACGCATGGTGCGGCTCGTTGAGAAAACTCACGTGGTCGAAGACGAAAAACTCAGCTTCCGGGCCGAAGTAGGCCACGTCCGCCAGACCGGTTGAGCGGAGATAGGCTTCGGCGCGCTCGGCTACGGAGCGTGGGTCGTAGGTGTACCCCTCGTGCGTCAGGGGTTCGACGACATCGGCGAAAAGACAGAGGGTTGGTTCCTCGAAAAAGGGGTCAATCCAGAACCGCGACGGGTCTGGAACAAGCAGCATGTCGCTTTCGCTGATGTTGGCCCAGCCCCGAATGCTCGACGCATCAAAGCCGAAGCCTTCGGTAAAGCTGTCTTCCGTCAGTTGTGAGATGGGGAAGGAAATGTGCTGCCAGGAGCCTGGGAGGTCGGTGAAACGCAGGTCAACGAACTTCACGCCTTCGTCATTGGCGAAGTTCAGGACGGATTTGGGATCCATGTGGATACCTTTCGCGGTGAAAGACTCAGCACGATATGCAGCCTGCCGCCGTGGGGGAGCAGCGGCCAGGGTTCAAAAATCTTCAGGCCGGATGGAAAGTGGCACAGGTCACGCAACACGGTGCGGCTCCGGCGGATGGGATGCCGTATGACCATTGCGCGCATCGGCTGTCCGGGCGGGGTGTTCCAGGTGGACTTCGTGGGCAGCCGCCGATGAGGGCAGAGTAAAGGCCAGATCAAAGATATGTGCGCCAAAGGCCTGCACAATCCCTTCGCAAACCTTGATGGCCCGGACGCTGTTGCCACGTTCGTCGAGCAGCGGCGAGAACACACCAATCCCAAATCGCCCCGGAACGACCGCCAGCAGCCCACCGCCAACCCCGCTTTTGGCCGGCAGGCCCACGCGATAGGCCCATTCGCCAGCATAGTCATACAAACCACAGGTGAACATGACACTGAGAATGTCCCGGACATACTCGGCAGCGATGGCGCGTTCGCCCGTCAGCGGATTGACGCCCCGGTTGGCCAGCGTAGCGCCCATCACGGCCAGATCACGGCAGGAGACCATCAACGAACACTGCTGAAAGTATAAATCCAGGGCCTCGTCCACGTTGCCGTCAATCATACCGAAGTTGAGCATCAGGTGCGCAATGGCGCGATTGCGGTGGCCGGTCGTCCGCTCGGACATAAACACTGACATGTCGGCAAAGATGCCGTGGCCCGTGTAGCGTTGGAACAGATCGAGCAGGCGGTTGAGCTTGTCGGTCGGGTCGGTTCCCTTGATGATGCTCGTCATGGCGATAGCGCCGGCATTGACGAGCGGGTTGTGCGGACGCTTGGAACGCTCATCGAGCTTGATGATGGAGTTGAAGGCATCGCCCGTCGGCTCGACGCCCACCCGGGTCCGAACATAGTCACGGCCGTGGTCTTCGAGCGCCAGTCCATAGACAAAGGGCTTTGAGATGGACTGGATGGTGAACAGGTAGTCGTAGTCCCCCACCTCGAAGATTTGCCCATCCACGGTGGCGATGCAGATGCCGAACAGGTCCGGCGACACCTTGGCCAACTGCGGGATGTAGTCGGCTACCCGACCGTCCTGAAGGGATTTGTATTTCAGGTGCAAGTCGTTGAGAACAGAAAGGATACGCAACCGTTCAGCACTTTGGCGAACGGACACGGCTTCGGCTGAAACGTTGACTTGAAGGCTCATCAGAAAACTCCACCGAGAACAAGAACATAACCCCGGACCGGTTTCAACCCACGGAGCGGAGGCTTGCCCGATCCATCCCCTGCCGTGTTGGCAGCGATGGATTCAGCCTGGCCCCGTCCTTCGCCCAAGCCCAATCTAACGCATAATTCCAGTGCCGGGGAAAGCGTATCCCATCCCGCCCCCCGGCGCATAGCGACGCCGGGAATTGTCGCGTAGTGACGGACCGCCTGGGAGCGCGGGCATCCTGCCCGCATGGGGGTATGGGGCGACCGTGATCCGTGGGTTGAAACCCATCGTGGGTGAACCCACGATCCCGTGGGTTGAAACCCACGGCTAAATTCATCCGTCGCTACGCGACGGCGGAATTCCAACCTGGCGGTGTGGGGATTGCCCATACGCAATGATGCCGATTTTGGGATGCCCGTGACCGTGGGACGGAATCCGTGGACGTGGGCGTTGGTCGTGGGTTGCAACCGCATGTTTGTCGCGTAGCGGCAACAGAATTTTGCCGTGGGTTTCAACCCACGGATCGTGTCGCCCACCAATCGTTCCCGTCGCGTCAGCGACGGCTGAACCCCATCGTGGATGTCCCGATTCGTGGTGTATCCGTACGATGGCGCCCGCATTCCCATGCGGGCGGGAAATTGTGTCGTTCCGGTGATATTCATCCGTCGCTACGCGACGGGGTGTGGGGGGTGTCGCGCTCCGTGGATTGAAACCCACGGCTAAATTCATCCGTCGCTACGCGACGATGCATAAGGTGCAAACCTACAATGGGTTTCAACCCACGGTCGCTTGCCCCCACACACACCCATGCGGGCGGGACGCCTGCGCTCCCAGGCCCTTCCCCCCGGAGTCCAAACGGCTTGCCCCACATCCCGCCTTCGCCTATCGTCGCAGGTGGTCGTCGTCCGTTCTATGCCGTACGTGCTGGGCGCCAGTGTTTGGGCCGATGCCGTTTGAACGGGAAGCTGCGGCCTTCACTTTGGGGCAAGACGCCACGGGCGCCGTGCGATGAAGTGAAGCCAGGCTGCCCACCTGTCCATGCAGGTTCAAACGACGCGCCACGACGGCGGTGATGGTTGGCGACGACCCCCTTTGGCATCTCCCTCGTCAGGCGTGGGGGCCAGCCGACTTCCCCACCGGGTTTCCCAGATATGCTCCTCGTGATTGACGTTGGTAATACCAACACGACGCTGGGCGTTTATGCCGGCGAAGCGTTGATTGCCCACTGGCGGCTGACGACCGAACGTGAGCGCACCATAGACGAGTACGGTATTTTGTGCCGCAACCTGTTTACCATTTCCCAGCTCGATCCGCGCGACATCACCGGCATTGCCATTGCCTCCGTCGTGCCGCCGCTCAACTTCACTTTTTTCCGCATGGCCCAGACGTACTTCGGGCGCGAGCCATTTTTCGTGCGCCCGACGGAAAACGTCGGCATGCCCATCCGGTACGACGTGCCGCAGGATGTCGGCGCAGACCGTATCGTGAATGCCGTGGCCGCTTATGCGCGCCACGGCGGGCCATGTGTCGTTGTGGACTTCGGTACGGCGACGACGTTCGATGCCATCTCCGAAGAGGGCGCCTATCTGGGCGGGGTCATTGCGCCGGGCATCGTCATCTCGGCCGAAGCCCTCTTTCAGCGGGCGGCCCGCCTGCCACGGGTGAGCATCGCCCACCCGGCCCAGGTCATTGGCTCCTCCACCATCGGCAGTATCCAGTCAGGGCTGTACTTCGGCTATATCGGCCTCGTGGAAGGGATTTTGCAGCGTATGCAGGCGGAGATGGGTCACTTGCGGGCCGTTATTGCCACAGGCGGGTTGGCACGGCTGATTGGCAAGGGTTCGCCGCTCATCACCGAAATTGACGAAAACCTGACGCTCGAAGGGCTGCGCCTGATCTATCAGCGCAACGCCCGGACGGCTTAGCCCGGCGCAGCTTCCAGCACCTTCGCATCGCCTATGTCACCGACTTCTCCGCCCCTGCGCATTCTGCTGACCGGCGGAACGCTCGATAAGGTCTATGACGAGCGTACCGGCAACCTCGTTTTTTCCCGGACGCACCTGTTCGACATGCTCGATCAGGCGCGGTGCTACCTGGCCAACATCACGATTGAGCCGGTCATGCTCAAGGACAGCCTGGACATGACCGAAGCTGACCGGTCCATCATCCGTGCCGCCGTGGCGCGTGCACCGGAAAACCACATCATCGTGACGCACGGAACGGACACCATGACCGAAACCGCCCAAGTCGTGGCCGCCCAGGTCACGGACAAAACCGTGGTGTTTGTGGGAGCGATGATTCCCTATGCCTTTGGCGGTTCGGATGCCCTGTTCAACCTGGGCTTTGCCCTGGCATCCGCCCGGACGCTGCCGCCGGGCGTCTATATCGCCATGAACGGCACAGTCTTTGACTGGCGCAATGTACGCAAAAACCGCGAGCGGGGACGCTTCGAGCCGCTCCATCTCTGATGCCGCACAGGGAAATGGCACAGGGTGGCTGTGACCCGTACCAACTCACGTCAGAAGGTGAATGGATGCCCCGGACCAGACGCCGGTGAGGGTGTCTGCATCGCCGATAATCTGCATGTGCGTGGTGTCGCCGACGGTGTACAGAGTCACATCCTCGATGGCGCCAATCGCCTGTGGCGGGGGCGTGAAGTGCCGGACCGTTGCCGCCGGCCCCTGCTCGCGCATGGCCGCCGCTTCCTCGCACAGCGCCCGGCGGGTGGCTTCCGGCAGGTCGAGTGCAGCAATGGCTTCTTCATCCTGCACAAGCGCCATGCTTCCGTCCGCATCCACACTCCACAGGTAGGGGATGTCGAGAAGGAAATGCAGGTGTTCAGGCTGCGCATAAACGCCTAGAATCTGGCAACCAAACACATGCTTGACGACGTGTTCCTGGTGTTTCGTAAGCTGTCGGACTTCCATGATTGACGCCCATGAACATCGAGCAGTTTTTCAAGGCGGCATCCTATGCCCTGGTTACGGGTGGCTTTTTGACACTGGCGCTCACCGGACGGGTGGATGTGGTGACGTGTATCCTCTACAGCCTGGCGCTCATCGCAAGCTGGTTTGCCGACCGTCCGGGGCTGCGGCTGCAAATCAGCGAACGGGTTGCCAACTGGTGCGTTGTGGGATACGCGCCCTTTGCCTACCTTGATTTCCGGTATCTCAGCAGTTCGTGGATCACGGCGCTCATTCACTTCGTGCTGTTCGTCTCGATTTTCAAGCTCTTCCAGGTCAAGCGCGACCGCGACTGGGTGTTTCTCTACCTGCTGGCCGTGTTTGAAATGCTGCTTGCGGCTGGTCTCACCATTGATGCCCTGTTCCTGCTGCTGCTTACGGGTTTCACGCTGACCGGACTGGCGGCCCTTCAGGCATTTGAGGTGGTACGGACGGGCCGCAACCTCCGTCAGCCCCTGCGTACGGTGACGCTGTCGTATGACGGGCAACAGGCGCGGCAGGCCAGTCGTCCGGTACGCTACCTGCTGGTGATGACACTGGTCATGGCGGCGCTCATCGGGGCCTTGAGTGTCCCGACCTTCTTCCTGTTGCCGCGCTGGAACACGGGCCTGCTGTCCCAGACCTTCAGCGAAGACACGGCGATGACCGGCTTTTCTGACCTTTCCATTGCGCTTGGCTCGGTGGGCAACATCAAAAGCGACGAGCGTACAGCCATGCGCGTCCGGGTTGAAAAGCCGCTGCCACCCTACCTTCACTGGCGCGGCATGGTCATGACGCAATTCGATGGCAGGGAATGGACGCGGCCGGAAGCCAACCGGCGCGTGGCCGTCAGGCAGCAGAATGGCGGCTACATCCTTGGTGAGCAGCAACAACGTGGTCAGGTAGTGGTGCAGACCGTGTATGTGGAACCGATGAGCACCAGCGCCCTGTTTCACTGTGGCCGACCGGTGGCGGTGTCCAATCTGCGCGGACTGGCACAGGATTCAACCGGCACGCTCTACCGGGCGGAATGCGGGACGCGCCTGAGCTACACCGTGCTGTCCCACCTGGATGAAACACCGGTGGAGCAGTTGCGGCAGGACCCGCTCAAGTATGACGCCCAGACCCGCGCCACCTTCCTGCAACTGCCGGCGACGTTTGATGCGCGGGTGACGCAACTCGCCCGTGAGATCACCGCCAACGCCACCAATGGCTACGACCGGGCGCGCGCCATCGAGCAGCACCTCAGAACACGCTGTGCCTACACGCTTGAGCTGCAACGAGGAAACGAGCTGGACCCCATCGTGGACTTCCTGTTCGAGACGCGCCGCGGCCACTGTGAGTATTTTGCTTCGGCGATGGCGCTGATGTGCCGCTCGCTGGGACTGGCCGCGCGGCTGGCCGGGGGCTATCACCTTGGCGAGTACAATGACATCAACAACACTTACATCGTCCGGCAGGCAGATGCCCATGCCTGGGTCGAGGTGTATTTTCCACAGACGGAAACCTGGGTCGAATTCGATCCCACACCGGGGGTAGCCCCCGCCCCCCCCACGGCGGCAGCCGAGTGGCTCGCTTCGGCGAGGCGCTACATCGAGGCTTTGCGCATGTTCTACATTGACTATGTCATTGCCTACGATGCCCAGCGCCAACGCGGGCTGGCGCAGGATGTGGGTCGCGCAGCCGCGCGGTATCAGACATCGGCTGAGGTTTACATCTACCGCTACCGCGAGCAACTCAGAATGTGGACCATCTCCCAAGTGATATGGATGTACTCGGCCGTGACGGGTACGGAACTGTTCTATCACCTCACAGTGTTGCTGGTGCTGGCGGGCGCCATGTTGCTGACGCTGGCCGGCTACCTGCTCTGGCGGCGCATCCGGCGCCAACCACGACTTCTCTTTGAACGGCGGTGGTTGAGCTGGCTTGCCCCCCTGTTCCGCTGGACGCTGCGGCAGGACGAACGCCAGTCGGCTGTCCTGTTTTACGATGAGATGGCGGCGCTGCTGAGCCGCGCCGGACATCGCCGCGCGCCACATCAAACGCCGCTGGAATTTGCTTCGGCAACGGGCTTCGAGGAAGTCCTCACCATCACGCGGGCCTACAACCAGGCGCGCTATGGCGAACGGCCCGACCTGGACAGCCGGCAGGTTGACCGGGCACTCCAAGGGCTGCGCCAGCGTTTGCGGCAGCGCCGGTCAGGGTTCTGGCGCACGCTCTGGCGGCCGGGGCGCAGCTAGACGCAGCCTGTTCAGGCAGGGTGGGCGACCCGCTTCCCGCTTCCAAGGTGAAGACTGAGAATGGCCAGCGCCGCCGGCGTCACGCCCGGAATCCGTGCGGCCTGTCCCAGGGTTGCCGGACGGATACGCGCAAACTTGTCGGCCATTTCACGCGACAGCCCCGGCAACTGCGAAAACTCAAAATTTGCCGGAATGGCCACATCGGCGGCTTTCGACAGCTTCCGGGCCGTGGCCTCGTGGTGACGCACGTAACCCTCATACTTCAGGTTATTCACCGCCACCCCCAGCTCGGACTCGTCGAAATCCGTCACTCCGGCCCGGCGCAGGGCAGCCGCCAGATGTTCCGCCGTGACTTCCGGGCGCCGTGCCAGGGTGGACAAACGTTGCTTTTCCCGAACGACGATCCCGGTCTCGGCGGCAAGGGCGTCGGCTTCCCAGGAGTCCGGGCGGATGGAACAGGCTTCAAGCAGCGTGTGGCAGGTCTGGATGCGTGCCTGCCGCTGCTGGAAACGCTGGTAGTCGTCTTCACTGACCAGGCCGACGGCGTGGCCGAGTGGCGTCAGGCGCTGGTCGCTGTTGTCAGTCCGCAGCAGAAGCCGCACTTCGGAGCGGGAAGTAAACATCCGGTAGGGTTCATCCACGCCTTGGGTTGTCAGGTCGTCCACGAGGACGCCAATGTAGCTGCTGGCGCGGTCGAGCACCACTGGCGGGAGACCCTTGGCCAGACGGGCAGCATTGATGCCAGCAACCAGTCCCTGGCAGCCGGCTTCCTCATAACCCGTCGTGCCGTTGATCTGCCCGGCATGGAACAGTCCCCGGATGCGCTTGGTTTCCAAAGTCGGCTTGAGTTCCGTGGGGTCGACCATGTCGTATTCGATGGCATAGCCCGGACGGATGAGTTGCGCCTGTTCGAGACCGGGAATCGTGCGCACGAGGCGTTCCTGCACCTCAATCGGGAGGCTCGTCGAAATCCCGTTGACATACACCTCGTGGGTTTCAAAGCCTTCGGGTTCGAGAAACACCTGGTGGCGCGGTTTGTCGGGAAACTTCACAACCTTGTCCTCAATGGACGGACAGTAGCGGGGCCCGATGGACTGAATCTGCCCGCTGTACATGGGTGACTTGTCCAGGTTCTCACGAATCACCCGGTGGGTTTCTTCATTGGTATAGGTGATGTAGCAGGACAGTTGGCGGCGAGTGATGGCTTTCGTCCCGAAGGAAAAGGGGGTGGGATCGGCATCGCCCGGCTGCTCCTCACACTTTGACCAGTCAATGGTTTTGGCATGGACGCGCGGCGGCGTGCCGGTTTTGAGCCGTCCCACGCGAAATCCGAGGCGGCGGAAGCTTTCGGCGAGCAGCAGCGAAGGCAGTTCCCCGGCGCGGCCGGCCTGGTAGGTGCGCGTACCGATGTGAATGAGACCGTTGAGGAACGTCCCGGTACAGATGACCACGGCTGACGCGCCGAGCCGCCGGCCGTCCCACATCTCGACGCCGATGATGCGTTCCTGTTCGACCATCAAATCAATGACCTCGCCCTGCCGCAGGTGGAGGTTTTCGACGGTTTCAAGGAAGCGCCGCATTTCGGTCCGGTACAGTGCGCGGTCGGCCTGGGCGCGTGGCGACTGAACGGCTGGCCCACGGCTTCGGTTGAGCATCCGAAACTGGATTCCGGTCCGGTCAATGATCCTGCCCATCAGCCCGCCCACAGCGTCCATTTCGCGTACCAGGTGTCCCTTGGCAATGCCGCCGATGGCGGGGTTGCAGGACATCTGGGCAATGAGGTCGAGGTTGAGCGTGATGAGCGCCGTCTGGCAGCCGAGCTTGGCGGCGGCGTGGGCGGCCTCGCATCCGGCATGTCCGGCGCCGATGACAATGACATCGAAAACTTCGTTGAACGGCATAATCCTGGGGCGCGGGCATCCTGCCCGCCGGAACAACATGGGAGTGCGGGCAGCCTGCCCGCAGGAAACCCGCATGAAAACAGAGGGGAGTGTACCGAGGGGCCAACCGGACTGACAACCACGCCCGGCGCGTCTCACGCCTCTCCGGGGGCCAGTTGCCGTCGCTGGAGGGTGCGCAGCACGGTCAGCCCAAGAAACCGCAGGCGGCTCGGCCATCGGTCGTGAAGGCTTGACTGGTAGAGGTGTGCCGCCAGAAAAAAGCCGAGCTTGGCGCCCAGCGAGCGACGCGGACGGTTGTAACGGCGCATGGCCTGGTCAAAAAGGCGCTGGTTGAAGTGTAGCCACCGGCGGCGGCCGGGGGTCAGGCATGCGAGCAGGGGTGTCTCCACGCGCAATCGCTGGCGCAGCAACTCGCAGGCGAAAATGACGGCGGTCGTCACCTGCCAGTCGTGCATGCGCCGACACAGGGTTTCCCAATCAAAAGCGGGATGCCGGTGCAGGAGCAGTTTCAGGTCAAACAACCAGGCCAGACGGGCAAAACTGTGGGCCGCCGCATGGACGCACAGAAAGAGAAATTCGTCTTCCGGGGCCAGCACCTGGATGAGCCGTCCACGCTGCGTTCGATACGGCACGGCACGCGCCAGGAAATCCTCGGCCTGAAGCGTGACGCCGAAGCGCCGGAACAGGTGGAAGTGCAGCTCCAGCGGCGGCGAAATGTTGTCGAGAGCGATGTTGTGATCGCCGGCGAGCGCCTTTTCCAGCGTGGCCGCATCAGTCTGGTAGCCCAGGGCCGCCACGGCTGCCAGCGCCGGATGAACCTGCTGGTACGGCACCAGCACATCCAGGTCACTGGATGACCGGAAACCATCGGCGCCGTACAGCCGCTCCCCAAGCAGTGGGCCTTTGAGCGGAACGGCCGCAATGCCAGCCGACTGCAAGGCATCCAGAATCCGGTCCATCTGGGCTGTGAGCTGGAGTGTCCAGGCCGCCTTGTGTGCCTGAAGCAACCGAACGTGTTCCCGGATGACATCGGGCAGCAGCACACCAGTTCGGGTGAGCCGTCGAAACAGATAGTCTTCCAGCCCGTGCTGCTGGGCGCTCGTCAACAGCGCCGCCCAGTCCGTGACTTCAGCCGCCAGATCGGACATGGCCGCTTCCTGCTCCGGCAAACAGGCCATGAGGCATTCAAGCTGGCGTTCCGCGACAACGCCGTTGTCCCGATGCGGCATGATGTCCGGGTAGCGCGTCGGCATGGTCTGTGCTGTCCATAAAGGTGGCCGAAGGACTCCGGCAAGTCACCTTAGACCCGCTCGATCAGCGCCGCCGCTTCGAGTTGGGCAAGCAACCGCCGGGTACTCTCCGCAAGGTATGCTTCGTCAGCATCGTATTCCGCGGCCAGGGCGGCGACAATCTCCGCTTCGGCTTTGCCCTGGGTGAGGTGGTGCCAGATGGCGGCCCCTGTACTGTTGAGCGTGAAATAGCGTTTTGTGTCGAGGTGCAGGATCACCAGAGCATCTTCCACTTCGGTGGAGACCACGGAGGGATGCGGCCGAAAAGTCGTCATACCGACACACTCCAGGGCAACGGTTTGGAGTCCGCGGCTCGCCTCCGCCCAAGCTGCACGAGCGCCAACCCCTGCCAGGTTGTCTTGTCAAACGTGGCAATGCAAAAGTGACACGGAAACTCAGCCGTAGCGTCTCCGGCAGCCAGCGCCGCGTTGCGACGTTCACGCTGAAAGCGTGCCAGACGGTGAACCTGCTCACAAGCCTCCCGGAAAGAAGTCGTGCGCATATCGGCGATGACATCGGCTTCGCCCACCGCATGGCGGAAGTCTGACAGGTTGCAGCACAGCGTCAACCGCCCACGACAATCGAGATTGACCGTCTCTCCGGCAAGGGACACGCAGGGGGTGCCGGGAACCGGCATCGAATGACCGGCGGCAAACTGCACGGGCATCCTGAGTATGGCATTCACGGCCATGGCTTCCTGCTCGGCCGCCCGCCGTTCATCCGGCGTCAGGGATAGCGTCCGGTCATACTCCTCTGAAGTCGGCAGCATGTGCATGAACTGCACGACATCGGCCCCAAGGCGTGCGCCCAGAACGGCCATGGCTTCAATGCTCCCGACGCTGCGTTTGGTCACAACCATGTTGATGCCAAAGGGAAAGCCATGAAACCGGCACAGGGCTATCGCAGCCATGAGTTTGCGAAACGATCCCTTGCCCCGGACGGCATCGTGGGCGGCTTCCGTCGGCCCGTCCAGGCTGAAAAAAATCCGGTACAGTGCCGCTTTCGTTTCGCACAGCACTGGAACAGCCTTTGGAAAGTGCCACCCGTTAGTGACGAACGAGTAAGCCAACCCAAGCGCGGCCGTGCGGCGCAGAACATCCTGAAAACGCGGATGGAGCAGCACTTCCCCGCCCGTGTAGGTCACGGCCGTCACACCGTAATCCCGCGCCTGGCGCAGCACCTCATGCAACAGATCGAAATCCAGATGCTGTGTCTCAGCGACGCGCAGGCAGTAGTCACAATCAAGGTTGCACAGGTTGGTCAACCCGACCGTGAGGCGTTTGACCGGCAGGACATCCGAAAGGGTAGCTTCAGGCATGGTTGCAATGGAGCCGAACAAGGTCAGTGGCCGTCAAATAGGCAGCCAGTCGGGAGGGTTCATACCACACATCGCGTCCGGCCAGCAGCGTGAAGCTATAGCACGACTCAGCCAGCTTACGGTATGTCGCCAGGTGGGCCGCGGCGGTTTCGCGGTCGAGTGCCAGCCATGGGCTGTTCACCATCAACTGGGACAGGGCATCGGTTGCCGCCAGCGGCAAGACCTGTGTCTCTTCAGCCTCCCGGAGCTGACAGAAAAACAGAAATGCCGGTTGGACGGACAGCACCTGCCGCTGCGGCCAGAGCATGGCCGGATTGACAACCCATTTCCCGGCGCGTTGCCAGCGCCGTTCGGCGTGGGGCTGCAAAGCCGGGAAACGGTCGAGCGTCGCACCTGTCACGGAAAACAATATCCGCCCGGCGCGCAGATGAACTGCGGCGGCGGCTCCGGGCGGCGGCACCTGCCTGACAAGCAGGGCATCGTCAGAAACGTAATCCCAGCCGGCTTCAATCAGCCCCAAAACGGCACTCGTTTTGCCACTCCCCGGTGGACCGGTGAACACGTACCCTTTCCCGGCCTAGACACAGGCTCCACCGTGCAGCTCAAACCAGCCAAGCCGCCGGAGCAGAAACAACAGGACGAGTCGCAGATATGAAAAGACTTCGTACGACGCCCTGGCGTCCGCCACCAATGGAACCTGTATCGGGATGATGCGCCGGCGAAAAACATCCAGCACAACCTGCCAGTCCCCGTAGGCTATGCTCAGCAGGCTGCCCTGGCGGTGAACCGTCAGTCCTTTCCACACCAGCCATAGCATCAACTGGCGGACGCCCCCGGCTGGTCGCTCATCCGTCAGGATGATGTCCGCCGTCCCGGAAGCTGTCTCCGGCAGGCCAAGGTAGCGGCAGGTTTCAATGACGAATTGCAGCGACGGGGACACCTGCCCCAGGACACCAAATGAAGGTCCCCGGCTTGCGCTCATTCAGTAAACCTGGAGAGCCGGACGGTCTGGAGAGAAAACAAAGGGCTGGTCCCAACAACCAGCCCGGTCATAACCTCAAGAGGCAAACTTATGGGGCAAGGAAGCTGGCACTGAAAGCTTCCAGCACACGCAGCCCCTGGATTTGCTTTTCCAGGTGATCGAAGGCCTTGAGTTCGGGTTCAACAAAGACTTTTTTGGCCGGCATCGAATCGGTTGGAACCGTTTTGGTTTCAAGTGTGTTCATCGTATGACTCCTGAAAATCTCGGGTTAGGGGGGTTAGGGGGGTTACGTGGTCAACCCGGGCATCCGGTGACGAAACATCACGCGGAAGCACTCACCCAGGTTGTGCGTCTCAAGCAATGGCTGTCCATTGACTTCAATCCAGCAATGAAGTGCCGGACGCCCAAGGCTGTCCAGGGAGCCAGCACCCAATACCAATGAAACATCTGTCCGCTGTTGACGACGTAGCATAGCATAAATCACCAGCGAGCGCAGCAGACATTCACCCATACCAAAACGCGGCAGACGACGTACGATGGCGCGCGCCGTCTGCGCTATTGCCTCCGGGGGTACGGACCCCGCCGAAGCACGAACCGGCAGCCGATCCAGGTGGTCAAGCACTTCCGGCAAGGGCTTCCATCGTACCCGAAGCCACAGCCAACCGGACCACAGCAGACAGTCCACAATCCTGCCCAAAGGATGCTGCCGCCACACGAAAAAGGAAGGCTTTCCGACGTCAACCCACAAGATGCAGCAACCGCTTGACTTAACGCAGATGAAAGGGCTTGCCTGTAGCCCTCACCCTACAAACCTCAACCATCAGGTGCAAGCCTTTTTTCGGGCGCATGCGGGTTTCAGGACAGTCTGCCTCCCGATTCCCTCCTGGCTGGCCATTACTCCGGCCGCTCCAGGGGCGGCACGACGGCGCAGTAATCCCGCTCAAAACGCGCCGTGTAGTCACGCAGCAGTTCCGTCACCCGCTCGTGGCGGTCAGAGCGCACAACCAGTCCAACGTGATACCGTTTCTTGACCCGGTACACAATTTCCGGGTCGGTAAACGAGGACGTGTCCGGGTACTCCTGACGTGCCAGGGAAAGGGCGACACCACCGTATTCCTGGCGCGTCGGCGGCAGGACATAGGGAACCTCCCCACGCCCCAGCTCAATT
Organism: Chloracidobacterium sp. N; assembly: GCF_018304765.1. Taxonomy (NCBI): domain Bacteria; kingdom Pseudomonadati; phylum Acidobacteriota; class Blastocatellia; order Chloracidobacteriales; family Chloracidobacteriaceae; genus Chloracidobacterium; species Candidatus Chloracidobacterium aggregatum. The sequence goes on from NZ_CP072642.1 coordinate 2,343,750, forward strand.
TTCGCCCACTCCGCCCAGATGTTGACTCCGCTGGCGGCCTCAAGCGCCTCGGCAATGTAGGCGCCGCCCACCCGACTGGCAATTTCCAGAAAATAAAACTCGCCGTCTTCGGCACTCTTGATGAACTCGGCATGCGTCGCACCACGCCGCATCCGCAAGCCGGTAATGAGCTTGCGGTTGATGTCCAGCAGGGCAGCCCGCTCCGGGCTGTCGTAGGGCAGGGTTTGGGTGGTGAAAACCCCACCATCGTGCGCCACGCTCATCGGTGGCCGCCCATACCGGTTCACCCCGGCAAAGACGACCTCTCCGTTTTCGACCAGTGAATCCACGTGGTACACATCCCCGGCAACAAATCGCTCCAGGACATAGTTGCTCGACCGCTCGCTGAGACGGTCGCGGGCATCCAGATAGTCAATCGTGCGCCAGACCTGCTCGCTGTCGTAGAGCTTCTTGATGCCAATGGCCGAGACATCCGAGCGCGGTTTCATCACCCAGGGCGGCGGGACGCGCTTCATGTAGTCTTCCAGGTCCTGGTAGTTGAGCACGTGAACGAAGTCCGGCACCCGCACGCCAGCCTGCTGTGCTTCGATGCGCATGGCAAGTTTGTCGCGGAAGTGCCGCGCCGTCGTGCTGCCCATGCCCGGCAGGCGCAGGTGTTCCCGGATGAGCGCTGCCGTCAACACGTCGAGTTCCTCCAGCGCCACGACCGTGTGCAGCTTGCGGGGACGTGCCAACTGCGCCACGGTGTAGATGAACAACTCCGGCGTGGCATCATTCGGCAGAGGGATCAACTCGTCGAGACTTTCAAACGGCCAGTCCTCGTGGCGAAACTTCTCTTTCGTCACCAGGACGACCCGGCATCCCTGGCGCTTGACTTCGCGCAGGAATTCGACGCCTTTGAAATAACTCGCCAAACAGACAACAGTTCGCTCGTGACTCGTCATGGGTTAGGCCCTGACCCCTTCTGAAGCTTGGGAAAGCAGCTTGAAATGGCAGCGTGTGACCGCAGGATAACCCGCCAACCCGGCCGCAGGCAATCGCCAACCTGATGCACTGTCCGGTGCAGACACCGGTCGGTTGCTATGGGTTCTCCGGGGGATAGGGTTCAACCCGGAGCGTGCCGCGCGCTGTCATCAGTTGCAGTTCGGCGCCTCCGACCCCAAACCGCCCACGGGTGCGCAGCCCAAAGGGGCTGTCCGGTGGAATCTCCGCATCACGGTTGATGGGATAGCGAATGTCCAGCGGTGTACTGGCTGCCAGAGCAACATCAGCCGCAAAACCACGTGGCACGCTCAACACAATGTCCCCCACCCCTACCTGCAAATCCAACCCAGAACCGCGCCAGCTTCGTCCATTGAGTTCGACTCGCACCGTGCCCGTCGCCAGCCTTCCGACGACCGTTCCGGCTACGCCGCTCAGCACAACCCGTCCGCGCTGCACGGTAAACACAATGCCGCCGTAGATGTCAGCCAACGACAGATCGCCGTCAAAAACGGCGATTTCCAGGTCCGTGTATTCCGGGACGACGACCTTGTAATCCATGCGGTAGGGCAGGCGCAGCAGCGGACTGGCCAGCCCTTCGGAGACCGCGCGGCGCTCCTTGCGGGACAGGTTTTTGACAGCCGGACCCAGGGACATGAGGTGCAAACGGACATCGCGGGTGTCAATCTGAAAGCCAATCCGTTCGGCCAGAGCGGCCAACTCGGCGGATGATGCGCCTTCCACGCGAATCGTCGCCTGAACCACGAGTTCCGCCCGCTTGCTGCCGGTAATCGTCAGACTGCCCTGCGGCGGCAGGGTGATTTTGAGCGCCCGGCCATACTCGAAGCGCATCTTCTGCTCGCGGACATATTCCTGAAAGAGACGCCCGTCGTCAGTTTTTCCTTCAGCCTTGAGCGTGGCAGTGGCCGGCGGCACGGTTGGCGACGGCGGCACTTGTTGCGCCAGTGCGCCTGTTTCGGGCCAAAGAAGCCAGACCAGACCAGCGCCGACCAGCCACAGCCGGCAGACCTTCCCGCCCGGCCTCATGCGGCCACCTCGGCCGGACGACTGGGCAACAGCGCCGTAAACGCCTCGAACAGGTACGCCGCATCGTGCGGTCCCGGCGCAGCCTCCGGGTGGTACTGCACACAGAACACCGGCAGGTGGCGATGGCGGAAACCTTCGAGCGTACCGTCGTTGAGATTGATATGGGTCACTTCCAGTTCCTCCGGCAGACTTTCCGGGTCAACCGCAAAGCCGTGATTCTGCGAGGTGATTTCAACTTTGCCGGTCGTCAGGTTCTTGACCGGATGGTTGGCCCCACGATGCCCATACTTGAGTTTGAAGGTTCTGCCGCCAAACGCCAGCGCCAGCACCTGGTGTCCGAGGCAAATGCCGAAGGTGGGCAGGCGTTCCGCCAACAGGCGTACCTCGCGGGCAATATCGGCGAGTGGCTCCGGGTCACCAGGCCCGTTCGAGAGAAATACGCCATCCGGCTGCAGGCGCAACACCTCTTCGGACGTGGTGGTTGCCGGCACAACCGTGATGCGGCAGCCCAGCGCCGCAAGATGGCGCAGGATGTTGAACTTGACGCCGAAATCATACGCGACGACATGCCACCGTCGTCGTTGGTACTCCGTGGAGTCTTCAGCGGCAGCCAGCGGCCACGTGTAGGGTGCGGTGCAGGTCACGGTTTTTGCCAGAGCTGCCCCAACCATACCCGGCGCACCGGCCGCTTTGGCCACCAGGCGGGAGGCCTCGCGCTCAACCGTGGAGATGACGCCGCGCATCGCCCCCCGCTCGCGGATGTGCTGCACCAGCGCCCGCGTGTCAATGCCCTCGATGCCGACAATCCCATGCCGCTTCAGGTAATCGCCCAGCGACTCCGTCGCCCGCCAGTTACTGACCACCGACGACAGTTCCCGCACGATGAAACCGGCCACGAAGGGTTGCCGTGACTCCACATCTTCGGGGTTGACACCGTAGTTGCCAATGTGCGGACAGGTCATCGTCACCAACTGTCCGGCGTAGGAAGGGTCGGTGAGCACTTCCTGGTAGCCCGTCATCGCCGTGTTGAACACGACTTCACCCGTTGTCTCACCGGCGGCGCCGATGCTTTTCCCGTAGAACAGGCGCCCGTCTTCGAGCGCGAGGATGGCTTCCACGTCAATCCGTCTCCACGTTTGAGGCTGTTTCCGCCGCAGCGGTTGGGGATGAGTCTAGCACGTGCCGGTCAGAGGGCAGCGCGCCTGCCCTGCGTTGTGAGGACCTGCGTTGTGAGGGATGTTCTGTTTCCCACCGGTGCAGCAGGGTGTCCAGCTCCGCCTGCAACCGGGCCGTTGCGGCGGCAATGTCTTCCGCCGTCGCGCCCCGCCGCACCCAAATCGGTTGCCCGTAAAACACATGCCCGACCGTGAAGGGCTTGGGAACCCGGAAGGCATCCCAGGTGTTCAGCGTCCAGTGGTGTTCTGTCACGATACAGACCGGCTGGATGGGCGCGCCGCTCAAGCTGGCCAGCATCGCCGCCCCGTCTTTGGCGCGGTAGCGCGGCCCTTTGGGACCGTCAATGGTGAAGGCCGCATCGGCTCCCTGCCGAATGGCTTTGACCATGGCTTTGAGCGCCGTCACGCTGCCCCGCGTCGCCGATCCCCGCGCCGCCCCAAAGCCGAAACGCCGGATGACCTCGGCAATGATGTCCCCATCCCGGCTCTGTGAGGTCATCACCACAATGCCACGTCGCTGAAAAAACAGCGTCGCGGCCAGAATCTGGTTGTGCCAGAAGGTGTAGATGATGGGTGTCGTCGGAGGCAGATGGCCGTGCAGCGGGTCGGGCAGGTCGCGCAGGTTGGACGTATCCAGGCGTATCGTCCACCCCAGAATCCGCAGGACAAGCGTTGCCAGTCCGGCCCACCACCGTGTCATGGCTCGTCGTTCGAGGCAGTCTCCGGCGGTGACTCCACGGCCAGAAGGTTCTGTTTGCTTTCGGTCAGTGGATTGGTCGTCGGGGCCAGGGGGCCGCTGTGGCGCTCCATCCGCAGGCGAATCGAGCGCGCATGCCCGTCCAGACCTTCGGCCTCAGCCAGGCACGTTATCATGTCGGCCGTTTTGACCAACCGCCCCATCGTGTAGCGGATGAGGTTTGTCCGCCGCACAAAGTCATACACGCCCAGCGGGGAGAAAAAGCGCGCCGTGCCGCCCGTCGGCAGCACATGGCTCGGCCCGGCAAAGTAGTCCCCCACGGCCTCCGCCGAGGCAGCGCCGATGAAAACCGCGCCGGCAAAGGTGATGTCCTCAGCCAAACGCTCTGGCTCAGCGGTCATGACCCCGACGTGTTCCGGCGCCATCCGGTTGACGAGCCGGACGGCCTCAGACAGGGACGCCACCAGGAAAATCGCCCCGAACCGCTCCAGCGCCGCCTCAACAACTTCCCGCCGCGAAAGGGTTGCTGCCTGATAGGCAAGCTGCTCAGCTACGGCCATGGCCAGCGTTTCGCTTGTGGTGACACAAACGGCTGCCGCCAGTTCGTCATGCTCGGCCTGCGCCAGCATATCGGCCGCCACGAGCACCGGGTCAGCCGTATCGTCGGCAATGATCACCACCTCGCTCGGTCCGGCAATGGCATCCACATCCACGATGCCGTACACCTGCCGTTTGGCCTCGGCTACATACCGGTTGCCCGGCCCGACAATCTTGGACACCCGCGGAATGCTTTCCGTGCCGTATGCCAGAGCCGCAATCGCCTGCGCACCGCCAACGGTATAGACCTCGCTGATGCCGGCTTCGATGAGCGCCGCGGCCAGCACCGGCTGGGTCAGAAAGGACTTGGCCGGGGTGACGGCCACCAACCGGGGGACGCCCGCGACCTGCGCCGGGACGGCCGTCATCAGAACCGTCGAAGGATAGGCCGCCTGCCCACCGGGCACGTAGAGCCCCACCGCGTCCAGCGGCTGGATGCGGTGAATGAGCTGGACGCCATCCGCCTGCTCCATCATCCGCGTGTATTCGCGCTGGAGTTCGTGGAAGTGGCGAATGTTGCCGGCGGCCACCCGCAGCGCCGTCCGTACTTCCGCTGACACCTGCCCGGCCAGCTTTTCGAGCAGGGCCGGTTCGACCCGCACGTTCTGCACCGACAGGGACACGCCGTCGAACTTCTCCGTCAGCGCGAACAACCCGTCATCGCCCGTCTCCCGTACCAACTGGAGGATGTCAGATACGGTACGGACCACATCCGGGTCGGCCACCAGCGTGTGGCGCTTGAGAATGGTGGCGAGGCGGGCCTGCCCCGCCGCCTCATCGAGACGAAAAACCTGCATAAGCTTTGGACTATCCTACGGAACGAAGTTCTTCGCCGGTCTCTGCGGCCGGAGCGCTTGCATCCGCTTCACGCGGCCGTCCGAACACATAGGCAATCCCCACACTCAGGAAGTACAGCGCCAGCATCGGAACGGCAAAGATCATCATGTTGGGAATATCCGAGGTTGGCGAGATGATAGCCGCCAGAACCAGGATGATCATCACCGCCAGCCGCCAGATGCGGAGCAGAAACCCGGCCGTCACCAACCCAAGACGCGCCAGCACAAAGACGACTGTTGGTAACTCAAAGACAATGCCCAGGCCAAGCACGATGGTGATGATGAGGTCGAAGTATTCATTGACTTCAATCATCGGCTGGAAGTCCTTGGCCGTGCCCAGCAGAAACAGACACGCCTGGGGAAAGGCAATGTAGTACCCAAAGGCCGCGCCGAGCAGGAAAAAGCCGGTCCCCAACACCAGCACCGGATACACATAGGCGCGCTCGTGCCGGTAGAGTCCGGGCGCAACGAAGGCATAGAGCTGGTAGAGCGCAAACGGGATGGAAAAGAAAATGGCCGCGTAAAAGGCTACCTTGATATACAGGTTGAACGCCCCCTGCACGGTATGCACCACCAACTGCCCCAGCGGATCAGGCGCAGCCGCCAGCAGTTCCGCCGAAGGCAGGGCAAAGCCCTCCGGCACGACCCGCTGCTGGATGACGAGCGTCTGGGCGGTTTCCAGGCGGCGTTTCCCCTGGGCATCCCGCGCAATTCGCGCTGGCACGGCCGTTCCCGGCGGCACGGTCAGCCCATCAATGGCGACGCCGGCCCCAAAGACATACGTCACCTGGGCGCCATCAGGTAAGTCAGACAGGCTTGGCAGTGGGGCACTGGTTCTGACCTGCGCCAGCCGCGAGGCCCGCAGGGCTTCCGCCACGGGCTTGGCCAGAAAGCCATAGATGACATCGGCAAAGCCCCAGCACACGATGAAGGCAATGGCAATGAACGCCACGACATAGAACACCCGCCGCCGGAGTTCGTCCAGATGGTCGAGAAAACCCATCGTGGCGGCAGCTTCCTCTTCTTCAGGCGGCCCGGCAAAAGGCTCGTCGGGTCTGATTTTTGGTTCATCCGCCATGGCACACACCCTGAATACGGCGGCAAGCGCCTGCACGCCGACCGCCAGCCCTAGCCTTCATAGCCAATGGCCTCGATGGCTTCCACTCCCCCCGGACGGGGAACGAACACCGGACCGGGAAACGCCGCGTCGGCCGGAGTCTCCACGGGCCGGGAATCCGGAGCCGAAACCGGGGCCGGGGATGCTGGCGGCGTTTCCGCCACCTCCACCGCCGGCGATGCCTCGGTGAGTGCCGCAGCGGGCGGCAGGGCTGACGATGTGGCCGCCGGGCGGATGGATGCGCGGGACAGGGCCCCTTCGGCCGGCATGACTTCCGGCACGACCTCAGCCTCGGCCGCAGACGGAGCGGCAAGGTCAGCCGAAAGGTCCGGCAGCTTCACGTCCGATGCCAAATCCTTGGCCAGACGCGACCGCTCGCTTTCGACTTCCGCTTCCCAGGTCTGTTTGAAATCGTCGGCAGCCCGGCGCAACTGCGCCATGATTTCTCCCAGCCGACGACCAATCTCTGGAAGCTGGCGGGGGCCAAAAATGAAAAACCCAACGAGAAAGATGAAAATGAGTTCTGGCGTGCCGATTCCAAACATCGTGTCCGTTGACGCTCCCGGCCGCGGCGGCGGCGCGTTTCCTCACTTTACCGGAGAAACCCACGCAACGCATCCTCCGGCTGGCAGACCAGCGCGGCGGGGTTCAGTCGTCTTCAAGGTAAAACAGGCTCAGGCGCGGTACACCGTAACGTTCCCGCAGTTGCCGCGCCACGTAGTTGGCATGGGTCTGGGCATAGACGGCCGCCGCCATGCCCTTGCGGTGCACCTTGAGCGCCGCCGTGGCTGCCTGGGCGGCTTCCGCCTGCACCTCCGGGGGCACATCCGCCTGAAGTGCGGCAAGCAGGCGGTCTTCCAGCTCGGACAAGGTCATTTCAACGGCTTCGAGATGAAGCAGCGTTTCCCCCTGCACCTGTCTGCTGAGCGTCCGAAGCTGCGCCACCACCGTCGGCAGCAATGCCCCAAGGTGTGCGTGCGGCGCATCGGGACGAATCCGGGTGGAAAGCTGCTGGTGTGCAGCAGCGAGCGCCGCGGCCGCCGTTTCCAGAAAGGCCGCGACTTTGGCGCGTGACATGCCGCCGGTTTCAGGAGCAGTGGCGGCGGCCGGCGGCGAAGCCGCCCCAACCTGGGAGGCCCGATAAGCGGTGAAAGCATCTTCGACAAACGACTGGCAGTAGCCCAGGGAACGCACGGGGCGCGGACGCCCCTTTGGCTGGCGGGACATTTTTCTCGCATGCGCTTCGCACGCCTGGGCAATGGCGCGCAGCACCACCGGCAGCGGAATGCCGGCTTTCTGCCAGCTTTCAACCAGCGCCCAGTCAAGCGGCGACATGTGGTAGGGCTTGCCGCGATGCGCCGTGAAAGCAGCTTCGATTTCGCTGAAGTAGCTGTAGTAGTTGAAATGCTTTTCGGGCGGTGGGGCCGGATCAGGCGTCACCGGGCCGGTTGACGACGGCAAAGGCGCCACTTCGTCCGGTTCAGGAAAGGGCAGATCGAGTACCCTGTTCGGCGGAGCGGCATCCGCCGGCAAGGGATCGAAGGGCGGCTGGGGGCGCTCCCGCGTAGTCCGAAAGCCCACGACGGGAAACGGAAAGGTCAGGAAGCGCGGCGGCTTTGGCGGATCACCCATGGGCGATACTCAGCCGGCAGGTCTGGCTACAGATAGCGTTTGGCGAGGACGTTGCCCTCGGCATCCAGTTCATAGTAAAGCGGCGCACCGGTGGGAATGTTGAGTTCGAGCACTTCCGCCGGCGACAGGCGATCCAGGTGCATCACCAGTGCCCGCAGGCTGTTGCCGTGCGCCACGACCAGCACGTTCTTTCCGGCCCGCAGCAAAGGCAGGATATGCGCTTCGTAGTAGGGCAACACGCGCGCCGCCGTGTCGGCCAGGCTCTCGCCGTTCGGCGGGCGCACGTCATAGCTTCGCCGCCAGATTTTGACCTGCTCTTCACCGTACTGCTGGGCGGTTTCCGCCTTGTTCAGTCCCTGCAAGTCCCCGTAGTGACGCTCATTGAGCGCCTGATCGCGTGTGGTGGGCAGGTTGGTAAAACCGGCAGTGGCGCAGACCAAGTCAGCCGTCTGAATGGCCCGCTGCAACACGGAAGTAAACAGATGGTCGAAGGTCAGGCCGGCCAGCTTCGCACCGGCAGCACGGGCTTCCTCCTCCCCCCTGGGAGAAAGCGGCACGTCCACCCAGCCGGTGAAGCGGTTTTCAAGATTCCACTGGGACTCCCCGTGGCGCAGCAGAACCAGGTAGGGCATGCGCAGCCTCGAAAGGGTTTTTCAGGTTGACGGCGCACCACACGTACATCAGCGCCCGACGAAGTTGGGTTTCCGTTTTTCAAGGAAAGCACGTACGCCTTCCTCCTTGTCCTCGCTGGCGAAACACAGGGCAAACAAATCCACTTCCCGGCGCAGCCCTTCGTCCAGGCCGGAGCGGGCCGCGGTTTTGACCGCCTCTTTGGCCATGCGGAGCGCCACCGGGCTTTTCTCGGCAATTTTGGCGGCCAGCGCCATGGTTTTCTCACGCAGCTCCGCGTGGGCAAAAACGTGGTTGACCAGTCCCACGGCATGGGCTTCCGCGGCCGTGATCATCTCCCCGGTGAGGATCATTTCCATGGCCTTGCCTTCCCCGACGAGACGGGTCAGGCGCTGCGTTCCGCCGCCGCCGGGAATGACTCCCAGATTGATTTCGGGCTGTCCCAGCTTCGCCTGTTCGCTGGCCACCCGGATGTCGCACGACAGAGCCAGTTCCAGCCCCCCGCCTAGGCAGAAGCCGTTGATCATGGCGATGACCGGCTTGGGAAAGGCTTCCATGGCATCAAACGCCCGGCGCTGGGTCATGACTTCCCGCTGGCTGAGCGCCGTCTGCCCGGCAAACTCCCCGATGTCCGCCCCGGCAATGAAGGCTTTGTCTCCCGCGCCGGTGATGACCAGCACCCGCACCTCCGCATCCGACTGGAGGGCATCGAGCGCCGCCAGGATTTCGTTTCGCGTCGCAATGTTGAGCGCATTGAGCTTGTTCGGCCGATTGACCGTCAGCACGGCCATGCGCTCGTGTTTTTCAACAAGCAGATTTTCGTACATGGTTCATTTCCCAACCTGTGTCCCACGCCGGCCCGGCCCCGGTTTGCCCCGAGTTACCTGCATCGTTACCTGCATCGTCACCTGCATCGTTACCTGCATCCGGGCAAGCCATTTCCAGTGTTTCCGGCGGGGCGTGCCGAGGCCTAGTGGGCCGCGTGGGCCTGCTCTTCGAGCCACCGTTCGGCGTCAATGGCAGCCATACAGCCGGTGCCGGCGGCCGTCACCGCCTGGCGATAGGTAAAGTCCTGCACATCGCCGGCCGCAAAAATGCCCGGCACGCTGGTGTGGGTCGAGCCGGGCTTCGTCAGGATGTAGCCCTGTGGATTGAGGTCGAGCTGCCCGACGAACAGGGACGTATTCGGCTGGTGGCCGATAGCAACGAACAGCCCGTCGCATTTGTAGTCAAAGACTTCGTCGTTCGTCAGATTCCGCAACCGGAGACCGGTCACACCCGTTTCCCGCTGCCCGTGGACCTCTTCCACAACGGTATCCCAGAGAAAGGTGATCTTGGGATTGGCAAAGGCCCGCGCCTGCATGATTTTCGAGGCGCGCAGTTCACGCCGCCGGTGAATGAGTGTCACCTTCGTGGCGTATTTCGTCAGGAAGGTCGCTTCCTCAACGGCCGTATCGCCGCCGCCCACAACGGCGACTTCGCGATCCTTGAAGAAAAAACCATCGCAGGTGGCGCAGGCGGAAACGCCATACCCTTTGAGATGTTCTTCTGACGGGAGCCCCAGCCACTTGGCTGAAGCGCCGGAGGAAATGATGACGGCATCAGCCGTGTATTCGTCATCCCGCGCCCAGACCCGAAAGGGGCGCGTTGTGAAATCCACCGCTGTCACGTTGCGCGTCAGGATGTCCGTCTCGAAGCGCACCGCCTGGGCGCGCATGTTGGCCATCAATTCGGGGCCGAGGATGCCGTGCTCAAAACCGGGATAGTTGTCCACATCGGTCGTAATCATCAGTTGCCCGCCGGGGATGTTTTCCGGACCCTCGCCCTCAAAAAGCAATGGCTTCAGGTTGGCTCGCGCGGCATAAATGGCGGCTGTAAAACCGGCCGGGCCCGAGCCAATGATGATGACTCTGCGATGCTGACTGGTCACGCGGGGAACTCCTCCAGAAACCGACGCACCCGACCGTCTGGCCGGCTCGTCACAAAGTGCCCGGCATCTTATGTCTGCCACCTTTGGTGCTGCAAGCTTGTGTGCCATGCGCGGGACAGACCGGCGGCAGACGGGCATCGAACTGACAGCCCCGACCGGACAATTTGACAGCCCGTGATAAAGTTCCCGGTTTGATCGCACGCTGGTCAGGGACGCGCCACCCCAAGGGCCCCTTCCGGCGGCGTATGTTCACCAGGGAGGACATCGCATGAGCTTACGTGCATTGGGGGAAACGGTGCGTCGGGGGCTACGTCTCTTTTCATTCAAGCCCTTGTTCACCTTCATCCTCGTCCTGCTGTCCATGGTCGGCAATCTGGCCGCCCGCGCCCAGCAGGGACGCCCGACCCCGGCATCCACCCAGACACCACAGCCAGACGAAGCACCACAGACCCCATCCCCTTCAACCCCATCCGTCGAGTTGACCCTCGACCTGCCAGCCACACCACCGCTGCTCGGTTCTTTTTCCCTGCGCAATGCCGAACCTTCCCCGCAGGCCATTCCGTTCGTCGCCACGGCCTACAGCCTGAAAGGACGAACGGCATCGGGGGAATACGTCCGGCCCGGCATTGTCGCGGCTGACCCCCGCGTGTTGCCGCTCGGCTCGGTCGTCAAGGTTCACGCCGGGCAGTATTCCGGTGTCTATCACGTCAAAGATACCGGCGGCCGCATTCGTGGACGCCACATTGACATCTACATGCCCTCCACCCGCGATGCCATCCGTTTCGGACGGCGCACCGTCCGGGTGGAAGTCATCCGTACCGGACGGCCACAGCGTACCAAACTGGGAACGCGGTAGCCGCGCTCGTCCTTTCGGGCGGTGCCTGGCAGCGCGGATGGATGAAAACCTCATCCGCGCTTTTTTATGTCGTTCCACGGCCCTCACCTCTGAAAGCCAGCCCTGAACACACCCCATGCAGACCGGACTTGACCGCCTGTTCACCCACCACCTCGACCTGCTCCGCGACCGCCGCGTAGGACTCATCTGCAGCCCGGCTTCGGTGGATGTCATCTACCGCCACGCGGCTGACCTGTTTGCCGCCTGCCCGGCTTTTCGCCTGACGGCGCTGTTCGGCCCGCAGCATGGGTTTCGGGGCGAGACGCAAGACAACATGATCGAATGGGAAGGCTGGCCGCGTGATCCACGGCTGGGCGTCCCGGTGTTCAGCCTCTACGGGCAGACGCGCCAGCCAACCCCGGAGATGCTGGCCGAGGTGGACATTCTCGTGTTCGACGTGCCGGATGTCGGCACGCGCGTCTATACCTTCATCTGGACAATGGCGCTGGCGATGCAGGCGGCCCAGGCGCAGGGCATTCCGTTTGTCGTGCTGGACCGCCCCAACCCGATTGGCGGTCTCGACATCGAGGGGGCCGTTCTCGAACGTGAATGGGCATCCTTCGTCGGGATGTACCCCATCCCGATGCGACACGCGATGACGGTTGGCGAACTGGCGCGCATGTTCAATGCCACTGAGGGTATTGGCTGCGAGTTGCACGTCGTTCCCATGGAAGGCTGGTCACGGCCGCAGTGGTTTGACACCACCTGGCTGCCGTGGGTGATGCCTTCCCCGAACATGCCGACGCTCGATACCGCCACCGTCTATCCCGGCATGGTGCTGCTCGAAGGCACGACGCTTTCCGAAGGACGCGGCACGACGCGCCCGTTTGAAATCTTCGGCGCACCGTTCATTGACCCCTATGAACTGGCAGCCGCGCTCGAACCGCTCCAGTTGCCGGGAGTCCACTTCCGGCCGCTCTGGTTTCAACCAACGTTCAACAAGTTTGCCGGACAGGTGTGCGGCGGGCTTCAGCTTCACGTACAGAACCGCAACACATTTCGCTCGTACCGCACGGCCGTCGAAATTCTCAAGGCTGTCCGACGCCTGTATCCACAGGAACGTCTGTGGCGTGAGCCGCCCTACGAATACGTCTTTGACCGGCTTCCCTTCGATGTCATTGCCGGACAGGCGCGGCTGCGGGCTGCCATTGAAGCCGATGCCGACTGGGCTGATATTGCCGCAGCAGACGAACCGGCCCTGGAAGACTTCCGCCGCCGCCGTACCGCCTATCTGCTCTATTAGCCACGGGAGCGGTGTGCCTTACTCGATACGCAGGCGTCCCCGCGCGGCAATCTGCCCACGGGCATCGAGCCGCGCCGGCGTCACCACCACGACATAGCCGCTGCCGGGCCGGTCGCAGTCATAGACAAAGCTGTAGTTCTGCTGAAAGTCGCTGCCGTAGATGACTTCCTGCGCCGGAAAGACGAACCGTTCACCCCGCTCTTCGAGTTCCAGAAACAGCCCGCTTGGATTGAGGGAAAAATGCCGGGTGAGGGCGTCCACGTGGCCGGCCCGCAGGCGGTCCCGGTAGCGCGCAATGATGTCCGAAACCCGCTGGTTTTCAAATGGATCGGGCGGGGGCAGCGTATCGGCGGCGCTGGCTTGGGGCTCGGCAGGCAGGGTTTGCGCCACAGCCATCCCGGATGACAACGTCGGCAACGGATGAGGTGGCGTCTCCGGCGAGACCAACAGCGTCGAAAGTTTGTTTTTCAGGTAGTCCACTTCGTCGCGCAGCGAACGCAGGTCGGACTGAAGGGCTGTCAAATCCGCGCGCAGCGCCGTTTCCGGGGCTGGCCCGCCGGCCGCCTCCGGTCTGGAAGCGTTGCCTGACGTGGGCGGCGCGGGTTGGCTTTCAAGCCGCTGGAGACGTGCCTGCAACGCGCTGATTTCACCTTCGAGTTGCTGCCGCTGGGTACGCAGAAGCCACCAGAACACAACGGCCACAACCACGAGTCCAACCAGCGCCACCACAAGGGTCAGCAGTGCCACCGGCCACACATCAGGCGCGGCCGCCACGGACGGGTCATCGAGCTTCCACCCGGCGGCTTTCACCGGCCAGACTTCCGGCGGCGTGCCCGGCTGCCCGGCAAAGGATGCCAACAGCCCGGCCAGGATCGCCAACCGGTAGACGGCGGGAAAGACGTGGCAGCGTTTCCGAACCTGGTCCCACACCGTTCGCCACTGGCGGGCAGGCATCAGCTCGCCGTGGCAATGCTTTTGCCAGGTTTCCAGGGTGCTGTCACATCGTCCTGTGCCCGGCAAACCTGCCGGCCGCTGTCTTACCAGCCGGTCACTCATAGGTCATCATCCCCCGGCGTGGCTCAGGTTCTTTCCGTCTGCGGCGGCTGGTCGTCATAAAAACCGGCCCGGCGGGCCATGTCCTCAATCAGCGGATAGGGCTGGTCCGGCAGACTCGTGACCAGTTTCAGGTCTGGGTCGGCGTAGAGTACGCCGGTCACAAAGACAGAGGCTGGCGTCATTGCCGGGTAGTGCCGTCCACCGGTCAGGTAGCCGTTGATGGTCGGCCAGCGCTTCTCCGGGATGAGGTCGGTGTTGCCCCGCGAAGTAAACAGGGTCAGCAGCACATCCAGCGGGGCGTTGGTCCCCGGCAGGCGGATGTTGACCTGGCGGATGTCCACGTCCGTCTCCATCCCAAAACGGCGTTTGAGGTCAGCTTCACTCCAGCGGTCAAACCAGTTCACAGCCTGGGGACCATACTCCTGGGCGCCATCGCCAAGCACCACCTGCGGCAGATTCACCCCGGTAAATGGAGCCGTTCGCCGGCCGAGGTTCTGGTTGGTCGCCACCGAGAGCGCCCCAATCGGGACGTTGGTCTTCGCGCGACTGATGTCGCCTTCATTGAGCAGGGTCACATCGTGGACGTGCAGATCGTGCAGGCAGGCCGCGGCTTCCGGCAGCAGGCTGCCACTGGCCCGCGTCTTGAGGCGATCCAGCAGCGTTTCGGCTTCCGCCAGCAACGCCTGCCCGGAACGCTCAAAATCGGCAAAGAGCAGCAAACCCCAGGCATTCCCGCCCAGCACCAGATGAATCCCGTGTGGCAACTGGTCCCGTCCCAGACGGCGCTCAATGGCGGCGGCCGCCGCCTGAATGATGCCGTACGCCAGGATGTGGCGGAAAAAGAGCTGGGCGCAAAACCGCTGGTAGGCGTCGCGGTAGCTTTGGTTCTCAGGCAGGGTGGTATCGCGCTGGCGCTTCAGAATGAGGTGTTCCCGCTGCACGAAGGTCTCGCTTTTGAGTTCGTTGACGCGCAGCAGGTAAAAGGTGGGGAGGCTCAGATTGTGGTCGCGCAGCCCCGGCAGGTCGCTCACATCCATCTCCATGGGCGCAGCTTCCTCATTCGGCGCCAGCAACAGCCCCAGATGACGGCGAAACACACTGGCCTTGCGCAGCTTGACGCGGGGTGAAAGGTTCTGCTCGGCGGTGCGGAAAAACTGCCGGCCGGCCAGCCGCAGACTGTCCAGCACGAGGATTTCCGTCCCGCGCCGGACGGCAATATCGGTCGTGCCGCCGCCCACGTCAATGAACAGATCGAGCCGGTCGGAACTGGGCGGCAGGTTGGCCCCGGTCGCTGCCGCGGCACTTTCGTCCACGTCAGCACGGTAGTGGGAGGCCGCTTCAAAGTTGCGCATTCCGTGGCAAAGCCACTGGATCACCTGGATGTTCTCCCGGTTCTGCTTGTGGAACACATCCCGGTCAGTCCGGCTCATCGCCAGCGGAAAGGTGAAGGTGTAATCCGTCACCTGCGCCCGCCGGTTGAAGAACAGTTCGGCATGGGCAAACAGCAGCAGCAAACGCAGAAACAGCGCGCGGTAGGCGGAGGTCTGGGACTGTCCCCACTTGAGGTTGTCGTGCAGGTCCCAGGCGTTGGCGCCACTGCCGGCCGCCAGCAGCATGCGGTTGAGGCCGTCGGAGTAGAGGTTGGGAATGGCGGCGGCAAACAGGTGTTCGACCGTCAGCATCTCCGGCGATACTTCCCGCAGCGATGCAGAGCGGCGCGTCAGCAGGGTCGTCGAGAAATAGCCTTTGGCTCCGCCCCAGTTAAACGGTGCAAACCCCAGCCGGTTGGCTCCGTCGCCATTCCACAGACGCAGCGGGGCGAGAGAAAACCGCAGGGTGTCGGTCACACCACCGGCCGCAAAAGCCGCTGACGTGTTGCTCGTGCCGAAATCCACGGCGAGGTGGGCCGAAGTCGGCGTCCTTGCCCCGGCGTCCGGCAGCCGGGCGAGCCAGACAACGCCCCGCTCCACATCGCGTCCCTGGGCCGGCCACCACCAGCTCAGGGCGCGCGGACGATTCGCCCGGACCTGTCCGGTGGCATCCGCCGTTTCCTGCGGACGCAGCAGGGTGACGTATTCATCCTGCGACGCACCAAGCTCATACAGGTCGCCCAAGCGCCCGTTTTCATCCACCAACCGCCAGCGCCCGGAACGTTCCCGCAGACCCAGCCCGTGGGCCGCGTAAAAGTACCACTGCGGGTCCACCCTGGGCGGCCAGAGGGACAGAGAAGCCACGGCCAAATCCCGGGCCTCAAAGTAGCGCGCCGTCCAGGTGACTTCCCGCCCGCAGAGCTGAAACGTCCACACCACCTGCTGCCCATCAAAGGCGATGCGGGACTGCAGGCCCGTTCCGTCTTCCGCCAGCAACTCCGGGAAATACGCCAGGAACCGGCTCGTGACTGGCGCCATACACACAGAAATCCGTGAGGCATCGGTCAGTCCCTGAAGCTTGTGCACCGGATGAATGAGCGCCAGCCGCTGGTCTTCACGCGGATAATCCACCCGTCCGACGAAATCGCTCACAAAGAGACTCGCCAGGTCAACGATCTCATCCCTGGCGTCAAGCGCCAGCGTTTCGAGCCGACCGCGCACTTCGACCCCGATGGCATTCGGTCCCAGGGCGCGGTAGCTGACCGGCGAGGGCTGTCCGGGACCCAGGGCGGTTGTCATCCAGGCTGGCGGCTGAGGAAACTTGTCCACCAGGAAGTAGGTCTGCCCGCCGCGCTCATTCGGCTTGCGTAAGGGGTAGATGTCCAGCAGGTCTGTCGGTTTGGGCTGTTCGCGTACAAGCGGCCAGGCGGCCGGGCTGGAAGCCAGCCGTGGGGCCTGGTCAAGGCCGTAGGGTGCCGGCCCGAAGGCTTCGTCACACAGCCGTTCGAGAAGCCGGCCGAAGCTGAGCGGCAACACGTCCCGTGCCAGGCAGCGCAAATGCCGGTGGCACTTCTCACGCTCGAAATTATCGGTCAGCAACAGGGTCTGTGTGCGCGCCCAGGACAGGTGTTCACCGTCGAGGTATGGGCGCAGATAGTTTTCCTGCGACCAGTGCGAACGGGCACGCGCCGGAAAAAACACGACATCGGGATAGACTCCGCCCAGGGTCGTCGCGCCAACACTCAAAAGCTGAAACTCCCGCAACCCACCACCCTGCGGATAGGTCGTCTCCAGGGCCGGGTGCAGCGCCGGCGGATATTCCCGCGCCAGCAGCGCCGGCGTCAGCGGTTCGGTCAGGTAGGCCACGCCCATGGCGTGCAGCACGAACAGCGTCAGCCACTCCCAACGTGCAGTCTCATCGCCCTGTTCGACAGCCTGACGAAAACGATAGGCCGCCGCCCAGACTGTGGGGAGCGTCTCAAAAAAGCGGGGATTGGGAGCCGGCGGTGTGACCCGATGGGGGTCAATCGGGAAAAAGGTCTGCGCCCGAAATCCGCCGACTTCGCCAAGCATGCCCTGGTTGATGAGGAGTCCCATAGTCCCTCCCTGCCCTGTCCGTCTTTATGCCAACCCGGACAACACGGTGTTCAGGCGGCTGTATCCCGCTTTTGCACGAGAAACGTGTTCGATAACTCGCCGTAGCGATAGCCCGTCCAGGCATCCTCCAGCACTTCCAGCACCTGACAATCCGCCTGAGCAATGATCCCGAAAACCCGCCGCTGCGGCAACACATGCATTTCAACTTCCCCCAGGCGCGCCTTGGCCGTGCGCAGGTAGTCTTTGGCAACGAACGCATAGCCTTCCCGGTAGGTCGTGACCTGAAACAGCGCCACCCCACCAGGCAGCAGCGCCGACAGCAAACCTTCCAGGATCATCCGAATCACCGGCGGCGGATTGTGCTGCAGGACAATGACGGTGTACACCACGTGTACTTTGGGAAGGCGGACCACATCCTGTGGGTGTTGTATCTGAGAAAAGGCGATGTTGGTCAGTCCCAGCCCGTCCGTCCACTGCTTGGCCAGCGCCAGATGGGGCGCAGAAATGTCGTAGGCGTAAACCCGGCCGAAATGTTGGGCCAGCGCGTGCGTCACCCGCCCGACGCCACAGCCGTACTCCAGCACAGCTTTGTCAGCCACCCCATCGGGAAAACAACCGTTGCGCCGCAAAAGATGGAGAAACTGCTCGGCATTGCCATGACCGGAGGCATAGAACCACTCGCGATTGGCAGCGAGGTTGGTCTGTTTGAATTCTTCGCTCGTCAGCACCGACCAGTGCGGCTCTTCCCGGCCGAGCTTCTGCCAGCTTGCCTGAATGTGGGCGAGCAGTCGTTCCAGTGTTGTGGCATTCACTTCATCTTCGAGCACCAGGGGAGGCTCGAAACCACTCAGGGATGGGCCACAGAGGATGCGCTCACGCTCCCGAAACTCCCGGCAGCCAAAGAATGCCTGCCGCAGACTCGTCAGGTCCGGGTAATGCAGATGGGCTGGGATGTCTTCGGGCAACGGCTCCCGCCCCAGAATCAACCGGTACGCCCACCGTACAGCTTCCGGGGTGACTTCCGGGGGCAACGGCGGAGCCGGCTGGGAGGGCTTGGTGTCAGTGGACATCATTGGTGTGTGGGAAAGGGCTTCAAATTGAAAGCTGTCTGGGAATCTGCGGCTGTCGGTCAGCACCCGGTTGAAGTTGTTTCTGCCTGCCTCACGGCCCACCACGGAGACGCGCTGCATCGCCCGTACCGGGTGGTACCACAACTAGCTGGCCGCCCCGGTTCGGGCAAAGACATTCGCCCAGACGAGCCGGGCATAGTCGCCGCGTCTGAATTCCGGCGGCGGTGTCCAACCGTAGAAGTCAAACGAGGTCAGTTCCACCTTCACCCGTCCAAAGCGCAGGGCTTCCTGGGGGGCATTGTCCGCCGCCAGGCCAAACAACCGCGTCCGGCGCTTCATGCGCTCGATGACGGCACTTTCCACCCCCGGTGCAATGAGTTTGTCCAGGTCGGCGCGAATGTCGGGACTCCAACCCATGGTACGGTCGGGCGAGACCATATCCCCCATGATTTCGCGGATGAGGTCGAGCGCCAGCCGATAGGCCAGCCGGTCCCGCTCCTGCCGCGCCGGATCAAGTTGGTAGAGGTGACGCAGCCCGCCCGGATCGTCACTCCAGCCACGGGCATCGGCATCCCATTCAATCTGGTATTGCAGCAGGTGGACGAGTACGGCCGTGGACAAAAACACCTTTTCGGCATCCACCGGCTGTCCCCCGACCATATAGACCGGAAGATCGGCCAGCCGCAGCACACTGGGCGACATATCTTTCGCACCCGAGGCCAGACTGTAGGACTGCCCGCTCCCCACGCGATTTCCGGCAAAGTAGTTGAGGGCGGTGATCGCGGCGGCAACTTCGGTGGCGTTGAGGGGATTGCGTTGGGTCTGCCCGCCGTTGCTCCAGCGCTGAAGGGCGTCCGGCTGGGCTTTTCCAATGAGGTAGAGTTCGTCGAAGGTCGGCGCCAGAATGTCGCGGTAATAAACCAGACTGTGACGTGAACGCAGGGTCAGGTCCTGCGGATCGGCATAAAAACCGGTCAGCACCTGCCGCGCCAGCGCCACGCGCTCTTCCTCATTGAGGACAGCAAAGGCTTCGTGCGTGGCAAACTGCTGTGCCATCCGCCGGGCTTCTTCATTCACGTAGCGCGCGTCGGACTGCCGGTCTTCGGGAAGCGGACTGAACGGCGGCGGCGGCGGCAGGAAGTAGGGCATCAGCAGACAGCCGCCGATGCTCCAGTTGAGGTTGCTGCGCTGGCGCTCGCGGGCCAGAAACTGTCCGATGACCGGCAGCGCACAGGCACCGGTGCCGCCATAGACGCTACCGCAGATGAAGAAACGCACCTGGGTTTGCTTGAGCGTGTTGAAGTCAATCTGACTTCCGGCCGGTGAGTTGCGGTCCATCAGCGACGCCGCAAAGGCCGCAATGACGGGCGAACCGATGAAAGGCTTTTGATAAAAGCCCCGGTTGATTTTCACATCCAGGTCCTTGTCCTCGTAGAAGGCGTGGAGCAGAGGCGTCCCGTCCTTCTTGCCCGGAAACTGGCCGAGCAACTCGCGCAGGGTCGAAATGGGTTTGTCGAAGCCGGGCAGTGCCAGCGGGTCAAAGTCCCGTACCTTGGTGTTGACCGTCATCGCCCACGGGCTGGCCGCCAGCGGCTGGGCGTCCAGCGGCGGCGGCTCGCCGTTGCCGTCCTGCATCAGGTGCTGAATTTGGCGATAGCGGCGCAACGTCTCATTCAGGACGGTGAGCGCACCGGCGCTGCGGTCGGGGTCAATGCGCCAGATTTCGAGTTCGTCACTGGCGCTTGTGGGAAGGTTGCCCTGCATCCGCGTCGGAAAGCCGATGGCCAGCAGCCGCACGAGCGCATCAGCGACGCGCGTTCCATTCCCACCGGTCACGATGATGATGTTTTTCATGACACAGGCCCCCGCTTCTCAAATCAGAACGTCCCCGGCACAGTTCTCACCGTCGCCGGGGATAGAGATCACGCCGCCACGGACTCACTGCATGAGCCAGCAGCATCAGGAACGCATAGAACAGAATGCCAAAGACCATCCCGACCATCAGACCATAGCCGCCGATGATGTTGGCGTTGGACACGACGAACTTCCAGCCAATGAAACACAGCACAATGAGCGGGATGAACCCCAGGCAGACAAAGCCAACGGTTTCTCCCAACGACCAGTTGCGGGCCTGTGGGTTGGGCGCACTTTGCTTGCGGAGAAACTTCACCCCCAGCATTCCCAACGTGCACAGCAACCCGGTAGCGACAAGGTAGAGAAACCACTTGTCACCAACCACCTGCCACTCGCTGTCGCTCGTGTCGCTGACGAAATACTGGATGAGTTGTTCCGGCAGCGCCAGATGATAGCCAGTCAACCCAAACCATGGCTGTTGAATGTATGCTGCACCGAACTCCATAACGACTCACCCCAATATCGAAAATGCCGGACATCCCTCACTTGGGGCCAACGGCCAGGTAGATGTTGGCCACCATCTGGTTGCCCACTGGCGACCGTTCCCAAGTTCCCTGCCAGGTTGCCAGCAGATTGTAGGTGCGATTGGCCTGTGCAGCCACGCGATCATCGCGGGTGTTCCACTGTTCCAGCCAGGGCGGCAGGCGCTTTCTGGGGTCCAGGCGTCCGGTCAGGCGAAAAATGCGCCAGACCGGTGTTTTGGTTTTGCTTTCCCAGGTCGGCTGAACGGTCATCACTGTCCCTTGGGGCCCGACCGTTACCTGCAGATCGTCCAGCCGGGGATAGGCTTTGCCCGGTTCCTCCTGCGCCGGATACACCGGCGTGAGTTCCCACGTCACCAACTCCGCAAGCTGTGCAGCATCGGCTGTGTTCGTCGCCGCCTCAGACCACTGCGGCGCAATGGTGATGGACAGGCGGCGGTTGTTTTCCCGGCCAATCTGCACGTTGAACGATGGCAACGTCTCCGACTGTTTGTGTTTGATCCTGGCCACGCGCGGCCCCAGCCCCGCGCCGGACGCCGCGCCGGCCACCTCGACCTGCGGCGGCCCGGCAACAAAACAGGCAGACAAGGGCAGTTCGTGAATTTCCGGTTTGCTTTCAAGCTTGCGCAGCTCGCGTCGCAACCGCGCCACATTGTTGTCGTGCTGGCTGGCATCGCTTGAAAACACGAGCAGGTAAAACGGCCGCCAGGTCTGCCTGTCCTCTTCCGTCCGGTACGTAATAACCTGTTTGCGGTCCAACTCTGAGAACACTCT
This sequence comes from Chloracidobacterium sp. N, assembly GCF_018304765.1. NCBI lineage: Bacteria > Pseudomonadati > Acidobacteriota > Blastocatellia > Chloracidobacteriales > Chloracidobacteriaceae > Chloracidobacterium > Candidatus Chloracidobacterium aggregatum. The sequence continues at coordinate 2,365,293 of NZ_CP072642.1, forward strand.
GCCGTCGAATTGGCTCCGAATGCCAAAGAGCGTGGCCTGCCAGGGCGGGTTTCCGTCACGGCCGGCCAGGAGTTTGAGACATTCATCCCGGAAGGCCACCGACAGCGTCGTGCCAATGGACTGCACACCATCCGTGACGAGCACGTGCATGCGCGGCGGCGGGCCCTTGGGTTTGCCTTCCAGATTGACGGAAAAACTGCGCACCGCCGCGGCCAAATCCGTATCGGGCAGGTTGTAAAACGCTTCCGTGTCCGGGGTTGGCGTCAGAGCGGCCCACGGGCGAGGCGGTTCGACCACACCGCCCACTCTGCGGAACTGAATCCTCATGGGCGGCTCGAACAACGGGCCGATTTCCGTCAGCAGGCGCAGGGTTTCACGGTAGGCGCTCGCTCCACGCTGATTCACATAGCCACGCATACTGCCACTGCCGTCCAGATACACAATCAGATCATCACTGGCCGGCGCTGCGCCCGATGCCGCACACACCGGCTGGTCAAGACCGGCGAGGGCATTTTTTTCAATCAGCTCGTTCCAGCGCGGTGGAGGCGTCGCACAGCCGCCAACCATCCCCAAAAAGGCGCTCAGGAAAAAGACGCATCCGAATCTCCAGCGCCACTCAGGCCGCCGGTGCTTCAGCGTCAGTCGTATCTGTCCTTGGAACATGAGGTTATGTCTCACGGTAGCCCTGCCAGGGTCGGCAGCCACGGAAAACGCCTCGTCAGCGGTTGTCGGGCAAAACTTGGGACAAATACTTGTTTTGAAAGCCATCTGCAAGTCATGGGAAGCCTTGGCAGTGAAGATGCCGCAGGGCGCGCCGATGGCCAGCCCAGTGCAGGCGCGTCAACGCGGCTTCAAAAGGCAGCCAGGCGCAGGCGTCATGTTCATCCGTCTGGAGTTGCACCGCGTCGGTCTCAACCTGCGCGGCAAAGGCATGCTCCCGGTTGAAGACCGGCCCGGCGGCGGGCGCAAACCAGGCGGCGTTCATCAGGGAGGTTTCGGCCAACCCCAACGCGGCCGGCTCGGTTGTCTGGCCGGTTTCCTCCCGCACCTCGCGCCGGGCGGCTGCCGCTGGCGTCTCACCCGGCTCTACCTGCCCGGTGACGGGCTGCCAGAAACCGCCACGGGCGTCTGTCCGCCGCAGCACGAGGTATTCCGTCTGCGCGCCTTGCCGCCGGAAAAGCCAGACCTGCACAGAAGCCTGCTCCAACTGCCGCCAGACGACCGCCCGCTCAAACACGCCGCCGAAGTGCCGTGTGACGTGACCGGCTACGTCATGGAGTGTTGGAGTCTGTCCGGTTTCCCTGGCAATGGACGTTACGGCCTTGTCGGTAATGCCGCAGGGCACGATGAAATCAAAATCCTCCAGGTGTGTCGTCACGTTGAGGGCAAAACCGTGGGACGTGATCCAGCGCGAGATGCGTACTCCCAGAGCTGCCATCTTGCGCTCACCGGCCACCCACACCCCCGTCAACCCCGCAACCCGCCCGGCGGCAATCCCGTACTCAGCAACAGTGCGGATGAGGACTTCTTCCAGATCACGCATGTAGCGGCGGATGTCGCGGCGGTCCGGGTTGAGATCGAGAATGGGATAGCCAACGAGTTGTCCCCACCCGTGATAGGTGACATCCCCGCCGCGCCCTGTTTCATAGACGGCAATGCCCCGCCGCTCCAAAACCGCCTTTGGCGCAACGATATGCTCCGGCTCAGCCGCGCGCCCCAGCGTGATGACCGGCGGATGTTCCAGCAGCAGCAGCGTATCGGGAACTTCTCCCTGCCGTCGCCGGGCGACGAGCTGCTCCTGCATGGCCAGCCCGGCAGCGTAATCCACGACACCGAGCGGCCAAACCTCGACGATCCGTTGTGCGGACATAAACTCCTGACCACAGACGAGCTACGGAGACGTAGTGACGTAATCCATCGTCTCCAGGTCACGGTCAGCGACATCCGGCTGTCCAAAGAACTTCAGCCATAAGAAGCCCACCGTGCCAGCCGTCAGTGAAGCCAGCAAAATGGTCATCTTGGAGGCGCTTACAATCAGAGCATTGTCGGGAAAGGCCAGGTTCGTGATGAAAATGGACATCGTGAAGCCAATCCCCCCCAGCAGCCCGGCGCCAAGCAGGTGTTTCCAGTTCAAATCCAGTGGCATCCGGCAGATGCCCAGCAGCACGGCCGCGACGCTGGCCAGAACGATGCCAACCGGCTTGCCAATGAACAGCCCCACGAAAATCCCGACCCCGTTGGCGCTGGAGATAAGCGCAAGCACCCCCTGCTCGATGACAATGCCCGTATTGGCCAGCGCAAACAGCGGCATGATGCCAAAGGCAACCGGCCGTTGCAGCCAGCGTTCGAGCCGATGGGAAGGCGAAGTCTCATCCTCGCTTTTTTCCGTGAACGGAATGGCAAAGGCCAGCAGGACGCCGGCTATCGTGGCATGAACGCCCGACTGGAACATACAGAACCACATGGCGATGCCACCCAGCAGGTAGGGCCACAGCGCCCTGATACCCCACCGGTTAAACATCAGCAGCACGACCAGAATGGCCAGCGTTGCGCCCAGGTAGCTCCAGGCCAGCGCCCCGGAGTAAAACAGGGCAATGACCACAATGGCGCCCAGATCATCAATCACGGCCAGCGCCGCCAGAAACACCTTGAGCGAACCCGGAACACGGTTGCCCAACAGCGCAAGCACTCCCAAGGCAAAGGCAATGTCCGTCGCCATCGGGATGCCTATTCCCGGCTGGGTGACGGTGCCATTGTTGAGCGTGAAGTGAATGGCCGCCGGCACGACGATCCCGCCCAGCGCCGCCACAATGGGCAACAGCGCATGACGAAGGTTGGATAGCTCGCCGACGTACAGCTCACGTTTGAGTTCCAGCCCGATGAACAGAAAAAAGACCGCCATCAACCCATCATTGACCCAGACCTCGACCGGAAGGCCCGCCACCTTGACGTGCCAGGCATGCAGATAGGCGTGCCCCAGTGGCGAGTTGGCCAGGATGAGGGAAACCACCGTGCAGACCAGCAGCAGAACACCACTCGCCTGCTCCGACAGCAAAAACCGCTTGAAGGTCGGCGACAGTCGAATTTCGATGATGGGCATCAGACGTTCTCCGCTGGCAAGGGGCAGACTTTCCCGAAAACATTTCCGGGGCATCCAAAGCACACGCTGACCGACTACGGTCAACGCACGGCAATTCCGGGACTTTGAGCGTAAACAGTGGTGATACTTCCGGCAACTATCTCGGCCACATCAATCAGTGGTTGCGGATAGATGCCGAAAAACAGGACGGCGGCGGCCGATACCACCATTGCAGCCCGTACGCCGGGCGTCAGGAGCAGCGGCGCGGCGTCCGCCAGATTTTCACTGGGCGGATTCAGAAACATCGCCCGCAGGAAACGGGCGTAATAGTAAAACGCAACCACCGCATTCAGGACGGCAATGACGGCCACGTACGTCAGCCACGGCTTGCCGCTCTGAATGAGCGAACCAAAGAGCAGGTACTTGCCAACGAAACCGGCTGTGGCCGGAATCCCGGCCAGTCCCAGAACGAAGATGAGCATGAGTACAGCCACGCTTGGCGCTTTGGCAAACAGGCCGTTCAGGTCATCCAGTTTCTCGCCGATGACCCCCTGCCGATGCAGGGCGATGATGACGGCAAAGACGCCGGTGTTCATCAGCGTGTAGGTCATGATGTGAAAGGCCACGCCCTGATAGCCCATTGGCGTGCCGGAGACGATGCCGAGCAGGATGTATCCGGCGTGCGCAATGCTTGAATAGGCCAGCAGCCGCTTGACATTGTCCTGTGTCACCGCGGCCAGGTTGCCAATCGTCATCGTCAGCACGGCCACGACCGTCAGCATGGCGGCCCAACCCGGCAAATCCTGCATCTCCCGCAGGGGAGCCAGCGCAAACAGCAGCATGCGCGCCAGCAGGACGTATGCCCCGGCCTTGGGGCCCACCGACATAAACGCCGTCACCGTCGTCGGCGCGCCTTCATAGGCATCCGGCGCCCACATGTGGAACGGCACGGCCGCAATCTTGAACAGCAGCCCGGCCGCCACAAGCACCATTGCCACCAGCAGCAGCAACCGTGGGTCGCCGTTTTCCGCGCCGGCGCCCTGGACGTAGTCGGCGATGGTTTCCGCAATCAGCCCCAGGTTCGTGTGCCCGGTCACGCCATAGACCAGCGACAGGCCGTACAGAATGAGCGCCGAGGAAAAAATCCCCGTCAGAAAGTATTTCATCGCCGCTTCGTTCGAGCGCCCGTCGCGCTTCAGGTAGCCCACGAGCACATAGACGCTCAGCGACATCAGCTCAAACGACACGAAAAGCGAAATGAGGTCGCCGCTGACGGCGACAAACATCATGCCCAGTGTCGAAAACAGAATCAGCGCGTAGTATTCACCGCGCTGCTCCCGTTCAAATTCGAGGTACTTGATCGAGTAGAGAATCGAGAACGCCGCCGCGACAATGAACACAAAGCGGAACACGACGGACAGCCCATCAATGAACAGCATTCCGTAGAAGGCGCTGACAGGCAGCCGATCGGCCACGCCCATGACCTGCTGGGCCAGCGCCAGCGCGACGAACCCCAGTCCCACCAGACTCAGGTAGGCCGTCACCTGCTTTTTGCCACGCGGCAGCGCCACGTCCAGCACCAGCGCCGCGCAGGCAAACAGGGTCAGGATGATTTCCGGCATGATGAGTGCCGTCTCACGCAGGGTCGGCAGCGGAGGCAGTTCAACAAGCAGAGGCAGCATGGTCAGATTCAGCATAACGGTAGATGATTCCCGGAGATGACCCAGCAGTGATTTTCACTGCGGTGTTTCGGACGCACGGGTTGGCGAAACAGCCGCTTTCCCGGCCGCAGCTTTCTCGATGCGTGCCGCGTCGCGCTGGGCAAAGTAGTTCGGCCGCATCTGGCGCACGACGACTTCCGTCGTACCATTGAGCAGGGTGACAAGCGGCTTCGGGTACACGCCAAAGATGATCATGGCCGCGACGAGCGGCGTCAGGTAGGCCCATTCACGGGCGTTCAAATCCGGCAGGTCGGCATTTTTCGGGTTTTTGACCGGCCCCAGAAACACCCGCTCATAGAGCCAGAGCATGTAGGCCGCGCCCAGAATGATGCCCGTCGTCCCCCAGAAAGCCCAGGTGATGTTGGCTTCAAACACACCGCGCAGCCCGATGAACTCTCCCACAAAGCCGTTGAGCAGCGGCAGACCAACGCTGGCCATCGTCGCAATCATGAACATCACCGAAAAGGCCGGCATGCTGATGACGATGCCGCCGTAGTCGGCAATCTGGCGCGTATGCCGCCGCTCGTAAAGAATCCCAATCATGATGAACAGGGCCGCGCTTGTGACCCCGTGGCTCAGCATCTGCAGGGCCGCACCGTTGATGCCGTTCGGGTTGAAGGCAAACAGCGAAAGCATCGTCGTTCCCATGTGCGCCACGGACGAGTAGGCAATCGTCTTTTTCATGTCCTTCTGCGCCAGCGCCACGAGTGACCCATACACGATGCCGAGAATGGCCAGCGTGGCCATCACCGAGGCGACGCGCGCATCCATGGCGGCGTCGGGAAACATGGGAAAGTTGAAGCGGACAAAGCCATACGTGCCGATCTTGAGCAGAATCCCGGCCAGAATCGCCGAACCGGCCGTCGGCGCTTCGACGTGCGCATCCGGCAGCCACGTGTGAAATGGAACCATCGGTACCTTGATGGCCAGCGCCAAAGCAAACCCGGCAAACAGCCACAACTGCAAGGACAGCGGCACCAGCGGATTCCCCTGCCCGTCGCGGGCGCTGCCAATCGCCTGAAGCGCGTAGATGTTGAAAGTCCCGTATGCCGTCGGCTCGGCGTCATACGTTCCACCGCCGGCCAGCGCCGCCCGGTACACCCCGGCCCGGCGGGCCGTTTCAATCCCCTCCAGCACCATGCCGCGCATCGGTGCATTGTTGCCGACGATGACCTCCGCCGCGGCCCTGACCTCGTTCGGATACCTGGCCGCGGTTTCAGCCGCCGTGAAGTAGAACTTGAACACGGCCACCAGCATCAGCAGCGAGCCAACCAGGGTGTAGATGAAAAACTTGATGGCCGAATACAGCCGCCGCTCGCCGCCCCAGATACCGATGAGCAGGTACATGGGCACGAGCATGACCTCGAAAAACACGTAGAACAGAAACAGATCGGCGGCCGCGAACACGCCAATCATGAACGACTGCATGATGAGCAGCAGCGCGTAGTATTCCTTCTCGCGCTTCTCGATGTAGCTCCACGAGCACAGCGCCACAATCGGGCCCAGAAAGGTCGTCAGCATCACCAGCGTCAGGGCCAGCCCGTCCACGCCCATCTGGTACTTGGCCCCGATGGCCGGAATCCACGCGGCCGTTTCCATAAACTGCAACCCGCGCACGTCGTAGTTCCACATCAGCACGAGCGGGAGCGAAGCCAGGAAACACAGCGTCATCCAGAGGGTGGCGAACTGCTTGATGAGGTCGGTACGGCGCTTGTCAAGGAAAAAGACGATGACGCCCCCGACCAGCGGCAGCCAGGTGACGAGACTCAGAATGCCAATCGGCCCGAAGTACAGCTCGGCCGGGCCGGAGGATGCCAGAAAAACGTTGCTCAGTATCATGCCGTGTAATCCCTTGATGAACTCCCTGAATACGCCCCTGTTTCAGCGTCCGGCGGCAAACACAAGCCTTACGGCGCCAGGACGCGCCCGGTCTGCGGCGACGAAGATGCCGGCGCCGGCGTGCGGCTCGGCGCAAACAGTTCCTTGAAGAGCGGATACCCCATGCCGGTAATGAACAGGAACAGCCCCAGCGCCATGACCAGGACGTAGTTCTGCATCAGCCCGGTCTGCAACGTGCGGAAGACCACCGAACCGGCGCGCGTCAGCCAGGCGAACATGTTAACGATGGAGTCCACGACGAAATCCAGCCCCCACGCCCCCAGGTTGATCTTTTTGAACGCACCCACCAGATAGACATCAATGAACTCATCCCAGAACCACTTGCGCACGCTCAGCACATACAGTGGGCGCAGGGTCTGGGCCAGCTTGTCGGGCAGTTCCGGGCGGATGACATAGAGAAAGTACGCCAACCCCATCATGGCCAGTGCCCAGACGACGCTCACCATGGCCAGCAGCCATTCGGTCGGGTTGACACCGGTGACGGGCTTTTCAGGATACAGCGTGGTGTCCATCACCGGAGCCAGCCAGTGATGGACGTAGTTGGGTATCGCGCCGCCTGTCAGCTCTTCCGACACACCGGCAAATCCGGCCCCAAAGGCGAACACCGCCAGCACGATGAGCGGGAGCGTCATCACCAGTGGCGACTCGTGCGGATGAAAATCCTTTGTCGCCGGAGCGTGGTGGTGCTCGTCGCCGTGATGGCCTTCCTGGAAATCCGGCCCTTCCAGAAAGCGTTCTTTGCCGAAGAAGGTCAGGCACATCAGGCGCGTCATGTAAAACGCCGTCACACCCGCCGTCAGAAAGCCCACCACATAGAGCGCCAGCCCCACGTCGTGGCTGAACACAGGCGTGTGCAGCGTCTTGGCCAGAATTTCGTCCTTACTGAAAAACCCGGAGAACGGGATGATGCCACAGATGGCAAACAGTGAGACCATCATCGTGGTAAAGGTGATGGGCATGTACTTTTTGAAGTTGCCGTAGTAGGTCATCTCCTGCTGGTGGCCGCTGGGCGAGCCGCCGTGGATGACACTGCCGGAACCCAGAAAGAGCTGGGCTTTGAAAAACGCATGCGTCACGACGTGGAACACGCCGGCGACAAAGGCCCCCACCCCGCAGCCGACGAACATGTAGCCAAGCTGCGAAACTGTCGAGTAAGCCAGAGCCTTTTTGATGTCGGTCTGGGTAATGCCAATGGTGGCCGCCACGAAGGCGGTCGCCATCCCAATGACGGCCACGGTCAGCATGGCCGTTGGCGCGCGCTGGAAGAGCGGGTTACACCGCGCCACGAGATACACCCCGGCCGTCACCATCGTGGCGGCGTGGATGAGCGCCGACACCGGTGTGGGGCCGGCCATGGCGTCCGGCAACCAGGTGTAGAGCGGAATCTGGGCGCTCTTTCCGGCGGCACCCAGAAACACCAGCAGGGCAATGACCGTCAGCGTGCCGGTCGTGAAACTGAGCGCCGCCAGCCCCAGCGGCTCCTGTGGCAGCGCCTTGACCATCACCATCACGTCGGCATAGTCGAGCGTGCCAAAGACGGCAAAAATCGCCATCATCGCCAGCATCAGCCCAAAGTCGCCGACACGGTTCATCACAAAGGCTTTCTTGGCGGCCACCCCGGCTTCGGGCTTCTTCAGGTAGTAGCCGATGAGCAGATAGGATGCCAACCCAACGCCTTCCCACCCGACGAACGTCATCAGAAAGTTCGCGCCCAACACCAGGTTGAGCATCATGAACATAAACAGGTTCAGGTAGGCGAAAAACCGGTGAAAACTCGGATCGCCGTGCATGTAGCCGATGGCGAACAGGTGAATGAAAAAGGCGACAAAGGTGACGAACAGGATGTACAGCCCGGAAAGCTGGTCGAGTTGGTACGCCCACTTGATGGAAAAGTCCGCCAGGCGTCCGGCACTTGGTCCCAGCGTCGTCGTCAGTGCCCCGCCCGGCATCCACTCAAACAGCGTGACCACATAAGGTGTGGCCACTTCTTCCGAAGCGCCGGCTTTTTCGGGTGCAGCCTCCGACGCCTGCGGATTTTCAGCCGCTTTGGCCACTTCCTTGGCACGCCGGGACTCCACATCCTCGCCGGACACCCGCGCCATCAACTCGGCTTCGCGCTGCCTGGCCGCCGCCTGAACCTGGGCATCGTGCGCATGGTGGCTGAACGCATAGACGGCAACTGCCGAGCAGACAAACGAAGCCGCCACCATCGTGCAGGCAATGGCACCGATGACCTTTTCAGAAAAACCAAGCCGCCGGGCAAACAGGCCGTTGATGATGAAACCGAGCAGCGGAAAGAACGGAACGAGTGCGACGAATTCCATCGAAGTCACCACTTGAGCAGGTTGATTTCGTCAGCCGCCACCGTTTCGCGGTTGCGGTACAGCGCCAGAAGCAGTCCCAGCCCCAGCGCGGCTTCGGCCGCGGCCACCACGATGACGAAAATCGTCATGACGTGGCCGTTGTAGGCATAGAGACTCCCCTGGGTCTGCCAGTAGCGCGCGAAGGCAATGAAGTTGAGATTGGCTGCGCTCAGCATCAGTTCCACCGACATAAAGATGACGATGATGTTGCGCCGGATGAGCACGCCGCCGATGCCAATGCTGAAAATGATGGCGCTCAGCACCAGAAACTTCGAGGTATCCACCTCCTTCAGCCCCTGGAGGTAACGCTCCATAAACGATGGTTCAGCAACCTGCCGGGCGGCCCAACCGGCCGCCAACGCCAAAAACGTCATCATCGGGTTTTCTCCCAGGGTCTAGTCGTAGGTTTCTTCCTGTCTGCGGTCACGCGCCAGCAGGACTGAACCCACAATCGCCATCAGCAGCAATACGGAAGCGATCTCGAAGGGCAGGACGGCGCGCGTGTACAGCGTCACGCCCAGCGTCTCCGTATCGGACGAGATCACACCGGCCGGGGCATTCGGGTCAGGGCGGGCATTCTCGATAGCCATGCGGTCGGCTGATGGGCGCGTTTTGAAGAAGCCCCCCCGCTGCTGCGTGTAGGTCACAGCGCCCAGCAGCGAAAGCCCCACCAGCGCCGCGATGACCGCCCCCGCCTTGTCCTGCCGGTTGAATGGATTTTCGACTTCGCTGCGGGTGTTGACGAGCATCAGCACAAACAGAAACAGCACCAGAATGCCGCCCACATAGACCAGAATCTGCGCCCCGGCCACAAATTCCGCCCGCAGCAGCAGGAACAGTGCCGCCGTGGCAATCAGCGTCGAAATCAGAAACAACGCGCAGTGAACCGGATTGCGCGCCGACACGGTAAAAACGGCAGCAAAGAGCGCCACCAGCGTCAGCATCCAGAAGAAGACGGCTTCCCAGCCAACGAGCAACATACTTCTCCCCTTTCACCCAGCGGACCGACCGGCCATTACGGGCATCGCCCCGGTCAGACTCCGGCCGGCTTGACGCCGGGCGACAGCTTGACCTTGCGCGTGCTGATGGGAATCGTCGTCCGCTGCGCGCGCAGGTTGAAACTCTTGGAATTGCGGTTGATGGCGTTGAGCAACGCCAGAATCGGAAACGCCGACAGAAGTCCGGCAACAGTGAAAAACACCTTGCCCTGCCAGTCCATTTCCAGTACGCCGCCGACGGAGCGCACCAGACCCAACTCTTTGCCAATGAGGAATATGGTGGCCGTCAGGACGATGTTGGCCAGCGCCGCCGGCATCAGCCACTTCCAGCCCAGCTCCATGAGCTGGTCGTAGCGGTAGCGGGGAAACGTCCAGCGCATCCAGATGAAAAGATAGAGGATGAGACCACACTTGATAGCAAAGGCCGTGACGCCGATGAGCGTCAGGACGGCTTCGCGGTACGCTTCAGGCGCCCGCGCGGCAATGGCGTCCATCCCCGGTACATACCATCCGCCCAGGTAGAGCGTCGCCCCAATCGCCGAAACGACGACCATGTTGGCGTACTCGGCAATGAAGAAGATGGAGAACCGAAAGCCGCTGTATTCCGTGTGAAACCCGCCGACCAGCTCGGACTCCGCTTCGGCCAGATCAAATGGCGCGCGGTTTGTCTCGGCCACAACCGAAACCAGAAAGACGATGAACGAGGGAAACAGAAAGAGAACAAACCACACGCCGAGACTTTTCTGGGCCTCAACAATGCCCTGCATCGAAAACGTGCGGGTGAAAATGAGCGCCGAGACAATCGTCAGCCCAATGGCGGCTTCATAACTCACCATCTGCGCTGAAGACCGCAGCGCACCGAGCAGCGGATACTTGCTGTTCGACGCCCAGCCGCCCAGGATGATACCCAACACCCCAACTGACGAAACCGACAGGATGAACAACAGACCGATGTTGATGTTGGTGATGCTGGCGTAGTGGGGGCCGTAGGGCAGGACCGCCAGAACAATGAACGCACACACCATACTGATGATGGGCGCCAGCGTAAAAATGGTCTTGTCGGCCTTGAAGGGAATGACATCTTCCTTGATGAGCAGTTTGATGCCATCGGCAGCCGGCTGGAGCAGTCCCAGCGGACCCGTGCGATTGGGTCCGACCCGCACCTGAATCCACGCGCTCACCTTGCGTTCCGCCAGCGTCAGATACGCCACGGCGGTCAACACCACGACCAGCATGACGCCAACCTGAATGAGCGGCCACACGATGAAATCCGCCGCGTCGGTTGCCGTCAGGTTGGCGGTTATCCATGTCGGCAGGTACGTGTAGAGCCACTCCACCAGCGACTCAATCCACTTCGGGGATGCGTTCAGCGCCAGCATCCAGGGCCAAGAGGTCATCATCATCGGTCAATCTCACCCAGCACAATATCGAGCGAACCAATCACGGCCACGACATCCGACACGAGCGAACCAATGGCCATCTTGCGCAATGCGCCCAAGTTAACAAATGAAGACGGACGCATGCGCAGCCGGTAGGGCTTTGTTCCCCCATCGGAAACCAGATACAGCCCCAACTCGCCTTTCGGGCCTTCGACCGAGTGATACACCTCGCCGGCCGGAACACGTATGACTTTTGGAACCTTTCCCATCACCGGGCCATCCGGCAGCCTGTCGAGCGCCTGCATGATGATGCGGCGGCTCTGGCGCATTTCTTCCATGCGCACAAGGTAGCGGTCGAAGGTATCGCCGTTTTCGCCAATCGGGATGTCAAACTCCAGGTCGGCATAGCACTCATAGGGATCGGTCTTGCGCACATCGTAATCTACACCTGACCCGCGCAGCGGTGCCCCGGTCAGGCCCAGACTGATGGCGTCTTCGGCCGAGATAACCCCAATCCCAACGGTACGCCCCAGCCAGATGCGGTTTTCGTTGAGCAGCGTCTCGTACTCCTCCAGCCGCTTGGGAAACAGGTCACAGAAGGCACGTACCTGAGCCTCAAACTCCGGGTAGGCGTCATAGGTCATCCCGCCAATCCGAAAGGCGTGGCAGGTCAGACGCGCCCCAAAGAAATTCTCGAAAATTTTGAGAATCTCCTCCCGCTCGCGGAAGGCATACAGAAAGACCGTAAAGCCGCCGATGTCGAGGGCGTGCGTCGCCAGCCACAGCAGATGGCTCGACAGCCGGTTGAGTTCGGTCAGAATGACCCGGAGGTACTGCGCCCGGGGCGGCACTTCAATCCCCATGGCTTTTTCGACCGTTTCGACATAGAGCAGCCCGTTCGAGACGGCAGCAATGTAGTCCAGGCGGTCGAAATACGGCGCAATCATCGGATAGAGCCGGTTCTCGAAGATTTTTTCCGCGCCCCGGTGGAGATAGCCAATGTCGCAGTCGAGGTCCACGACCCGCTCCCCATCGAGCTTGAGGATGACCCGCAGCACACCGTGCGTCGAAGGATGCTGCGGCCCCATGCTGAGTACCATCTGGTCAGCGTCAAACAGGGTCTCGGTATGATGTGTCACGAGCGGAATTTGGTTCATACGTCCTTCCTCACAGCGTTTCGGGCGCGCAGCCTGGGGAACGGTGCAACGCGGACAGGGGCATCGGGGTCAGCCATTATTCAAACTTCCCGGTGAGATCAGCCCCTTCCGGGATTTCAAGGATGTTCAGGTTCTCCGTCACCCACTCGTTGGGACGGTATTCAACCGGGTACTCCTTGCGGAGCGGAAACCCAACCCAGCCCTCCGGCAACAGGATGCGGCGCAGATCGGGGTGCCCCTCGAAGCAGATACCGAACATGTCGTACACCTCACGCTCCAGCCAGTTGGCCGTCGTCCAGATGTCACAGACGGTGTAGATGGGCTGTTCCTCCGGCAGCTCCGCCTTGACCCGCAGCCGCCGGTTTTCCGCGATGGAATACAACTGATAGACCACCTCGAAGGCCTTGCGGTCGGGGTAGTGAACAGCGGTGACATCCGTAAGCATGTCAAACCTGATGGAGGCGTCGTAGCGCAGATACCAGAGCAGATCGCGCGCGCGTTCCGGCGCCACCCGCAGGATTTGCTGCCCATTGCTGGTGACAGCCTCTTTGATGTCGTCCTGAAAAGCCGCGCGCAGGGACGCAATGAAGGAGTCGTCCTTGATTTCGGCATAAGCTGGTACGGCTTCTTTCTTGGCGGCGGCCTTGGCCGGGGCCTTGGCGGCGGCCTTGGCCGGGGCTTTGGCCGGTGCGGCCGGGGCCGCAGACTCGCCTTCCGGCGGTGCTGCCGCCGCCGCTTCACGGGCGGCTTTCGCCGCCGCCGCCTTGGCCTTGGCAGCGGCTATCTTGGCCTCACGTTCCGCATCCGGCGTGGCTCCCGCTTCGGAAGCCGGCGGCGCGGCGTCTGGTGTCGGCTTGGTTTCCTCAGACATGCGTTGCAAAAACCCCAATCTGGTGCAGGTTTGGGCGTCCTACAGGGGCGGAGACACCCTGCGCACGGGCTGCTTATAGCCCAGTGCAGGCACTGGTGACGAGTGTCCTTTCCGCCTTTTTTCCGTTGCAAGTATATGATTCTGAATATGTTAGAAAACTCACGCTGCCCATTCGGCGCCATTTGCGGGACGGGCGGCAGGTGAACCTGCCGTGGCTAAACCGGAGATAACGACGGGCACCAAAAAGGGCGGGGTTGTGTCACCCCGCCCCAGTCTTCAGGGATAGCGTGGCTGCCGGCAGTTACTTCGTCGCCGGCCGCCCATGGCTGCCGGCCGCGGTGGCGACGGCAACCGTGTTCGATGGGGACGGCCCGGCGGCCACGGGGCTCACCCCGTTCCCATGGACAGCGCCGGCGCCGTTGGCGGCGGCTTTTTTGGCACGCCCAAGCTGAACGAGCTTGGTTTCGCCGTTCTTGATGCCAAGCACTTTCTCCCGGAAAAGCTTTTCCATCATCCGCTTTTCTTCAGCCGCGGTCATCGGCACTTCTTCATCACGTGGACGAACGCGGGCCGCATCTTCGGGGTTGACGTTGAGGCTGTAGGGGGCATTCGGCAGCTCGACGTTCCGCCCCTTGGCGTAGATTTCGTGCTTGCCGTGCTCCTTGTACCACTTCGCCACCGTGGCGTTCTTGTGCATTTCCTCGATGATGTTCCGCCAGCCAACGCCGGTGTTGTAGGCGCAGAAGGAAATTTCACCTTCCTGGGTGCCATAGGGGATGATGCACATCTCCGTCCGCCGGAAGTCATAGTTGAACAGGTCCTGAAACCACATGCCGGCAATGAACAGGAAGTTCCACCGGTCACGCCGGCGTTTCTCGATGTCTTCCCGCGTCCGGTTGCCCTTGACGCTGCCGTAGTCCCGCCCCGAAATGCCCAGCGACTTGTCGAACTTTTCAATCAGGGACTTGAGCGTGAAGTGCGTTGGCGACTTGTAGGGGTCATAGTTCCGCAGCAGTGACAGGGCCATCATAAACGACGAGAAGGCGCGCCCACGGCCGGCGTCCGTAATCGCCTGCATGTCCTTGAGAAGCTGCGGCACATTGATGAACTCCGGCACCGGCACCATCTCCTTGGTTTCCTTGTCAATCATCACGGCCGTCCCGACGCCGCAGTTGGGGTGACAGCCACAGCTCAGATGCCCGAACTGGGCTTCCGGCCCGTGGGCCAGATCGGCAAAGTCGGCAATCGTGCTCATGACGGAAATCGGAAACCAGTCACGGGTCGGCTCCGTGATGCCCACCTGCTCTTTGACATCATGCGCGAGGTGCGAGAGCGTGTAGCGTTGGCGCAGCCGCCGCTCGTCGGTGATGTCTTCGTCCCGCCCGGTAAAGGAAACCGGCTGGAAGGAGATGAAGGCAATTTTCTTGGGATTGTCCAGGGCAAAACGAATCACCGGGGCCACCTGATCGTTGGTGACGCCGTTGACCAGCGTGACGACGAGCACGATTTCCACGCCAGCTTCGTGCAGGTTTTCAATCGCCCGGAGTTTCACATCAAACAGGTTCCCAACCTGCCGGTGGCTGTTGGCGTCGTTGCCGATGCCGTCGAACTGGAGATAGACGTACCGCAGGCCGGCTTCGGCTGCCTTGCGGCAGAACTCCTTGCTCTTGGCAAACTCGATCCCGTTGGTGGCGCACTGGACGCTGTTGTACCCCAACTCACGGGCATACCGGATGGCCTCGAAGAAGTGGGGCGACAAGGTGGGCTCTCCGCCGGAAAACTGCACGGACATCTGCCGCCGCGGCTTGATGCTGATGGCGTTGTCGAGGATTTCCTTCACCTCTTCGAGCGACAGTTCATGGACGAAGCCAACCTGGTTGGCGTCCATAAAGCACGGGTCGCACATCATGTTGCAGCGGTTGGTCAGGTCAATGGTCAGCACGGAACCGCGTCCGTGCTTGATGGAACTCGTGCCGTGGTTGTGCAGTTTGGCATCGTTGTGGGCATCAATGTCGCGCCCTGGAAACTGGGCCTCGATGTGGGCCAGAAAATTGGCATCAATGGCCATCAGGTCCTCAAAGCGGCCGTGGACCGGGCACTCTTTCTCCATCCAGACTTCATCCCGCCCGGTCTCCGGGTTGTGGCGCTTGACGATCTGAGCCTTGATTTCCCCCACCCGCTCGTTGATGAGGATGGTGTAATCCACCTCACCGCTCAGAATTTTCTCGCGCGCCTCCTTGACACACTTCGGGCACAGCGAGTCGGTCGTCCGTGGCCAGCCGAGCGTTGGTTTGGTCTTCTGCCATGACTTGAGCATGGGCTTGTCAGACCACTTGGGCGTGAAGGAAGGGGCTGGGCGGTACTTGTTGACTGACTGTATGGCTTCAAACAGCCCTCCTGCGAGCTTCGACAACGCCTTTTCAGCGTGTTTGATGGGCTTCATGAGTCCTGTGTTTCTCCTGTGTGGGTGTAGTGATTCCCCGGTGATGAGTTTCTGACTTCGGGTAACAAACTTTGGTTGCACCCGTTGCCACCTGGTGAGCACCGCGCAACCGGCATCAACCGAACAGTTTCAGCCAAGGTTAATCAAGCCAGCAGATGCCTGTCAGGATGCTGCCCGTGGGTGAAAATACAGAAACCGTCCTTTGATGCGCACGCATCTTGTTGTCCGTCCTCCAAGGTGTCAAGACGAACCCGTGCAGCGCCAGTGTATCCGCTGTTCTTCATGCACCTGGAGCCGGTGCGCCCAAGCCGTACGGGCAGTTCCGGGGATTGCCCCTACCACTCGCCATTCGCCACTCGCCACTCACAGGTTCCACAAAGCTTCCACAGGGGACTGTAAACAACCGGTGAGAAGCCACACTAACTCTTACCCACTAAACCGAACAAAAAAAAAGATTTCAATCTATAGATGGAGATAACTCGAAGTCTCTCAACAATTTGCCTTGGATGCACCGCTTCGCTGCCGGATGTGAGCGCAAAAGAGGGCTTGACACTTACTTTAGCCTTCAATAGATAACTCTCTGTCCAGAAAAGATTTCACAGATTCATCCAAGGGTGAGCAAGGGGAACGCACCACCAACCGGTCGCGGCAGCGGAGGGTTGTCTTTTCCACAGCGCCGGGTGCTGTCGGACGGCGGGTGGTGGCAGAAGCGGAAGTATCGGTCAGGGTAACACCCGCGCCCCGCATCTTGCGGCAGGAAGGGAGACACGCAGAAGGAGCAACATGGATTATGGAAGCTGAGGACAAAGCACTTACACCGGTGTTTGAAGACATCCACCTCAACTGTGTCGAGTGTGGCGCGCCTTTTGTCTTCACCGTCGGGGAGCAACAATTTTTCTCTGACAAGGGACTGAAAAATCCACCGAAACGCTGCAAGCCGTGCAAAACACGCAAGAACGAGCGTTTCAACCAACTGCTGAGCATGATGGCGACGGATGGGAGCCGTCCGCGCATCCAGGTCGAAGTGGAATGTGCGGAGTGCGGTATCCAGACGACCGTGCCATTTTTACCAACGCAGGGGCGCCCGGTGCTCTGCCGGGATTGCTTCGTCCGCGCCCAGGTCACGGCACAAGTCACGACACCAGCCTGTACCAAACCAACCGTCAAGTACGTGCCGCCCACCGCGGCCTGATCCTTTCGCCACAGAACATGGGAGACCAAGCAGGCTGAGGGCAGCCACCGACGAGCCGGGTTCGCCACTTCAACCCCAGCGAAAGGCCCACGACGTTTCATGAACGCATCACACGGGCGATGTCACGGCAACACAGCCGTTGACATCGCCTTTTTTCAGCCCGTTGTGCGCTCCCGGTGGCTTTCCCCGACCGGTGGCTACGCGCTCGGTCGTTCCTGTAACGTCACGCTGACCGTCAGTGTCTGTCCGGTGCGCACGATGGTCACGGGGATGGTTTCGCCGATTTTTTTCTCCCGGAGCGAACGATACAAATCCTCATTGGACCTGATGGGTACGTCACCCACTTTGACCAGCACATCCCCAACGATGATCTGTCCGCCCCGCTGGATGACCCGGTCACTGGCATACAGGCCCGCCTGTGCGGCCGGGCCGCGCGGTGCCAGTCCTGTCAGAATCAGCCCCTCACTGACCGGCAGGTTCAGCCGCTGCGCCAGCCGGGCGTTGAGCTGATACGTTCCGGTAATCCCCAACCACGGACGGCGTACCCGGCCATATTCGAGCAGGTCGGGGATAATCTGCCTGGCAATATCCACCGGAACGGCAAAACCGATGCCGACGCTGCCTCCGCGCGGGGAATAAATTGCCGTATTGATGCCGATCATCTCGCCAGCCGAGTTGAGCAGCGGGCCGCCGGAGTTGCCGGGATTGATGGACGCATCGGTTTGGATGACATTCTCGATGGTGCGTCCATTCTCACTGCGGAGCGGCCGTCCCAAGGCGCTGATGATGCCCGAGGTAAGGGTCTGGTTCAGTCCAAATGGATTGCCGATGGCCAGAACCTTCTGCCCGACTTTCAGGTTACGTGACGACCCCAGCGGCACGACGCGCAGGCGCTCCGGCGGCGCCTGGATGCGGATGATGGCCAGGTCATTGTCCGGGTCCGCTCCGACGACCGTCGCCGGATAGGAAGTGTTGTCGGCCAGGGTGACATCCAGCCGGCTGGCCCCCTCGATGACGTGGTAGTTGGTCAGGATATGACCTTTGGTATCAATGATCGAACCCGACCCGCTTCCCTGCTGAGGATAGGCCCCAAAAAAGAAGTCTTCGACAAACGAGGTCGTGTTGATGTTGACCACGCCGGGGCTGACCCGCTCGTACACGCTGATGTTGTTGCGCTCATCGGCATCGAGTTGCGGGGGGGCCGCCTCCGGCAGCGGCTCGGAGCCGGAATTGACCGTGGAAGGCAGGGGCGGCGGTGTCTGCCGGGCATCGAGCCATTTGGCGGTGAAGTAGGCAGCAACTGTAATGCCACCGCCGCCAATAATGGAAGCTGCAATGACCAACCAGATGACTTGGCGAATCGTCAGGCGAAGCATGGTCCGTACCAAAAGGGTTGCATTCAGATGAAAAAGTCCGGCAGCAGTTCGGCCGAAGCGTCTATGGCGTAGGGCGTGAAGTCGGTAACGCCAGCGCTCCGCAAAACGTCTTCGTCAATGAAGAAGTTGCCCGTGCAGGCGCGGCTCGGCTGGGTCAGAATGGCATAGGCGGCATCGGCCATGATTTCCGGCTTCCGGCAGCGCCGAATCGTCTCGTCGCCACCGAGCAGGTTGCGGACGGCAGCCGTAGCAATCGCTGTGCGCGGCCACAGCGCATTGACCGCCACGCCCTGTTCACGAAACTCCTCGGCCATGCCCAGCACGCACATGCTCATGCCGTACTTGGCCATGGTGTAGGCCACGTGGGGCGCAAACCACCGGGCTTCCATGTTGAGCGGCGGTGAGATGTTGAGGATATGCGGATTGTCCGCCTTGAACAGGTGCGGCAGACACGCCTGCGAGCAGACGAACGTGCCACGGGTGTTGATCCGGTGCATCAGGTCATACCGCTTCATGGGCGTTTGCAGCGTCGGGGTCAGGCTGATGGCGCTGGCGTTGTTGACCAGAATATCAATGCCGCCGAAGGTTTCGACCGTCTGCGCCACGGCTGCGGCCACCTGGTTTTCGTCCTGAATGTCCACGACAAGCGGCAGGGCTTTTCCGCCAGCGGCTTCAATTTCCGCTGCTGCCGTATAGACAGTTCCGGGCAGCTTCGGGTGAGGTTCGGCCGTTTTGGCGGCAATGGCGATGCGGGCGCCATCGCGTGCAGCCCGGAGGGCAATGGCCAGCCCAATCCCACGGCTGGCGCCGGTAATGAACAGCGTCTTTCCGGTCAAATTGGCGGTTGTCATTGGCAGTCTTCCATTTTGGTCCAAGGTGCGGCCACCGGGAAATGCCCTGCGGGCCGGACTGTCTTGTAACACAAGTGTCCGGGAAAAAGGGCGTCTTTCCTACGGATGGACTGTGTTAGCATGGGTTCAACAAGCGTCCCACACTTGAACACTGCAAGTCATGGAGGGAGTCGCCATGGAAGACATCAGCAAGGTTGCCTGGGCGTGGTTTGGGGTTTTGCTGGCAATTTGCCTGATCGGGGCTTTTGGTAACTACGTGCCAAAGCTCTTCGTCAAAATGCTTATGTTTCTCAACTGAGGCTTTTCCTTACCGGGGGCAATGCCTGTACAAAGGTTTGCCCGACCGGGACGAGTTCAGTAGGTTGAAGGCAGGTGGCACTGGCGTCCCCTGCCTTTTCCTTTTGAAGTGAGTATGCGTCATGGAAGTCTTCGATCCCGCCTGGCGTGCAGCGTCGCTGGCTGGCGCAGCGGACAGCTCGGAGATGCGCCGGCGGCTGGTGCATGTCGGTATGGGGATTTTCGCCCTGGCCGTCGTTTCGTTCTGGCAAACCCTGTTGATGGGGCTGTCCGGGTTGGCTCTGGCCTGGGTACTCCCCAAGTGGATGCCCAGCCTGCTCCGCCCGCATGAGCAGGCGCAGGGTTACTCAGTGGGCGTCATCGCCTACCCGGCAGCGGTAGTGGTGCTCACCCTGATCTTTCCGAAGGACTTGTGGGTTGTGGCCGGCGGCTGGGCCATGATGGCGTACGGGGATGGCATGGCGGTGGTCTGTGGGCAGGGCATCCGCGGCCCGAAGCTGTGGTGGAATCCACGGAAAAGCCTCTTCGGAACACTGGGATTCATCCTGTTCGGATGGCTGGGCACACTCGTCACAGTGCTCGTGGTAGGCGGCCATCCCTTCACGCCACTGGGACTCGCCCTGGTCATTCTGGCGGCCGCTGGCGTGGCAGCGCTGCTGGAGTCGCTGCCCTATGACATCTGCGACAATCCCCTCGTGGCCGGTTCGGCGGCTGGCGTGCTGTTCCTGGCCACCCAACTCGACTGGACGGCCTGGCAGGCCGCCCAGGCCGGCGTCCTTGCCCGGCTGCCCTTGGCCTTGGCGCTGGCCGTCGTTCTGGGGCTTGTCGCCCGCGCGACGAAATCCGTGGACTGGTCGGGGGCGCTCACCGGCGCCGGCTTTGCGCTGATCCTCTATGCAACGCTGGGCTGGCTGGGAGTGGGCGGACTCATGGCGTTTTTCATTGTCGGCACAGTCGCCTCGAAAATCGGCTATGAGAAGAAGCGCGCCAAGCGTACGGCGCAGGAAATCCGTACCTGGCGCAATGCCGTCGCCAATGCCGGCGTTGCGGCCTTGTGTGCCCCCCTGGTTGTCCTGACACCTCATGCCGGACTCTTTACGGTTGCCGTCCTGGGCTCATTTGCGGCGGCGGCTTCAGACACCGTGGCCGGAGAAATCGGCCGGGTCTATGGCGGCGTGCCCTACTCGATCACGACCTGGCGGCGCGCCCGGATTGGTGACAACGGCGCGGTGTCCGTCATTGGTCTGCTGGCCGGGTTGCTCACGGCCATTGCCTTTGGCGCGCTGGCCTACGCTGCCGCCGATGCCAATCTGCACCGGGCGGTCTGGTGCATTGCCATCGGGGGCATGGGCGGCAACCTGATGGACAGCCTGCTCGGCGCTACGGCTGAAAACGCCGGCTACCTGGACAACGAAGCCGTCAACTTCGTCTGCACGCTGTGCGGCGCGCTGCTTGCCGTTTTGCTTTTCGCGTTGTAAAAGCGAAGGCAAACCTGAGAGTTGGCACAAGGCGCAACGTGCGGCGAGGTAGCGTGGCATGACGCTTCTCCAAAACCGGTATCTTCTGGGTGAGGAACTCGGCCGGGGTGCGTTCGGGAAAACGTATCTGGCCACAGACACGCACTCGCCCTCGAACCGGAAGTGTGTTGTCAAGGAACTGATCTGGAGCGGCGACCCAGAGATGGCCGATCAGGTGCGCGAGCGCTTCCGACGGGAAGCCATCCTGCTGGAAAGTCTGGGGCGCGACTCGCAGGGGGGCATTCCCGAACTGTATGCGTACTTCAGCGAGAACGAGCGCCATTACCTGGTTCAGGAATGGATTGACGGTGAGACCCTCACGCAAAAGCTGAAACGTGAAGGGCCCCAGACGGAAGCCGCCACGGTGCATCTGCTCCTGGGGGCGCTCCGGGTGCTGGACTACATCCACACGGGACTGACCCCGATCATTCACCGCGACATCAAGCCGGACAACATCATGCTGCGCCGTGCCACGGGGCAGGTCGTTCTCATTGACTTCGGTGTGGTCAAGGAAGTGACCCACACGGATGGTTACACCATGCAGACCGGGACGAGAGGGTATATGCCGCCGGAGCAGGTGGTCGGACGGCCCACCTTTGCCAGTGACCTCTATGCTCTGGCCATGACCGCCATTACCTATGCTACCGGTCGGCATCCACATTCCCTCGCAAACCAGGACCGCCTGGAACTCGACTGGCGCGGGATGGCCCCGGAGATTTCCCCGGCGCTGGCCGACCTTCTGGACCGGGCCATCCGATACGACCCGCAGGAACGGTTTTCATCGGCTCGGGCGTTTGCGCTGGCGATTATCCAAACACTTCGTCTGCCGGCATCGGAGGCAAACGACTGGCTGGCACCCAGCCGAAGCACGAATGCCAACGTCAGCCGGGCCACAGACCCCCTGCCTTTTACACAACTTTCGGCAACCCAACCGGCAGGTGGATTCCTGGACTCACCGACGATACCGCTGTTGTCCGTGCCGTCATCCCCTTCCAACAACCCCTCCATTCCACCGACCTACCGGGGACAACCATCCGCCCGCCAGCCGGAACAGTCCGGACCAATGCCGTCCCCGGTATCCACCCGACTTGTTTTACCGCTGGTGAGTGTCAGCCTGGCCCTGGTTCTGTTCGTTGGCGCCGGACTGCTGATGTGGCGGATGTTTACCCCGGCATTGAATCAATCCACGGCGTCATCCAAATCAACCAGGGACGAGTCAGAGGGGAAGACAGCACGCCCGTCCGTGGCCCCCCCCGACATGGTTCTGATTCCAGGTGGCGTCTTTCAGATGGGCAGCCCGAGCGCGGAAGACCCGGCCCACCAGGTCACTGTCAGTTCTTTCTTTATTGACAAATATGAAGTGACCAATGCCGCCTACGCTGCCTTTGTCAAAGCCACGGGACACCCGGCGCCACCGGGCTGGAAAAACGGCACGTATCCGAAGGGCAAGGATAACCACCCGGTAGGCAATGTTTCCTGGGAAGATGCCCGGGCCTATGCCGCCTGGGCTGGGAAACGCCTGCCGACAGAAGCTGAGTGGGAATTTGCCGCCCGTGGAACCGAAGGCCGCCGCTATCCTTGGGGGAACGAATTTGCCCGCTGGCGGCTCAACTCGGCTGAAGCCGAAGTGGGACACACCGAAACCGTCGGCAGTTTTCCGACCGGCGCCACACCGGAGGGTGTGTTTGATTTGGCGGGGAATGTCGCTGAGTGGACGGCCTCTGATGACGCACCCTATCCGGGAAGCGCCCGCAAGCCGGTGCCTGGAACCAAGATCGTGCGCGGCGGTGGGTTTTCGCTGCCAGGCAAGTATGCGTCGGCGACAAAACGTACCCAGGTCCCACCTGACACCCGCGACCCGGCGCTGGGTTTTCGCTGCGCGCGGGATGTCGAACTGCCACCGTCCAAAAACCAATAAACTGATGCCCCAGCCTCACAGCCCATGCCTGCCCGACGTACCCATCCTGTGAACGGGATACTTGCCTGTGTACTCGGCATGAGTCTCTTCAACCTGGGTTTTATCAACCGGGCCTGGGGACAGGGCGACAACCCCTTCAGGAAAGAGCCGTCCAGGAAAGAGCCGGTCAGGCGCAAGACCGTCCGCAAACCACCCTCCGCTTCACGCCCAACCGCCCCGCCGACACCGGCAACTTCCACTACGCAGCCAGCCAACCCCACAACACCAGCAAGTCCAGCCACGCAGCCGGCCAATGTGCCATTGCCGCCGGCCTCCCGTCCCCTGGTCAACACCCTGGGCATGGAAATGATTCCACTTCGCTTCAACGGGCAGGTCCTGTACTTCAGCAAGTATGAAGTCACCCAGCAGCAGTGGTACGCCGTGATGGGCAACAACCCCAGTTACCAACGGGGCGACACCGTGCCGGTCAACCGCGTTTCGCTGGAGGATGTCTTGCAGTTTATCGAGACGCTCAACCAGTTGGAACGCAACAGCTCCTTCCGGTACCGCCTGCCAACCGTCGAGGAGTGGGAATTTGCCGCCCGGGGCAGTGGTTCACCTGGTCTCGACGCCGTGGCCTGGTACCAGCCCAATTCGGGCGGGCGGCCCCGTCCCGTCGGCGGCAAACAGCCCAACGGGTTTGGCCTGCACGACATGTTTGGCAATGTCTGGGAGTGGTGTGCCGGCGGATTCATCCGCGGCGGCGCCTATGACAGCCCTGCCGAGCAGTGCAGTCCGAGGGGCGGGCGCATAGAATCGCCGCAGAGACGCGACAGCAACATCGGCTTTCGGTTGGTGGCGACACCGGTCGCGGAGTCACCCCCTTAGTGACGCCTGGCCCTCCGCCACACCGCCGGATTGGAACCCGTCAGGATTTCTTCGCTGTCCTGCGCCGCGCCGCCGACGGTTTGTGGTTGTCAGCCGCCGCTGCTCCGGTAATGCCTTTCAGCTTGCTGGCTTCGACTTCACTTAGCGACACGATAGCTTCGCGCCGACCTTCCAGATCGGCTTCAGCCGCAGCAACACCGGCTTTGGAAGGCGGATTCAAAGCCGCCGGTATCTCTACAACCGGGGCGACCTTGGGCAGTACCCTCCGAATCTTGCGCTGCAACACGCTGAACACCTTGTTGACGGTCTGGGTCGCGTCCACCGTCTCAAAATCATACTGCCGCGCCAGTTGATCGAAGGTTGCCAGCAGCCGGGTCTGGTACTGCACGAAGCAGTCATACATGTCATCGCCCGGCAGAAAATCCATCCCGGATTCCCAGTAATCAAAGCCGGTACTCGTCAGCACCCGCGGAATGAGATGCGCCAGGTCAATCTTCAGATAGAACACCGCATCCGGCTTGAGGGCAAAACCATAGACACTCTGAATCCAGTCCAGTGCCGCGCCGCGCACAATGGCACGCGCCATCAGTGAATACACATAGCGGTCGGTCAGGACGATGAACCCCGCCCGCAGTGCCGGAATCATCTGGTTTTCCAGACGGTCGGCCAGGTCAGTCGCATAAAACAGGTCCATGGTCCTGGCGCCAAGGGTGTGACCTTCCTTGGCTTTCTTGAGGCCGCGCCCGGCAAGCAGCGAGCGCGTCAGTCCGGTGTCCAGGACGGCAAACCCGGAGGATTCGAGCCAGGTTTTGAGCAGGGCAATCTGGGTCGAGCGCCCGACGCCATCCGTGCCTTCGAGAACGATCAGGCGGCCCGGCAGGTCTTTTTCCTGAAAGCCCGGAAGTCCGGCGCCAAAAAACTGAACCTTTGTCATAAGGTACTCCAACGTTGACCGTCGCAGGACGGCCGCCACGGCATCCACTCACCGCCGGCGACGGCGAAACTGTGGATCGCGCAGAACATCCTTCAGGTGTGGCTTGACGAGACTGCGCACGATCCGCTGCTGTTCGGTAATGGGAAGCGTGGCGTCAATGACCGTCAGGTTATACTCCTCCACGAGTCGCTCGTATTCCTCCAGTATCTTGCCCTGAAAGATACGGAACGACTCATAAGGGTCCTCTGACCAGCCCATGTCGAGACCGGCTTCGTAGTATTTCAGCTCCGGCCGCCCCACCAGAATGCGGTCCAGCGCCGTTTCCAGCGGTACACGAAAATAGAACCCGATGGTTGGTGGAACGGCAAAACCATAGACCTTGCGGACCCAGTTGCGGTCGTTACCCCGGACGGAATCCCGTGCAAAGGCCGTGTAAACGTAGCGGTCGGCTAGCACAATCGCCCCGGCTTTGAGCGGAGGAACAATCTCGCGCTCGGTACGGTCGGCAAAGTCCGTCGCATGAATCAAACTGAACGTGGTCGGAGAAAGGGAATGGGTTTCCTTGCCGAGCTTGGTTGTCTTTTTGACGAGCGGCGAGGAGTTCCACGCACTGAAAAAAACGCAGTACCCTTCGGCAATCAGCCACTTGTGCAACAGATCAAGTTGCGTGCTTTTGCCCGAACCATCAATCCCTTCAACGATAAACAGTTTCCCGGGAAATCCAGTTGTCAAACCAGCTTGCATGTTGTTGCTCCAGGCGGCCGGCCGCGCCCTGTGGCCACAGTGGCCGCGCCAGGCCGTTCAGGTCGTGCGCGCCGTTTCTGTACGGGTCACAATCCGTATGTGGGGTTCTTCGATGACGACCTTGCTGTAGGGCGCGACGGAGTGCGTCAGCCACACATTACCGCCAATGACGCTGCCCCGTCCAATGACCGTCTCGCCGCCCAGAATGGTGGCCCCGGCATAGATCACCACATCGTCCTCAATGGTCGGATGCCGCTTGATGTGGCGGACCAGCGAGCCGTTGGCATCCTTGGGAAACGACAGCGCACCCAGGGTCACGCCCTGGTACAGCTTGACGTTGTTGCCAATGACCGTCGTCTCCCCAATCACCACGCCTGTGCCATGGTCAATGAAGAACCGCCGGCCAATCTGTGCGCCGGGATGAATGTCAATCCCCGTCCGCCCGTGAACATACTCGGACATGATGCGCGGAATGAGCGGCACGCCACGGGTGAACAGATCATGGGCGATGCGGTGGACAAAAATCGCCTGCACACAGGGATAGCTCAAAATCACTTCATCGTGGTCATGCGCGGCCGGGTCGCCCAGGTATGCCGCCTCCACATCTTCGGCCAGCATCTCCCGGAGCGCCGGCAGCCGGTCGAGCAGGTCCCACACAATGGCCTCGGCTTCCGCCTGGCAATCCGAACATTCCGCACAGTGTTCCCTGGGCAGCTTCCGGTCGTGGCACAGCGCCAGCGCAATCTGCTTTGGCAACTCAGCGGCAATGTCTTCCACCAGCCCCCTGACCCGTTCCCGTGTGGCCGCCTGCGCCACGATGCCGTAATACCCCGGAAGCAGTAGTTCCCGAAAGTCAAGCAGGGTTTTGATGATGGCGTCGCGTGACGGAAGTGACCCATGGTTGGTCTGCAACACGGACGGCGACGTATATGCCTGCATCAACGCCTGAACGGCGTGGGTCAATCGGGAGTGCGTCATGGCAGAACACTTGTGGCGGGCCGGGTGATAACGGCCGCGACCACAACTCTAAACGAGAACCGCCCGGACGTGAAACCATTCCGATGCCTTTGTGCCGTGGAACACCTTGCACATCGGGCCCGGCCGGATGACAATCAAATGTGCGTTTTCTTACCTGCTCTCCAGGGGGTTATCATTCTATGTCCGCACCCAAAGAAGCAACCCGGCACGAGCGCGCGCCGCTGGCCGTGGCGGATTTCGACCACGTTGAGTTTTACGTCGGCAATGCAAAGCAGGCGGCCCATTTCTACCGTACGGCGTTCGGCTTCGACATTGTGGCCTACCGCGGCCCCGAAACCGGCGTGCACGATTGCGTATCATACGCCCTCCAGCACGGGACGATTCGCCTGGTCGTCACCGGTGCGCTCACCCCGGACCACCCGGTTGCCGAACACGTCCGCCGGCACGGCGATGGTGTTCAGGCCGTAGCTTTTCGCACCCCGGATGTCGTCGGGGACTTCACCCGGGCCGTCGAACGTGGCGCGACGGCGCATCGCGCGCCGGAAACGCTGCGTGATGACCACGGCATCGCGCATATCGCCGAAATTGCCGCCTATGGCGACACGATCCACCGTTTCGTCGGCCGCGACGACTACACCGGCCCATTCCTGCCCGGCTTTGTGCCGCGCCTGGTCAAGGCCCCGCACACCGGCTTTCTCCACCGCATTGACCACGTGGTGGCCAACGTCGGCTGGCACCAGATGGAAACGTGGGTGAAGTTCTACGAAGACATTTTCGGCTTCTTCCAGTTCCGGCACTTCGACGAGAAAGACATTTCGACGGAATACACGGCGCTGCGGTCAAAGGTGATGGCAAGCCCGAACCTGGCCATCAAACTGCCCATCAACGAGCCGGCCGAAGGCAAAAAGCGGTCTCAAATCGAGGAATACGTGGATTTTTACGGCTCGCCCGGCGTCCAGCACATCGCCATTGCCACGCCGGACATCATCGGGGCCGTGTCCCGGTTGCGGGACAACGGCGTGGAGTTGCAGAGCGTCCCGGCAACCTACTACGACACCATCACGGAACGGGTCGGCAACATCGAAGAAGACCTCGCCGTGCTGCGCGATCTCAACATCCTCATTGACCGGGATGACCAGGGCTACCTGCTTCAGATTTTCACCAAGCCGGTTCAGGACCGGCCGACGGTGTTTTTCGAGATCATCCAGCGCAGGGGCAGCGAAAGTTTCGGCAAGGGCAATTTCAAGGCACTGTTCGAGGCCATCGAACGCGACCAGGCCGCGCGCGGCACGCTCTGAACCGGAAACACCCTGTCCGCCGGAGCCGGAAATTCCGGCGCGCGGAGTGCCGGGGATGTCCAGCCAGCGGTACCCCGGCATTCTGGCGGCGTTTTGACCGCTCACCCGCCAGTGGAGTCGTCAGATGTCTGGCGCGGGCCGACCAGCAGAAAGCGTTGCTGTTCGGTGTAGATGGGCCCTGCCGGCGTCAGGGTGCTCTGGTAGAGCACGAGTGCATCGGCCCGGAAACCGGTTCGGGCCGGGGCAATATCCAGTTTCGGGGAGACGGTCAGGGTCGGGCGCATACGTCCCAGGGTGATGTGCGCGCGGAAAGGTCTTTCTTCGGGGGTCAGTCCGGCATCGCGGGCGCTGACTTCGGCCAGCGCCGCCAGCGCCATCAGCGGCGGTGTTTCCGGCACAAGACAGGCCAGTGTCCGGGGCTGCCGCGCCGAGGGAAACCAGCGCGGCTCGGTCAGTTCCAGCTCCAGACGCCCCGGCGCGCCGGGTCGGGAAAGTGCCGCTTCCAACCGGCCGACCAGCTCCGCCTGCACCGCCGGCGTCACCTCGCCCAGAAAGCGAATCGTCAGGTGCAGGTTGGTTTCCGCCACCCATTTCACCTGGTGCGCCCATGAAGCCTGCGTCAGCCGCCGTTGGTAACGGCACAGCACGGTCTGGGCGGCAGGGTCAGGCGCAAGGGCCAGAAAGGCGCGCATCGGTCGTTTTCTCCATTCCGGTACAGGGCGGCTGCCACGCACAGCCGCCTACTCAAAACGATACCTTTCAATGCGGGCCAGGCCGCCGGTCGTCCCCACAAACAGGGCGTCAGGACGAACCGCCAGCGCCGTGACGTTGGACGAGGGCAGTCCGCTCTGCCAGACACGCCATTGCCGCCGCCGAAGGTCATACACCAGCAGACCACGGTCGAGTGTTCCGACGTACAGCCGCTCGCCATCCGTCGCCATGGCGTTGAGGTTGACTTCGATGCCTTTCGTTTCAGGAAAGCGCACCATGTCGCCATTCGGATGCAGGGCGCAGACGCCGCCGCCGTAGGTCCCGACGTAGAGCAGGCCGTCCACACTCAGAAGGGCGCTAATCCAGTTGGCCGGCAGTTCCGCGTTGTCGGTGCGCCACGTCCGCACTACGCGCAGCCCGTCGAGTTCTGCCAGTCCAGCGAGCGTCCCAACGTAGAGCCGGCTGTCATGCACGGCGCAGCAGTACAGGTAGTTGCTTGGAAGCCCGTGAAAGGCCGTCAGACTGCGGCCGATGCCATCCTGCCAGAGGGTCAGCCCCTTGGCTGTGGCCACGGCCAGCGCCGCCGGGCCGCTTCCGCTATTGACCGGACACAGATGTGAGACGGCATTGCCGATCAGCATGGACGAGGCGGTATCGTAGCGCCGTACCACGCGGCCGTTGGACTCAAAAGCCACAATTCCCTGCGAGGTTGCCGCCAGCATCGGCGACAGACGCGACGTGGCGCACAGGTAGTTGATTTCGCGTACGGTTTCATCCTGCACGTGGCGCAGCACGTCGCCGGTTTCGGGGTCCAGAATGTCCAGCCCCTGCTCGAACGTGCCGACCCAGAGCCGTCCGGTGGCATCAAAGGCCAGGCTGGTCACATGGCCGGACTTCAGACGTTGCCTCGGACTTCCCGGACGGTCAAACCGCTCCCATTCAAAACCGCCATTGGCTTTGGGAGACACCACCTGCACTCCGTCTGGCGTGAGCGCCAGCAGCCGCTCGCCGACAACGGCCAACCTGACCTGACGGGGTGCCTTCGCCGACGCCTGGGCGGGAGACAGGCGCGCGGCGCGCAACATGGCTTCTGTCATCGGCTGGACTTCGACCACGCCGCCAACCACCAGCCCGGCGTAGAGTTTGCCCTGATGCACGGCCAGCGAGCAGACGTTGGCCTGGCGCGAAACCAGTTCGAGCTGTTCGTCGCGCGTCAGCCGCGCGATGCCGGCGTCGGTTGCCACGTACAGATGCCCGTCATGCCAGGCAAAGTCTGTCACGTGGGGGGAGGGCAGTCCGCTTGCCGGAGGCAGGTGTTGCAGACTGCCCTCCCGCCAGATGAACAGCCCCTGCGCCAGTGTGCCGACGTACAGGCGCGTCCCCTGGGCATGCAGCGCAGTGATGCCGGTCATGGGCGTCGCCTGCGGCGGCTGAAAGCGTTGGGCGAACACGCTGCCGTCGAAGTCATAGAGGCCGCCGTCGAGCAGCCCGATGATCAGGTAGTCTGGCGTAGCCAGCAGACAACTGACGTGGACGGCCGGCGGACGGCGAAACTCGTGCCGGATGAGTTTGGTGCCGTCGTATTCGAGCAGGCCCGCCGTGCGCGTCCCGATAAAGAGCCGG
Source organism: Chloracidobacterium sp. N (assembly GCF_018304765.1). Taxonomy (NCBI): domain Bacteria; kingdom Pseudomonadati; phylum Acidobacteriota; class Blastocatellia; order Chloracidobacteriales; family Chloracidobacteriaceae; genus Chloracidobacterium; species Candidatus Chloracidobacterium aggregatum. The sequence goes on from NZ_CP072642.1 coordinate 2,395,509, forward strand.
TCACGAAAGACGGCCAGCGCTGTCAGGGCGTGGTCGGGCAGGCCGTCAGCCGGTGTAAGCTGGCGGACTACCCTGCCATCGGCGGACAGAACCAGCAGCCCACCGTTGGTTGCGGCGTAGAGCTGTCCGCGAAACTCAACCAGCGCCTGGATGTCGGAAGTATCGAGCCAGAGCACAACGCCGCTGGTATCCGGCGCAGAGAGCGGCATTGAACGGATGTCCGGCTGGCCGGCCGCGGCCGCTGCCAGCCGTACTTCCTGAGCGGCCCGCCGGGCCGACCACCAGAACCACACCCCGGCCGCGGCCACGAGCAGGGCGGCCGGCCCCAGCGACAGCCGCAACGTACGTGACGACAGGGAGCGTATCACTACAGACACTCACTTGCGTTTGAAAACGCCGCGTAATACATTTGAAACCTCACCGCTTCACGAAACCTTCGCTTGTCCCTCACTGGTTTGCACCCTGTCCCGGTTTCGATGACCACCGCGCTCGTCCTATGCAGTTCTCACCAAGGAGAATACACCCATGAGTCTTGCCACGTTGGAGTCGCTCAAACAACACCTGTTCCAAACCCATGCGGAGTATCGCAGCCTCGTCCGTGAACACCAGCGCGCCGATGCCCGCTTGCAGGAAATTCTGGCGCTGCCCCACCCCCGCCCCGATGAACTGGAAGAATCCGCCCTGCTCAAACGTCGTAAGCTATACCTGAAAGACCGGATGGAAGAAATTGTACGCCAGCAGCAAGCTGGAGTGGCTGTGTAAGTTCCCCCTGACCGCCTTTTCCCGGTGAGGGACACACGCTTTGCGCACGAAGCGCCGCCTGTCACAGGTGGCGCTTCGTCGTTTTTGGCGCGGCCTGTGCTATAGGTTACGCGCCCCCGGCGCTTCGCCGGGCAGCCTGCCCGACGGGCAAGCCATTTCACAGCGAGGCACACCATGACAGCGCCACGACGGGAACGCATCCGTTTGCCCAGGCTGCGGGCAGCCGACTTTCAGCACCCACTGGACGTGGCGGCCCTGGATGCTGTCAAGCAGGCGCGCGGGCTGGACTTCATCATTCGCAAACTGAACGAGTACGGCTGGGAACGCTGGTTCCGGGTGACGAACACTGCCGACAACGTGCGCGTCACGCCCCGGCAGTGCAAGCGCATTCACGACCTGCTCCGTGAAGCCTGCGCCATTCTGGCCCTGCCGGAGCCGGAGCTGTATCTCGACCAGGACCCGATTCTCAACGCCTACACGTTTGGGACGGAACAGCCCTTCATCGTACTTCAGTCCGGGCTGGTGGATTTCCTGTCGGAGGATGAGCTGCTGGGTGTCATTGCTCATGAACTGGGTCATATCAAGTGCGGCCACGTGCTGTACAAGATGATGGCCAACTTCCTCTCGATCATCATCGAGCGGATTGGGGAAGCGACCTTTGGGCTTGGCTCGCTGGTGGGGACGGGCCTGCTGCTGGCACTGTACGAATGGGACCGCAAGGCCGAACTTTCCTGTGACCGGGCGGGGCTGCTGGTGGTCCAGGACCTGGACACCTATCTGACGTTGCTGCTGAAGCTGGCCGGGGGGAGTCGGGCGGTTTTTGACCAGCTCAACGTCGAGGAATTCCTGCGTCAGGCCGACGCCTACGAAGAACTCGACCGCGACCTGCTCAGCCGGGTGTACAAGTTCCTGCAGGTGTACCGGCGCACGCATGCTTTCCCGGCCGTCCGCGCCAAGGAAATCAAGCAGTGGGCGGAAACCGGTGCCTATGCGTCCCTGCTGGATGGGAGTTACTGGATGCGTCCGACGCCGCCCGATGACGTGCCGGGCCGGGCGTGGTCTCCGGCGGACAGCCCTAGTCCGCCGCCGACGGGCGGCGCGGTGGTGCTGCCGGTCTGTCCGGCCTGTGGTGCCGGACAGGTCGATCCCCAGGCGCGGTTCTGTTACCAGTGTGGGCATCCGATGGACCGGCCGGCGGCCAGGTCAGCCCTGCCGCCACCGTTGCCGGCAGAAACGGGGCTTCGTTGCCCCAACTGCGATGCGGTCATCTCGAAAAGCGACGTGTTCTGCCCGGTCTGCGGCTTGAACACACAACTTGGATGAGTCCAAAGCCAAGGACCTGAAACATCACGATGCTGGCCAAGCGCATCATTCCCTGCCTCGATGTCAACGCCGGGCGGGTCGTCAAAGGCGTCCGATTCCTTGATCTCGTGGATGCCGGCGACCCCGTTGCCCAGGCGCGGCGCTACGATGCCGAAGGCGCGGACGAACTCGTTTTTCTCGACATCACCGCCTCATCCGACCGCCGGGCGATTGTCACCCAGATGGTACGCGCCGTGGCCGACGCCGTGTTCATTCCCTTCACGGTCGGCGGCGGCATCCGTACCGTGGACGACATGCGCGCCATTCTCCTCGCCGGCGCCGACAAAATTTCCGTCAACACGGCCGCCGTCCAGCAACCGCAGCTCATTGCCGAAGGCGCGCTGAAATTTGGCAGCCAGTGCATCGTCGTCGCCATTGATGCCCGGCGCATCCCGGAGACGAACCCGCCACGCTGGGAAGTCTTTCTGCACGGCGGACGTACTCCGACGGGCAAAGACGCCATGGCCTGGGCCGTCGAAGCCGAACGGCTGGGCGCTGGCGAAATCCTGCTGACCAGTATGGACCGCGACGGCACACAGGACGGCTACGATCTCGAACTCACCGCGCAGGTAGCCGCCGCCGTGTCCATTCCAGTCATTGCTTCCGGCGGCGTGGGGACGCTTGAACACCTGCATGCCGGTTTGACCGTCGGCGGGGCCAGCGCCGCGCTGGCCGCTTCCATTTTTCACTTCGGGCAGCACACCATCGCCGAGGCCAAAGCCTACCTGCACGCGCGCGGGGTGTGCGTCCGGCAGGTCTGACCGCCGGGCGCATCAACCGCCGGAACCTCAACCGCCGGAACCGGCACAATCGCACCCAGGGCGTCCAGTTCCGCCTGCCTGGAGCGCACGAGGTCATAAACAGCCGTATCCAGCCAGGCACGGGTTTGAAACCGGGGATACACCGCCAGACGCGGACGCAGTACAAAACCCCACGCCGCCAGTTCGGCTGCATAGCGCGCCGGAGCCAGCCAAGGGGCATCCGGGTTGATCTGGTCCGGTTCCGGCGAAATACCGCCCAGGTCACGCGCTCCGGCCAGCACCAGTTCCCGCCGGTCGGCAGCGTCCGGCACGAGGTTGGGCGGAATCTGGATCACCACGTCCGACGGCAGTATGGCGCGCGCCAACCGTACGACGGCGGCCAGCGTTGGAACGTCCGGCCCCGTCCAATCCGCCATGGCCGTTCCCGGATGGGGAACGAACGGCTGAAGGATGACCTCCTGAATGTGTCCGTACTGGTGATGCAGTTCGGCAATCGCCTCCAGCGAGGCTTCGCGGTCGGCCGGTGTTTCACCGATGCCGATGAGCAGACCCGTCGTAAACGGCACCTGCGCCCGCCCGGCGGCGGCCAGGGTTGCCAGCCGCAGGTGGGGTGCCTTTCCTGGCGCATGCTGATGGGCCGGCTGCCGGAGCAGCTCCCGGCTGGTTGTTTCCAGCATCATGCCCATCGAAACACAAACCGGGCGCAGACGGCGGAATTCTTCCTCTGTCTGATTGCCGATGTTGATGTGCGGCAGCAAACCCTGTTCGAGCGCCAGCCGGCACACGGCGGACAGATAGTCGTGGTAGTCCCGGAAACCCCAGGCAACCAGCGTCGCCCGCAGGCGCGGAAAGGCCATGACGCCTTCGCCGCTCATGATGAGTGCCTCATGACAACCAGCCTGTTTTCCGCGAACAAAACAGCTTGCCGCTGCTTCCAGGGAAGCCAGCGGTGTCGGGCGCGCGAACGCACAGTAGCCACAGGCAAAAAGACAACTGTAGGTGGGAATGAACGTCAGGCTGTGCGAGCAGGTGACAACTTCCAGCCGGTGCGGTTCCGAACCGGATACTTCCCAGCCTGCGCCGGTGCCTTCCGGGACTGTGGGCTGGGAACCGCCCCGTTGCATCTTTTCCGGGCGTGCGTATGCTGAAACCAAGTCAACCATCCTGCCGTTGGCGTGCCGGACCATAGCGGGTCACGCAATGGCTGAAATGTGAGGGATGCCTATTTCCAAGGTCGAAGGTAACACACAAGGTCTCAAATCCAGTCAGGTCAGGCGGCTCGAACGTCTGCTTGCGCGCCGGGTTCCGCCACGGGACATCATCACCCCGGAGTTGGCACGGCAGATGACGGAACTTTCGGCTGAAATCCGGCGGCAGGTCGGTGTGCTCATCAGCCGGCACGGACAGGTCGAATGTGTCATGGTCGGTGACGCCGGTGGCATCGTCATTCCCGACCTCAAGCGGGTGCGCGTCGGACAGGGGCGTTTTCGCGGGTTGCGGTGTCTGCACACGCAGCTTTCCGGGCCGGGGCTGACCCGCGACGACCTCAACGACCTGGCGTTGCTGCGTCTCGATCTCATGGGCGTCATCAGCGTCAGCGACACCGGACTGCCAAACTGGATTCACGCCGCCCATCTTCTCCCGGCCACCGATGCCGTCACGGACGACACGGCAGAACCTTGGGCCTATCTGGACAAAGTGCACCCCGGTCAGCTCCAGGTGGATTTCCTCGACCTCATCGAACATCTCGAAGCCGAGTTTGCCCGCACCCGGCGGCTGCGGGACGCGCGTGACCTGCGGGACCGCGCCATGCTGGTCGTGGTCACGACCGGGGCGCTGGCAGACGCCGAAGCCTCCATGGAAGAACTCGTCGAACTGGCGGAATCGTGCGATCTGGTCGTGGTGGACAAGCTCATCCAGCGGCGACGCGAACTCGACCCCAAAACCCTGCTCGGCAAAGGCAAGCTGCAGGAAGTCATCATCCGCAGCCTCCAGCATGCGGCCGATGTCCTGCTCTTTGACCAAGACCTGTCTCCAGCGCAGGTACGGACCATCGAAGCGGCAACCGACCTGAAAATTCTCGACCGCACCCAGCTCATTCTGGACATCTTCGCCCAGCGCGCCCGCAGCCGCGAAGGGAAAGTCCAGGTTGAGCTGGCGCAGCTCAAATACCTGTTGCCGCGGCTGGCCGGACACGGGGCGGATATGTCCCGGCTGGCCGGCGGCATCGGTGCCCGTGGGCCCGGCGAGACGAAACTCGAAGTGGACCGCCGCCGGGCCCGCGACCGGATTGCCGATCTGGAAAAACTCATCACCGGGCTGCGCAGCCAACGCCAGACGCGCCGCGCCCAGCGCGACCGGCAGCAGTTGCCGGTGGTCTCCATCGTGGGCTACACCAACGCCGGAAAATCCACGCTCCTCAACACGCTGACCTCCAGTGAAGTCGTGGCGGAGCGCCGCATGTTTGCCACCCTCGACCCCACGAGCCGCCGGCTTCGCCTGCCACGCGACCGCGACATCATCATCAACGATACCGTCGGGTTCATCCGGGACCTGCCGCCCACGCTGATGGCCGCCTTCAAGGCGACGCTCGAAGAAATCGAAACTTCCGATTTGCTCCTGCACCTGGTGGACATTGCCGCTCCCGACTACGAACGGCGCATCGCCGCCGTGGAGGACATCCTGGCGCAACTGGAGCTTTCCCACCTGCCACGCCAGCTCGTCTTCAACAAGGCCGACCTGCTCCCGGCAGAGGAGGTCGCGGCGCTCTGCGCCCGCCATCAGGCGCTGGCCGTCGTGGCGCACGACCGGGCAACGCTGCCGCCGCTGTTGCAATCCATAGACGCCTGGCTTTCTTCACCGCGCAACCGGGAGGCAGGTCCCGGCGTTGGATACGCCCCATGGGAACCGGTCGGCAACCCCGGCGCGGTCGTTTCCTGAAGCACGGGCCCTGAAGCACGTTTCCTGAAGCACGGTCCCGACGCACACTCCTGTTCCCGAACCGGCGTCCGCCCGCCGCCCCGGCCTGAACGTCGTCGTGCGCCACGAAATGACTTTTCTTGATTGCGAACACGATTCGGCTATGATGCGCGCCTTGTTGCGCGATTCCTACCTTTGCTGGGCGATGTGACTTTCTTTTATCGTGTTACGTTTCATGTTCCGGTCTTTTCCATCATCCGTTTTTCCTCTTCACGCCGCCTGGGCCGTCCTGACCCTGGCGGCCTGGCTGTTCTGTGGGGTGGTGATGACCACGCCGGTCATGGCCCAGGGAGGACTCCAGGCCGATGCCATGCAGGACCCCCTCCAGCCGCAACTCATCGAAGATGTGCAGTTCCGGGGCAACCGCCGGATTCCAACCGACACCCTGCGCCTGTACGTCACCATGAAACCGGGCGACCTCTACAGCGCCGAGCAGGCCCAGCGCGACTACCAGGCCGTTCTCGCCCAGGGCTTTTTTGACCCCCTGCGCAGCAATGTCACCCTCGAACCGGGCAATACAGGCGGCGTCATCGTCGTCTTCAACCTGACCGAATATCCGGTCATCCGGGACATTCAGTACGAAGGATTGAAGTCCATTCAGCTCAGCGATGTGCTGACCCGCTACAAGGAAAAGCGCATCTCGCTTACCAAGGACTCCCCCTACGATCCTGTCCAGGTCAAGCGGGCGGAAACCGAACTCAAGACCATGCTCAGCGAACGCGGCCGCCCCAATGCCATCGTGACGGCCGAAATCGAGGACGTATCGAAGACCTCCATCATCGTCATCTTCAATGTGGACGAAGGCGCGCGCGTCCGGGTCGCCAAAATTGACTTCGAGGGCAATCAGGTCTTTTCGAGCCGCACGCTCCGCAAGCAGATGAAATACACCAAACCGTCCGGCTTTCTCACCCGCTTCACCTCCAAGGATGTCTATTCACCGGAGAAGTTCGAGACGGACATGCAGTTGGTGGCGCAGTTCCTGCGGGAAAAGGGCTACCTGCGCCCCACGATTGGAACGCCCCGCATCGAGAACATCGGCAAGGTTGGCGGCGGTATCCCCCTCATCAGCAAAAAGTCCGACGGTCTGCGGATTGTCGTCCCGATTGACGAGGGCATCCGCTACCGGTTTGGGGAGATCACCACGGAAGGTTCAACCATTTTCACCCCCGAACAGGTGCTGCTCATTTCAGGGATGCGCAAGGGCGACATCGCCAGCGCCAAAACCATCCGGGAGGGCGTCTATGAGCGCCTCAAAAAAGCCTATGGCAGCCGGGGCTACATTCAGGCGGATGTCAACGTCCAGCCCACCTTCAAGCCGCCCGCCGCCGGAGAGTCGGAAGGCGTCGCCGATTTCACCATCTTCATCGAGGAAGGTTCGGTCTATACCATCGAGCAGATCGAGTTTTCCGGCAACAACACAACCCGCGACAAGGTGCTGCGGCGCGAACTGCTCGTCAGCGAAGGTGAACCGTACAACCAGGAACTGATGGAGTATTCCATCCTGCTGCTCAACCAGCTCGGCTACTTCGACGAAATCAAAAAGGAAGACATCCAGACGACGACCGACGAACGCCGCAAGACGGTCAACGTCGTCATCAAGGTCAAGGAACGTGGACGCCAGCAGATTCAGTTTTCCGGCGGCGTTTCCGGCATCGGCGGCTCATTCATCGGACTGACCTACACGACGAACAACCTGTTTGGCTACGGACAGAGCGTTTCGGTGGACATCCAGGCCGGAAACCTCTTTCGCAACATCGCCCTGTCGTACAGCGATCCCTACTTCCTTGACCGCCGGATTGGGTTTGGCGTTTCGGTCTTCAGTCAGCGTTTCCGTTATGCCAGCGGCATCAGCGGCGCGGCCATTGCCAGCGGCTTTTTCAACAGCTTCACCGGACTGGACGAGCGAAACCTCTTTACTCAGGACACCACCGGGGCTTCGCTATCGCTTTCCGCTCCGCTGGCCGTACTCACCAACCGGTTTCCCAAGTTCAGCCGCGTCTCGCGGATTGGCGTCAGCTACAGCTACAGCCGCTCACGCATTACCGATCCGCCGGTCAACCGTGACAACAACCCCGACAACGACATCATCGTGACCTTCGCGCAGCCGGGCATTACGATCAGTTCCCTGACGCCCTCGTTCGTCTATAACACGGTCAACAATCCCATCAACCCGACGAGCGGGCGTAACTTCACCCTCAGTTTCACCTGGTCGGGACTGGGCGGACGGGTCAAGAACCTGTCCCCGGTGCTCGAATACCGTGAATTCCGCCCCTTCCGTTTTCTGGGGCAGGGCATCGAAAAACCGGCCGTGCTGGGCATGCGCTTCCGGGCGGCCCACGTGAGCGCCTACGGCACGCCCTTTGACAGCAACTCGCTGGCCTTCATTGGCGGCGTTCCCCAGTTCAACCGCTTCTACACGGGCGGCGAGTTCGAGATTCGCGGCTACGGGATTCGTACGATTTCACCGGTGGCCCCCATCGAGGACCGCCGGACGACAACCGACGTCCGGGTGGTGGACGGACTGACCGGGCAGGTGCTGCAACCGGGACTGCAGGTCAGCCCGACAGTCATTCAGGAATACACCTACACGGACAAGCTCTTTCCGCTCCCGATCGGGTCCTTCCAGTTCATTCCGGTCGGCGGGGACTCCCAGTTGTTGCTGAACGTCGAGTATCGCGTTCCCATCGTCGGGCCGCTTTCCCTGGCGCTGTTTGCCGATGGCGGCTCGGTGTTCAACCTGCGCTCGCTGAGTGACCAGAGCATCCGCGCGCGGGCGCTGCCGGCCACGCTGGGTTCGACGCCCGATTCACCCGTGCCGGGCCCCATCGTTCTGCGCCCGGACGGCACCCGCCTTGACGGCACCCGGCCCAACGATCCCAATCCCGGCGGCCCCCTGCCGGACGGCTTTCGGGTCGCGTTCGTGCAGGCCCAGCAGGCTTCCCGGACGCAGGTCAACCTGAGCCAGACGCTGGGCGGCATCGGGCGCAACTTCCGCGCCTCGATTGGGGCCGAGTTGCAGGTCAACCTGCCGGTGTTACAGGTTCCGTTCCGCCTGATCTTTGCCTACAACCCCGGCGCGAAAACCAACGTCTTTGACCCCCGCCAACTGGGTATCATTGAAGAACGTGGCGTCATCCGCTTTACTGTCGGGCGAACGTTCTAGGGTGGCGTGGTGCGTTTTGCGGCCTGCTTCCGGGCGGACGTTTGCGGATACGGCTTTGTGGAAACTGCTTTGTGTTGTGGAAACTGCTTTGTGAAGGATACAGCTTATGCCCCTGTTTGCATGTCTTGCGTTGAGCCTCCTGCCTCCGGTTGGCGGAAGCCTGCCCGTGTCCCCCGCCATCACGACTGAACCCCCTGTACCGCAGTCGTCCCCGGCTGCCCCCCGCATTGCGGTCGTCAACACCCAGGCGTTTGGTGAACTCATCAATGAATACCGCCAGCAGGTGGTGACGCTCCAGACCGAGTTTCGCCCGACACTGGACACCCTGCAGCGGCTGGGGGCTGAGATTCAGGCCGAAGAAGACGCGCTCCAGCGTCTGGCCGACCAGCTTACGCCCGATGTGCGCCTCAAACGCACCGATGACCTCGAACGCAAGAAAAAGGATTTCAAACGCCGCCAGGAAGACCTCAACGAAGCCGCCGAAAAGCGGGCCGCGATTTTGCTCAATCCCGTCCGCGAAAAAATTTTCAAGGCGCTGGAAGCCTATGCCAAGGAGCGCGGCATTCACATCCTGCTCGATGTTGCCACGGCGGCCGAAGCCGGGGGACTCGTCTATCTCGCGCCCGGCATGGACATTACCGAAGACTTTGCCGCCCGCTATAATCAGGCCAATCCGGCTACGAAGCCGGCGGCGTCCCGCTGACGAGTTGTTGTTGTGCGCCCATAGCTCAGTTGGATAGAGCAACTGCCTTCTAAGCAGTAGGTCGTAGGTTCGAGTCCTACTGGGCGCACTGTTTCCCCCGCAACCGGCTCCGGCTGACACCGAAGCCCCCCGCCAGCCCGACCGGAGCAGGCTGCCCGGCGGATTTCCCGGCCCGGTCGGCGTATGGGACTGGCCGCAACCTCACGCTCACAGCCAACCACCGCCCATGTCACGCCTGCTCGCTGCTTTTCTGCTTGGCTTCTGGTTGTTTGGCGCGTGGCCGCTTCCCCAGGCGGCCCTCCTTCCCACGGACCCTCCCAAGTCCGTGCCGATGCTGGCCGAGCAACCGCTGGCCGACTTCCAGGCGCGGCGGGCGCGACTGCGGGCGCAGTTGAAGGATGGGCTCGTGCTTGTTCCCGGACGGGTCGAAACCTCGCTGGGCGTGAGTGAGAAATTTTTTCAGGACGAAAACTTCTTCTACCTCACCGGTGTGGAAGCGCCGGGTGCAACGCTGCTGCTCACTCCGGTTCCCTACCAGGGCGCGCAGGAAATCCTGTTTCTTCCGCGCCGCGACCCGCAGATGGAACGCTGGACGGGCCCCCAGCCGGGACCGGGTCAGGAAGCCGAGCAACGCTTTGGCATGGAAAAAGCCCTGCCGACCGATACGCTCTCCCAGGTGTTGCGGGAAATTGGGGCCGCACTCCCGGACGGCGGCAAAATTCACCTCATCGCCAACCCGCAGGAGGCGCAGGAACGGGCAGCGCGCACACTTCTGGAGTTACTGCGGCAAACCGTCCCGGCACTCCCTGTCACCGACGCCCGCTCGGCCGTCAGTCTCATGCGCATGTGCAAGACACCGGCCGAGGTGGACCTGCTGAGGAAAGCCGTTCGCATCACCGGCGCGGCCTTCCGCGACATTCCCAGACACCTGACGGTCGGATGCTACGAGTATGAAATCGAGGCCGTCGTTCTGGCAGCCTTCTATCGTAACGGCGCGGAGCGGCCGGGCTACCCATGCATCATCGGGGGCGGGCAGAATGCCACCATCCTGCACTACAACCGCAACCGGGACCAGATTCGGGATGGTGATCTCGTGGTCGTGGATGTCGGTGCACAGTACCGGGGCTATACGGCTGACATCACACGTACCTTTCCGGCCAACGGCAGGTTCAGCCGGCGGCAGCGCGAACTCTACGAACTCGTCCTGGCAGCGCAGGAAGCTGCCGTCAAAGCCTTTGTGCCCGGCAAAAGCCGGATGAGTGACCTGACCCTGGCCGCTCGTGAGGCGATGCGGTCCAGCCCGCTGCGCGCCGGCAACGACCTGACCCTGGACAACTTTTTCATCCACGGGCTGGGGCACTTCATCGGCCTCAATGTTCACGACGTAGGTGACTATGGGCAGCCACTCCCGCCGGGAAGCGTCATCACCATTGAGCCGGGGGTTTACATTCCGGCCGAACGCATCGGCATCCGCATCGAAGACGACTACCTGGTGACGGAGACCGGACTGGTCAAGCTTTCCGGCGACATTCCTTCGCGCCCGGAAGCCATCGAGCAGGCTATGCGCCAGGCGCGCCGGCTGCCGCGTCAGCGGGATTCAGTCAAGGATTGAGTTCGATGGGCGGCGGCGGTCATACCGGACGCTGACGCGCTGCCCCGGCCAGTAGCGGTTTTCCCGCCCGGCCGTATCCACCACGTCGAAGGACTCGTACTCGACGCTGGCCACTTCATACCGGTAGCGCACCAACGCGCCCTGCCCGGCCGGGCGGATGTCGAGCACCTCACCTTCGATGATGCGGCCGGACTGGCGTAACCAGCGTCGCCGGGCGGCCTCCGGGTCTTCCCGGCCCAACAGACGCTGCCACCAGCTCCGCCAGCGGCTCAGCGTGCCTTGGGAACGTACTTCCGCCATGGCCAACCATCCGGTGCGGCTACTTCTCAGCGTCCGGGGTTGCCGGGACGAAGACTCCGTCCCGAAGCACCAGGTCATCCGCCGTGCCAAACTCGCCATCCGCCCCCGCCGAGACAATGCTGTACTGGGTCAGCAGCGGTGTGGTCAGCGGACTGGTCGCCGCCAACGCACCTGTGGGCTGGTAGCGCAGCTTCTTGCCCCACGCATCCGTCACCAGGTTGGGTGCCAACCCTGCCGTCCGCAGTTCCTGAAGCCGAGGCGAGGGCAGTGCCCCCTGCTGCTTCTGGTAGGCCTGAATCGCCAGGGCAAGTTCGAGCATCCGCGCCCGGCTGGCCGCGCGGGCGCGTTCCTGCTCGTCGGCATACCAACGCTCGGCCCGGTAGCCGCCAAACAGCAGCAGACCCGGCAGCACCAGGCTGGACAGCACGACTCCAACCTGCGCCAGACGCAGACCACCGAAGTGCGCCGGTTCGCGCCGCGCCCGGCGGTAGGCTCTCACACTCGCATAGGCGCCAAGCAGCGCCGGGACAATGAGCCAGGGGATGAAGAAACTTCCCAGCCCCAGAATGGCACAGGTGAGACCGCACACGGCCTGTCCCACCCGTGGCAGGGCGACAATTTCATCCGTCTGTGGCGCGGCGATGGCGCGGGCACCGCAGACGCAGCCAGCTTGCAAGTCTTGATGTTTCCGACCACAGCAAGGACATACCATCGCTGCCGGTTTCCTCCTTCGTTACCTCCGGGCCAAGCGTGCAGTTGCGTTTCCTCTGGCATTCATGATCATCTTTTGCCTTCCGTACGGTTTGCGCTAGGTAGCCCGGTACCAGGAAGGTGCCTGCTTTTTGGGAAGCGCCGGTTCCCATACCTCATCCTGGTCCGGCGCGGCCGGTGTGGTCGGCTCAGCGGGCGTGTCGCCAAGCATGTCCAGTCGCTGGGCTTCCAGATAGGTGTGATACATCCGGTGCACGACGGTCCAGTGGGACAACACGGCCAGCACCCACAGCACCGCCCGCATTTTGTGCAGGAACGGGTTGTCTTCCGGGCCGATTTCAGTCAGCGAGCCGATGATGATGAGCACCACCCGTTCCGGGCGCTCCAGAAAGCCCACCTTGCACTGCTGGATGAGATTTTCCGCCCGTGCGCGGGTGTAGCTGACCAGCACCGAACCCAGCAGCGCAATGCCCGCGAGTGTGACGTAGAGCGTGCTGTGCTGGGGCGTATTCCGCGCATAGAACACCATGATGCCAATCAGAACGATGACATCCGAATAGCGGTCGAGCACCGAATCAAAGAAGCCGCCAAACCGTGTCACCCGTCCGGTGAGCCGCGCCACCCGTCCATCGAGCATGTCGAACAGATTGGCCACAATCATCACCAGTCCGGCAATGAAAAAGTGACCCCACCCATAAAGGAAAGCACAGCCGATGTTGATGAGCAGCCCGATGAAAGTCAGCGTATTCGGGTTGGGAAAGATTCGGGCAAGGTAGCGAACCAGCGTGTCCAGAACCTTTGTGCCAGCACTGCCAATGCGTTCACTAAGCATGAAGCCGCTGGAAACCTTTCTCCGCCAGGATGACCGTCCGTCTGACCCGTAAACGATTGAAAATGACAATCCAGCCTATGTTGCCCCCAAGCTGGCTGTCAAGGAACGGTCTGACCACCTCACGGCCCCTACCGGATGGGTTCACGCAGTGCCTCCACCAGCCAGGTGTAGCGCCGGGCGGCTTCCACCTGCCGCACAGCCAGGCCGATGGCACGGGTCGTCCCCAGCAGCACCGCCGTCCGTTTGGCGCGCGTCAGCGCCGTGTAGAGCAGGTTGCGGCTCAGCACCGGAAACGCCTGCGTATGCAGCACAATCACCACCGCCGGATACTCCGACCCCTGGCTTTTGTGGACGGAAAGGGCAAAGCCGTGGCTGAGTTCGTTGACATCCGCCCAGTCATAGGTGACGCACCGCCCATCGTAATCCACGGTCATGGTCTGGTCCTCAAGCTGGATGTCCACGATGCGCCCGATGTCGCCGTTGAAGACTTCGCGGGTGTAGTTGTTGACACGCTGCACGACCTTATCCCCGACCCGGAAGCGGCGTCCCAGACGCTCGATTTCAGGCTGCCCCGGACGCAGCGGATTGAGCGCCTGCTGTAAGCGCCGGTTGAGTTCGACGGCGCCAATCTCTCCCCGGTTCATGGGCGTCAACACCTGGATGTCGTTCACCGGGTCGTACCCAAAACGCCGGGACAGACTCGCCACGACATGTTCGAGTCGCGTCTGGATGTCCGCCGGGGTGTCGGCCGCCACGAAATAGCAGTCGGTGGTTGTCCGGCCATCCGGTCGGATGAGCCGGGGAAACTGCCCTGCCCGAATCCGGTGGGCATTCTGGATGATGGCGCTCCCCTCGGCCTGGCGAAACACCTGGGTCAGACGGCAGACCGGCACGACTCCGGCGGCAATGATGTCCCCCAGCACCCGGCCCGGGCCGACGGAAGGCAACTGGTCCACATCCCCCACGAGCAGCAGCCGTCCCCGCGCCGGCATGGCCTTGAGCAGCGCCGCGGCCAGCGGGGCATCGAGCATCGAGGCTTCGTCCACGATGACGGCATCCGTGTCGAGTGGGTAATCGCTGTCGTGGGTGAAGCGTCCCCGGGCCGGATCGTAGGCCAGCAGCCGATGCAGGGTACGCGCCTCGACGCCGGTCACTTCGGAAAGCCGCTGGGCGGCGCGTCCGGTCGGTGTCGCCAGCTCGACCCGCAGCCCAAGCCAGCGGAACAAACCGACGATGGCCCGCAACGTCGTTGTCTTGCCACAGCCGGGGCCGCCCGTGACCACCGCCACGCGCTGCGTTGCCGCCGTCAGCACGGCCTGCTGCTGCTCCGGCGACAGTTGCAGCGACTCCCTGGCCGCGTAGGCGTCCAGCCACTGCCGCGCCGGTGCTTCCAGTTGGGTCAGGGGACGCAGGGTGAGACCGCGCAGCAGCCGTGCAATATGCTGCTCGGCATAAAACAGGTACGGCAGGTGGTAGCTCGTTTCCGGCGCGTCGGGCGGCGTCGGCGGACGGGCAACGAGTTCGGCCTCGTCCGTCAGAGTTGCCAAGACAGCGTGCAGGCGCCCGGTATCAGTCACGCCCAGAAGCGTTTGCAGGGAGGCGAGCAGCCGGCTTTCCGGCAGAAAACAGTGCCCTTGGTCGGCGGCTTCCTGAAGCACGTGGAGGCAGGCCGCCCGCAGACGCATTTCCGCATCCGGCGCAATGCCCAGATTGACCGCAATCCCGTCGGCCGTTTTGAAACCCACCCCGTAGATGTCCCGCGCAAGCTGGTAGGGATTTTCGATGACGGTCTGAATCGCACGCGCGCCATACTGCCTGTATATCTTGGCGGCATAGTGGGTCGAGACGCCGTGCGACTGTAAAAACAGCATCACGTCTTTGATAGCGCGCTGCGCCTCCCAGGCCTGTGCAATCAGCTCAACGCGCTTGCGGCCGATGCCGGGCACTTCGCCCAGACGGTGGATGTCGGTCTCGATGACCTGCAATGTGGCTTCCCGGAAGTGGGCAACGATGCGCCGGGCCGTGACGGGGCCGATTCCTCTGATGAGACCGGAACCCAGGTATTTCTCGATGCCGGCCAGCGTTGCCGGCTGGGTGACTTCATGCTGGGTCGCTTTGAATTGCGGGCCGTGCGTGGGATGGGTCGTCCAGAACCCGGACAAACGGAGCGTCGCCCCTGGCGACAGTGCCGGGAAGTACCCGACCACCGTCACGGCCTCGCGCTCACTGTTCACCCGGAGGCGCAGCACCGTGTAGCCCGTTTCCGGGTTGGCGTAGGTCACACGCTCGACGGCGCCAACGAGAGCCGAAGGCGGCCGGGAGTTGTTCATCATGGGAGGTCAACCCAGATGTCGCCCTGTTCAACGGTCGCGGGAAAGGTCGCCAGCCCCTTGGGCGCCAACGGGTTGCTGGTACATTCGCCCGTCGCCACATCGAATGACCAGTGGTGCCACGGACAGGTCACTTCCGTCCCGATCAGCACCCCTTCATGCAACGACGCCCCCATGTGCGGACACCCTGCCTCGCTGGCATGAATGCTGCCATGGCAGTTGTAGATGACCACCTTGTGCGACGCCAACGCAAACAGACGCATCTGCCCCGGACGAACTTCCGTCAGTGCAGCAACTTTGATACGTGGCATGGATGAACTCCCGGAAAAAACCCCAAAAACGACAACGCCCCGGTTGCCCGAGACGTTGTTGAACAGATGTTTCCCAAAACAGGACAAGTCGTGTCGCCTTCCATCACCAGTTGACCACCAACTAGTTACAGGCAGAATCGGGGCAGATGCGGTCAGCCGGAACGCCGGGATGAAAGATGAAAATCAGACGCTTGTCGCCGGGAATTTCCTGCCCCTGACCATAGTCATTCCAGAGCGAAGCATTGTTGGTAATGTTGCCGTCCGCCGGCGCATTGCGCAACCCGGAGTAGCACAACCCAATGTAACGCGCGCCTGGCGCAATGGGGCTGTTGTGAACCTGGTAGTCAATGTTCCAGGTCGGCTGCTGCGAAGGATTGGAAAAGCCAAACCATGGCATGCCCGAATCGTTCTCCCACTTGACGGCATTCCCGCCGGGCGCTTCGTAGAACATGCCATCCTTTGGGTAGCGCCCCCGGTTGGTCTGGGCAAATATCTCCAGCGATGACCCAATGGCGCGGGCCGTGGACTGAAACCAGCCACGACGGGCGGCGTCCCGTGCCACGATGAGGTTGGGCACCGCAATGGCCGTGATAATCCCCAAAATGGCGACGACGATGATGAGCTCAATCATTGTGAAACCACGCTGCGCACGGTAAGGCATCCGACGACGGAACCCCAGCGAAAAGGTACTCGACATAACTTCTCCCCTTCCCTTTGACGAAAACCAGAGGTGGCAGTGGGCGCTCCCGACCGGGTCATGGGAGCAGAGTTGCCTTAAGTGATGAACATTGGCACGATGTGCTTTCTGCAAACCTGGATCCAAAATAACGGAAGCCTCCTGCTCCGGCAGTCCGGCGCATCTGCGACGAAAGACTCTAACTCTTTGGTCAAGAGAAGCTTATGCCAGAGGTGGCACATCGTGGACGGAAAGTGGGAGCACCAGAAAAAGCCCGGCACGTGGTTTTCCGGTGACGGATTTTTGTTACCACATTGTGGAAAGCTGACACGTTTTGTCAGCTTTCCCGGTCATGCTTCAGGGAAGGAAGGCACGCCGGTGGAGGGCTTGCCCTCTCCCGCCAGGATACTGCTATGAGATGTCCGCGCTGTTTTTATGAAGTACCGGTGGATGCCGAGCAGTGCCCGAAGTGCAAGCTGGCGACGCCCAAAGTACAGCAGGCCGGCGTCAGCACTGGCCTTGCCGGCAAATACGCCGCGCCCCAAGTCAAGGCAAAAACAGCCGCCGGCAAGACCGCCAAGCTCACCAAGGGCAAGACCGGCGCTCTGGCACAGGCTGAAGCCAAACCGGAACTCCCCCTCCCACAATGGCAGATCATCGCCCTGGTCAGCGGGGTGCTGCTCATTTCCGCCCTGCTTGGCTATGGAGTGGGTGAATACCGCTTCTGGCACACGCCCGCCCCAACGGAACAGCTCGGTGCGCTTCACCTCGTCGAGCGGGCGCCGGCCAGCGGAGGCGGAAACATCGGCGAAGCCATCACCGCCCACCTGACCCGCCTCGTCGAAGAGAAAAAACTTGAGCAGGTGGAAGGGTGGGAGGTCGAGTGCCAGGGCGCGAAGTGCCGGGTGACGTACACCATCAAACTCGTCAACCAGAAGGAGCCACAGGTGGCGGTCTGGGAAGTTGATCTCGAAAACCGGAAAATATCGCCTCAAAATGGCTGGGCCATTGATTTGACCAGGTAAGTCCACCACTGATTTCACTTCACACCCAAACGATGCCATCCATGCCAACCTCCTGCCCCGCCAAACCCCGCCAGGTCCTGCTCTACGACGGACTGTGCGGCTTCTGTAACTGGGCCGTCAGGTTCGTCATCACCCACGACACCCAAGGCACGATGTACTTTGCCGCCCTCCAGAGTGAATATGGCAACCAGGTCATCGCTCGCCACCCGTGGCTGGCCACGGTGGACTCGGTGGTGCTCGTCGAAACCATGGATGACGGGGCTGAACAGGTTTTCGTCCGCTCGACGGCCGCACTGCGGATTGCCGCCTACCTTGGCGGATGGTGGCGCTGGCTGACGCTGGGCTACGTCCTGCCCGGATTTCTTCGGGACTGGCTCTACGATGCCTTTGCCCGTGTGCGCTACCGGCTGTTCGGGCAGTATGAGACCTGCCTCGTTCCTTCGCCGGACATCCGCGCGCGTTTTCTCGAAGTGTCACCGTAAGTTCTCCCGTGATTTGCACTCCACTTGCCGCCCCAACCCCGGATGACCTGCTGGCGGCCCTGCCGGTGGCAGCCGCTGCGGCGGACTGGCTGGAACTGCGCCTCGATGCCCTGCACGACCTTCCGGTCGAGGCGGTGCTCCGGGCGCTCCACCACGTCCTGCCCCGTCGCCCCCGGCCGGTCGTGGTCACCTTTCGCCCCCGCGAACAGGGCGGCTTCCGGGACCTCTCCCCCGCCGACCGCCTGCGGTTCTGGCACACCGCCCTGACGACACCAGCCGAAGCCTTCGACCTTGAAACCGATCTCATCGCGCAGCTTCTGCCGACTTATCCGCCCAACCATCCGGTGTGGGCGCGGGTCGTGGTTTCCCACCACGACTTTCAGGCGACCCCGGCTGACATCCACGCCTTCGCCAAGGCACATTTCCCTCCCTTTGCCGGCACGGTCAAACTGGCGGTCAACGTCAACCAACCGGATGACGTATGTCGCCTGTTTGACTGGCTGACCGGGACGCCTTCCACCTGGCAGAAAATCCCGGTCGGCATGGGCGGGCTGGGTGTTTTGACGCGCATTCTCGGCCCGGCCTACGGCGCGCGCTGGACCTACAGCACGGGCCACGACGGCCGGGCCGTGGCTCCGGGACAACTCACCGCCACCGAACTCCGCGAAACCTTCCGTCTGCCCTCCCTCGACCGCCACACCACCGTGGCCGGGCTTCTGGGTTGCCCCGTCGCACATTCCCTTTCCAAAGACCTGCACAACGCCGCCTTTGCCCACCTTGGACTCAATTGGGTCTATGTCCCCGTTGAAGTCTCCCCGGACAACCTCGCGCCGTTTTTACGCGACGCCATCCACCCCCGCACCCGGCGTCTTCCCTGGACGGTTGGGGGCTACAGCGTCACCCTGCCCCACAAGATCGCCATCCTTCCCTACCTTGACCGGCTCACGGCAACCGCAGCGCGTGTCGGTGCGGTCAACACCATCCTGGTTTCCGGGCAGGAACTCATCGGCGACAATACGGATGTGGCTGGGGCAATGCGTCCGTTGCAGCAGCGGTTTGCTCTGGCCGGAGAGCCGGTTGCCGTTCTGGGCGCCGGTGGTGCGGCCCAGGCGGTCGTCAGTGGACTCGTCGGGGCTGGCGCCCAAGTCACCGTGTTTGCCCGCCATCCCGACCGCGCGTGTGACCTTGGCAACCGCTTTGCCGTCCCCATCGCGCCGCTGGACGATTTCCACGGACGGCGGTTTGTGGGACTCGTCAACACCACCCCGGTCGGCATGGCCGGCTATGCCGAAGGTGCCTGTCCGGTACCCCCAGAGCGGCTGGCAGGGCTGGCCTGGGTCTATGACCTCATCTACCGCCCACGACAGACCCCTCTTTTGCAGGCCGCCAGCCAGCAGGGCCTGGCCACGCTCGACGGGCTTCCCATGCTCGTGGCGCAGGCAGCGGAACAACTTGCCTGCTGGACCGGCCAGGACATTCCCGAAAGCGTACTCTTTGCCGCCGCCGAACGGGCGCTCGCCGACTTCAAGGCAGCAGGCTTCAAGTCAGCGCCTTGACCATCTTGAGGGCATCGTCGCCATCGGCGTAATAGCGTGTCAGGCGCTGGGTCACGCTGTATCCGGCGGTGGTGTAGAGCTGGCAGGCCGCAGCATTCGTGGCGTGGACTTCAAGGTGGACAATCATTATGCCACGGCGCCGGAACCCATGCTCGGCGGCTTCCAGCAGGCGGCGCGCATGTCCCTGGCGACGTGCTTCCGGTGCGACGCCAACGGCAATGATGTGTCCGCTGCCCAGCAGTTGCCCCCGTCCACGCCCCAGCGAAGCGTCACGGTCCACCAGTCCGACGAGAAAGCCCACCAGGCGACGCTGTGCATCCAGCGCCTTGTAGGACACTGAATCCGGTGAATCGAGCAGAACGCGGAAGGTCGCCAGGTCGTAGGTCTCGCGTTCAGGAAAACACCGCCGGTTGAGTTCCCAGCAGGCATAGGCGTCCAGCAGGTTCAGGGGCAGGACATCCACCGGTTCCATAGCCCATCAAGCCAGCCCATAGGCAGCCATGGTGGTGGGCGTTTCCCAGGCACGCACGAGCGTCACCTGATAGTGCGGCGTGTTGATGCGATTGGCGACCTGGTGAAACACGAAGGCGGCAATGTTTTCCGTCGAAGGGTTGAGTTCCTGGTCAAAGGGCGGCAGTTCGTTGAGGTGCTTGTGGTCAAGATAGCGCATCACTTCCTCGGTCGCTTCCCGCACGGCCCGAAAGTCAACGAGGATATGGTTCTCGTCGAGTTTTTCCCCCCGGACAAACACCTGAATCCGCCAGTTGTGTCCGTGTACGGATTCGCCCTGTCCCCGGTAGTGGCGCAGGGCATGGGCGGCCGAGAATTGGGTTTCGACCATCACCTCGTAAACATGCTTGCTCATAGCCAGTTCCGAAGCGGACAGCGCTCCGTGTGCGCCTGGTTTCCGTCGGGCGCCACGCCCCCCAGTGATGCTAAGTGGCACTCATCACCAGGTCGCGCCCCAGCGTGAAGGTGGGCTTGCGCCGGGCCTTGATCTGGCGGGCGGCGCTCTGCGTCAGTGCCGTCACCAGCATCGGGAGGGCAATGGTGGGATCGCAGTAAGTCGTTACGCTCCGTAGTTCCTTGGCGGCCCGGCTCCAGTTGTCAGCATCCTCGACCGGATGCCACATGGCGCCGCTCTCCAGCGTCACCTGCACGACGTACTTCAGCGGTCGCAGACGGGCATTGACGACCGTCCCGGTGGCCTGGGCCTGGCGCACGAAATCACTGCAGAGGCTGGAGCCAAAGTACAGCCCGCCGACATTGGTTGACCCCACCAGAATGTGGGCCATTTCCACCACGTCCTGAATGACATCGAACAGAAACGGCGACTTGCGGTCAATCCGTCCGGCGGCGATGCCGCGCACCAGCGGCGAGGTCGTCACGCCGGGACAAAACACCGGGACGCGCGCCTTGTACGCCGCCGTCAAAATGCCATCTTCGCTGGCAATCTCGGCCAGTTCGTGGCCGAGAAGGTTCAAAAACTCGCGGGTGGCGTATGGGCGCGTCATGTCCTGCATGTTGACGAAGCTGCGCAGCCACTCATCGGCTTCCCGCACCTCTTCTTCACTCAACAGCGTGTCGTACAGCCGGGCGATGCCATGCGACTGAAGCTCGCTTGGCGCCGTCAGCGGTGAGCCCTGGTAGTGCTGGCGTCCGAGCGATTCATGCACGTCGTGAAAGGCGGTCAGACCGTCAGTGATGACCACATCCACGTACCGGTTGCGAATCAGCCAGGCAATGAGCCGCCGCATCCCGGCCGGAATCAGCGGGCCACTCAGCCCCAGCACGATGGTGCAGGTGTCATCGAGCATGTTGAGCCAGATATTGTGGGCAATGGCCAGATTGCGGGCCTGAAAAGAAGTCGCCTCAAACTTGGCCAACAGCCCGGCAACGCTTCGGTCACGATCAATTTCGATGGGGTCGGTGGGGCGCTTCAAGTAAGGCGATGCTTTCGCTTTTTTGCTCATGATCTCTCGTTTCGTACGCCAGAGCGTGAGTTCGGCGCGCCGGCTTTCTCAACGTCAATACAGGCCACATCATCACCACCGCCGGAGTCCGCTCAGAAAAGCCGACGCGCGCGTTTCGGTTCAGCTCAGATAGGTATAGCAGGACACATAGCTTTCATACTGCCGGCACAACTCGTTGGCGCGTTCAGCCGAGAGTCGCCCACGCTTGACCTGCTCGGCCGCCAGTTCGCCAAAACCTTCCTGGAGCGCCGACCGCTCGTAACGCGCCGTCTCAACCGCCTCGCCCAGGGTTCCGCCCGGCACAACCTTCGTAATGAGGTAGCCTTCATCTTCAATCACGATGTGCGCCTCATTGAGTGCCCCGAACAGGTTGTGTCCACTCCCCATGACCTCCTGATAGGCCCCGACGAGAAACACGCCCAGAAAATACGGTTCTCCTTTGAAGGGATGGAGTTCGAGTGTTTCCTTGATGTCTTTCAGGTCCACGAACTTGTCAATCACCCCATCCGAATCGCAGGTAATGTCCACCAGTGTCGCCAATTCGGTCGGAGTCTTGTCCAGTTTGTGGAGTGGCATAATCGGAAACAGTTGATTGATGGCCCAGCTATCGGGCAGCGAACGGAAGATGGAAAAGTTGCACAGATACTTTGCGGCCAGCATCTGCCGCAGTTCCTCGTATTCCTCCATCATGCTTTTGTCGTTCTGGGCATACTTGGCCGTCCGTTCACAAACCTCCCAGAAAAGAATTTCTCCTTTGGCCCGGTCTTCCAGGGAAATCAGCCCCAGGTTGAACAGTGTGTAAAGTTCATCCTTGTGCTCGATGGCGTCGTGGTAGTACTCGGAATAATTTTTCGAGTTGATGCCCATGCACAGGTCCTTGAGTTCCACGATAACCTGGGGATCGTTGTCATCCACTTTGACAGCTTCGTACTCTCCCACCACCGTTTCGATTTCCGCCCGGATGTTGGCCACGAGCACGGCATGGTAGGAGGTCAGCATTCGTCCCGATTCCGTAATGATGTTCGGTTCCGGTACGTCTTCGTCCTCGCACACGCTCTTGATGGTATAGACGACATCGTTGGCAAATTCCTGCACGGTGTAGTTGGCCGAGGATTCCGAACTCGTCCGGCTGCCGTCATAGTCCACACCAAGTCCGCCGCCGACATCCATGTACTCAATGTTGATTTTCATGGCCCGAATCTTGGCATAGACCCGCGCGGCTTCCTTGATGGCGTTCTTGACCCGCTTGATGCTCGTGATCTGGGAACCGATGTGGAAGTGGAGCAGACGCAGCGAATCCACCATTTCGTGTTCGCGCAGCACGCGAATGACTTCCAGAATTTCGCTCGTCGTCAAACCGAACTTGGCTGATTCACCGCCGGATTTTTCCCACCGGCCGCTCCCTTTCGAATAGAGCTTGACGCGAATGCCAAGCAGCGGCGAAACACCGATTTCCTGCGCCAACTGGATGACGGTTTCCAGCTCACCGATTTTCTCGATGACGATGACGACATTTTTCCCCAGTTCCGTCCCCAGCAACGCCAGACGGATGTAACTTTCGTCCTTGAAGCCGTTGCAAATCATCAGGGAATCGGCCGATTGCTCATTGGCCAGCGCCGCATAGAGTTCCGGCTTGCTGCCGACTTCAATCCCGAAGTCGTAGCGCCGGCCGGCGCGCAGAAACTCCTCGACAACTTCCCGCCGGGGGTTGACCTTCATCGGAAACACGCCATAGTACCGCCCCTTGTAGTCGAACTCGCGGATGGCGCTCCGAAAGGCCCCGGTCAGTTTTTTCATCTGGTTGACGAGAATCTGGGGAAAACGCAGGAGCAGGGGGGCATGAATGCGGCGGCGCTGGAGGTCTTCCAGGATCTCCATGAGGTCGGCCCCACGGCGGTCATACTCGCTGGGATGCACGACCAGATGGCCTTTTTTGTTGATGCTGAAATATCCGGCGCCCCAGTTTTCAATGCCATAGGTCTGTGCGACCTCCTCGAGCTTTGCTTTCATTACCTGCCCTCGTGGCCTGGAATCACGTCTTTGGACAACGACGCAAACAAGCCCGTGAATGTAGCAAACACGACGTGCAGCGTCAAAAAAAAGTCCATCCCGGTCAATCGCACCCAAAGCCAGTCATTTCAAGGACATGGCCGTTGTTTTCAGGGTCTCTGCCGCCGCTGCCGTGCGCGTGCGTCCCGGGGTGTCTTTACATTCCACAGACTGGCTGACTATACTTCCGGGCTGCTTTTTCCGGCTGCCGGAGTGGTGGAATGGTAGACGCGCCGGACTCAAAATCCGGTGGGGGCAACCCCGTGAGAGTTCGAGTCTCTCCTCCGGCACTGTTTTCCCGCCACAGCCTGCTCACTGGGTCCCCCGGTCATGCACTCCGGGGCGCGTGGGCAGCCGTTCCGTTGCTCACTGGCAACGAACCCGGCCCGCTCTCCGCTGGACCGGCCTCCGGTGTCGCCACGCTGTCGAGGCGCTCGGCTACCGGCGACAGCCACGCCTGCACACTCTGGAACAGCCGCCGCACGGGGCTTTCCGCCGGACGCAGACGCGCGCCATTGACCACTGACCGCCCCGGAGCCTGTGCTGAAGCACCTGCCGGGCGTTTTTCTGCACGCCGGGAGGCGACACCACTCACCAGGTCTTCGAGCGCCGCCTGTATCCCGGCCCCGCCGTCGGCAATGACATTCCAGCCCGGCTGATAGTAGGACGCCACGCCTTCAAGCATCTGAATCAGGCGAAAGGCATAAGCCAGGTCTTCCGGCAGCAGAAACCGCACCCGGCTGCGCTCGACGGCCTCGCCGACGGCAGCAATGCGGTTTTTGGTATTCGATTGCAGGACGTTGATCTGGCCAATCTCGGCAATGGCAGCCCGGGCCTGGTCACGCGGCGTGTCGGGGGAGACAAGTCCCAGCCGGTAAAACCCTTCCACCACTTCGTCAGTGCGGCCGCGCAGGGCGGCACGCACCAGATCGGCCAGCGCCTGCCGGGTTTCCGCGCGGAGCGTCTGCACCATGCCAAAGTCGAGCAGCGCCAGGCGTCCGTCCGGCAGCACCAGAAAGTTCCCCGGATGCGGATCGGCATGGTAGTAGCCCTCACACAGAATCATGTAGGCATACATGTGCACCAGACGGTCGAGCAGACGCCGGGGCTGGCGGACAATCCGCCGCACGGCCTCCACATCGGCAATCCGGCAGCCATCCACAAACTCCAGCGCCAGCACCCGCGGCGTACACAGTTCGTCAATTGTCTCCGGCACGACGACATCGGGAAACGGCGCCAGTATCTCCCGCAAACGGATGGCATGCCGGCGCTCGGCGGCAAAGTCAGCCTCTTCCCGAAACCCGGCTTCAAAGCGTCCCACAACGGTCAAGATGTCTTCCCAGATGGGCGTTCCCGACACCCGGCGCAATGCGCCCGCCATCCGCCGGATCAGCTCGAAATCGGTTTCCAGCAACTGGAGCGTGTCCGGTTTGAGAAACTTGACGACGATTTCACGCCCACGCCACTGCGCCCGGTGAACCTGCCCGATGCTGGCCGTTGCCAGCGGTTCCGGGTCAAAACGCTCGAACAGTTCCGACAGCACGCGCCCGTACTCACGTTCGAGAAAGGGTTTCACCAGGTGGATGGGCACCGGGCGGACAGCATCCTGAAGCCGGGCCAGTTCAGCGGCGTACGGCGGCGGCAGGGTGTCCGTACGGACGCCGACGACCTGCCCTACCTTGATGAACACAATGCCCAACTGCTCCAGCGCCTCACGTAACCGGCGCGCCGCGCGGGCTTGGCGTGCCGCGCGGGACCCAAGGGGCAGGAAACTCACCAGCCAGGCGAGAAAAAAGGGCAGCAGAACCCGGAAAATGGTGACGAAACGACGAAACAGGTGTGTTGACATACCACGGATGCACTCCGGCGCGACGCAGCCCAGGAGCCTCATCGGCAAGCTTCAGCCGGGGGATAGACCAACTACTGATCACAGCCTAGCCCATGACGCCGGAAATTGACGCTGCCGGAAGCCGTCCGGCCAAAAAACGAATGAAATTCGTCACCAGCCCGGTGTAAAAACCTGTTTACGGTGTCACTTCCCACTTCACCAAGGACTTACGTTTATGAGCAACCCCCTCCTGTCCCTCTCCTCGCATTCACTTCCTGATCTTGACTCGCAACCGGACGGGAAATCGCGCATGACGCGCGTCGTGAGCATGTATTTCAACCGGGCGGCCGACATCCTGAACCTGGACCCCAACTACCGGCTCATTTTGGGTCTGCCCGGCCGGGAACTGGCCGTCAACCTGCCGGTCGAGATGGATTCGGGAGAAATCCAGATTTTCCCCGGCTACCGCGTGCAGCATCACGTCGCCATGGGGCCGATGCACGGCGGATTGCGCTACCGTCCTGACCTGACCCTCGATGACCTGCGCGCTCTGGCGCTCTGGGCCACCCTCACCTCCGCCGTTGCTGATGTGCCCTTTGGCGGCTCGATGGGGGGCATCATTTGTGATCCCAACCAACTCTCCATTCACGAACTCGAACGTCTGACCCGCCGGTATGTCGTTGAAATTCTCGACATCATCGGCACCGAGCGGGACATTCTGGCGCCGGATTTCAGTACCGATCAGCAGGTCATGGCGTGGATCATGGACACCTATTCGATGCATGCGCGCCAGACCGTCACGGCCATCGTTACCGGCAAACCACTCGAACTGGGCGGCTCCCACGGCTCGCACGAATCCGTCGGCTACGGCGTCTGGTGTCTGCTTGATGCCACATTCAAGCACCTGGGCAACAAACCGGTCCCACCACGGGTTGCCATCCAGGGGGCCGGACGCCGTGGCGGTTCAGCCGCCAAGCTGCTTCACCAGGCCGGCTACAAGGTCATTGCAATTACTGATTCCGGCGGCGGTGTCTATCATCCCGACGGCCTCGATGTCCCGGATGTGCTGGAATACTTCGCCCACAACGGCTCACTGGCCGGTTACACCGAAGCCGACACCCTCACCGACGAAGAACTGCTCACCATCGACTGCGATGTGCTCGTCCCGGCTTACCTGCAAAACCAGATCACGGCCAAAAACGCCTACAAACTCCGCTGCCGTATCCTGTGTGAAGCCGCGTACGGGGCCAGCACGGTCGAGGCCAGCCAAATCCTTGACGACTCGGACATTTACGTTATCCCGGCGATTATGGGCGAATCCGGCGGCACCATCGTGCGGTACTTCGAGTGGGTGCAGAACCGGATTGGCTTCCGCTGGCGGCGGCACGTCGTCCTGGAGCGTCTCCGCGACAAAGTCACGGCGATGTACCACAATGTCGTCAAGGCGGCCGAGACCTACGGCGTGAACCTGCGGGATGCCAGCTATCTCGTGGGCGTCCAGCACATGGGGCGCGACCTGGCGCTGCGCGGCATCTATGCCTGATGTCCTCGCCCAGTGGATGGCGCGGCTGGCGGGCCAGCGCGTCCTGGACATCGGCTGTGGACGCAACAAAACCCCCGGCGCGCTGGGGATGGATGCCAACCCCCACGCGGACGCCGATCTGGTTCACAACCTCGATGACGTGCCCTACCCCTTTCCCGCGCACGCCTTCGATGCCGTCATCGGGCGGCACGTCATCGAGCACGTTCAATCACCGCTGGCGGTCATCATTGAACTGCACCGCATCGTGCGTCCCGGCGGCTGGGTTCTGCTCGTGGCCCCCCACTGGACGAATCCCGACTTTGCCACCGATCTGACCCACCGCAACCATCTCAACAGTTATTCCTTTCGCAACCTGACCGTCGGGCAGGAAGTGTTTGACTTCTACGCCCCGGTGCGCTTTCGTCAGCGCCCGCCCTACGTTACGCTTCTGAACCTGTGGCGCGCCTGTGGACTGGAATGGCTCGTCAATCTGGATCGTCGCCATCCCCGCTGGCGCTTCCTGCGGCGTTTCTGGGAACAGTATCTGAATGCCCTCGTCCGGGGGAAAGAAGTCTATTTTGAACTCGAAGTCGTCAAACCGGACGGCGCTCCACCTGCACCATGAACCACCTTCCATCCGCGCCCACTCTTCGTGACCTTGCGGCTGCCTTTGGCTACACGGTGGAGGGCGCAGCCGACGCGGCCGGGACCGTCATCACGGGCGTGGCCGGCCTCGACGAAGCCGGGCCCACAGAGCTTACCTTTCTGTCGAACCCACGCTACGCGGCCAAAGCCCGGACAACACGCGCCGCCGCGATCATCGTCAGTCAGGGTGTTGCCACGGAAGGGCTGCCCTGCCCGGTCGTCCGTGCACCGGACGCCTACCTGGCCTTTGCCCGGATGGCTGGCTGGTTTTACCGGCCGCCGCGGCCTTCGTCGGGCATTCATCCCACGGCGATCATCGCGCCTTCGGCGCAGTTGGGAGCGGAAGTGTCTGTTGGCCCCTACGTGGTTGTCGGTGAAAACGTCGTCCTGGGCGACCGGGTCCGGCTTTTCGCCCACACGGTCATTTATGACGGCGCCCGCATCGGCGACGACTCGGTGCTTCATGCCCACGTCGTCATCCGGGAACAGGTCGAACTCGGCTGCCGGGTTATCGTCCACAACCACGTCACCATCGGCTGTGATGGTTTCGGTTACGCGAAGCGCCCGGATGGAAGCTGGGAAAAAATCCCGCAGGCCGGGCGCGTCATCGTTGAAGACGACGTGGAAATCGGCGCCGGTACACAGATTGACCGTCCCAGCGTGGGGGAAACCCGCATCCGGCGCGGCGCCAAGCTCGACAACCTCGTGCAGATTGGTCACGCCGTCGAAGTTGGGGAAGACACCCTGCTGTGCGCCCAGGTTGGGATTGCCGGCAGCGCCACGATTGGCTCACGGGTCATCCTCGCCGGGCAGGTTGGCGTCGCCGGCCACCTGACAATTGGCGACGGCGTTACGGCACTGGCCCAGAGCGGCATTCCGAACGATGTCCCGGCCGGGCAACAGGTCGCCGGCTACCCGGCGGTGGACCGCCGGCAGTGGCTGCGCGTCTCGGCGGCTCAGGCGCGACTTCCCGACCTGCTCAAACAGGTCCAGCATCTCGAAGCCCGCCTGAAGGCACTCGAACTGGCAGCGCGCGAAAATGAAACTTCCCGGAAAGGATAGCCCATGATGACACCCCATCGTTTCCACTTCCAAAAATATGGCATCGCGTTGTTGGCGGCGCTTGTGCTGCTTGTAACGACACTGCCCGGCCGCGCTGCCGCACCGGTGGCCTTTACCAGCGCCTACACCGACCTCAATCTGCGCTGCCGTTACGACAACACAGGGGCTTCAGAAGGCAGTGACGCGCCGATGTACTGCACCGGTTATGGCAACTATCGCCTCAAGGTGAGTTTCAGCGCCTTCGCAGCCGATATTTTTGTCGAATCGCGCAACCGGAGCTTTTCGCGTCTGCTTGCCGAGGGGCAGGCCCCCGGCTACACCCGCGAAAAAGGGCGCAAAGCCGAGTGGCGACTGGCCGATGGCAAACCCTTTGCCGTGATTTTGCGGGCCTTCACGTACCGCACCGGCCCCGATGATGCGCCGGATTTTTCCCGCAAGGTTGGCGAACGGCTGGCTATCAAGGGGCTGGCGGGCTTCGAGCACATTGATTTCACCGTGGACGCCCGTACAACACCCAACGCCAACGTCCGCGCCCGGCAGCTTGCCGATGACGGCTATTCTGCTGTTGGGAGAGCAGGTGTGTCGTGGTGAAACGAGCTTGGGAGCGCGGGCGTCCCGCCCGCGGGGATCTGTGAGCCGTTTCACGCGGGCGGGACGCCCGCGCTCCCAGGTGGCCCGTCGCGGCGCGATAATGGGGATGTCAACCCAGCGGTGTGGGGTTGGGGACGCGGGATGATTCAATTCAACCGTCGCTACGCGACGGGGGCGCTCGGGGGCGACGTGATCCGTGGGTTGAAAACCCACGGCTAAATTCATCCGTCGCTACGCGACGGGGGGATGTCAACCTGGTGGTGTGGTGGTTGCCCGTACGCGACGATGGGGGATGTGTGGGATGCCCGTGCCGTGGTGCAGAAACCCACGGCCGTGGAGGCCATTGGTCATTCGTTGGTCGTTACAACCGCATTTTTGCCGCTACGCGGCAAAAATTCCGTGGGTTGAAACCCATCGTGGGTGAACCCACGATCCGTGGGTTAAAACCCACGGCTAAATTCAGTTGCCGCTACGCGGCAGAAATGCGTTGCAGCCCACGACCAACGGCCCACGTCCACGGGTTTCCGTCCTACGGCGTAGGTATCCCAAAATCCACATCGTTATGTGCGGGCAATCACGACACCGCCGGGTTGAAATCCTCCCGCGTCGCGTCAGCGACGGTTGAATTTAGCCCGGCGTTTCAACGCCGGGGTACGGGTTTCAACCCACGGATCACGGTTGCCCACACACCCCCATGCGGGCGGGACGCCCGCGCTCCCAGCCTCGTCGCGTCAGCGACGGTTGAATTTAGCCCGGCGTTTCAACGCCGGGGTACGGGTTTCAACCCACGGATCACGGTTGCCCACACACCCCCATGCGGGCGGGACGCCCGCGCTCCCAGCCTCGTCGCGTCAGCGACGATTGAATACCATTCGTTAGAGTTCAGGCAGACAAAATGCCCACACCCCTGCCAAGGTGCAGGCGGGACGCCCGCGCTCCCTGGGGAAGCACCCATGCGTAAGGATCGCCGTTCATCATCTGCGCGCCGTGGATGGCAGGGTTGCCTGCTGGTTGTTGGCCTGCTCGGTCTGGCTGCGGCCTCACTCTGGCTGCTGTGGCATTTCCGTGACCGGCTCATTCCCGGACCGCCGCCGCTGGCCGGAAAACTGCTGCACATCCACGCCATTGACGTTGGCCAGGGCGACAGCTACCTCATCGTCACGCCGGAGAAGAAAACCATCCTCATTGACGCCGGGCCAGCCGAAGCCGGGTCAAAGGTGGTGGCATTTTTACGACAGCAGGGTATCGCCGAACTCGACCTCGTCATCGCCACCCACCCCCACGCCGACCACATCGGCGGCATGGGCTACGTTCTGGAAAGCGTCAAGGTCAAGAACTTCCTCGACAGCGGACAGGAACACACCACGCTGACCTACCGCCGCATGCTCGAAGCCGTCAAAAAGCACGTCGGGCGGCTCACGGTGGCGCAAGCCGGGCAGAAGTTCAACCTCGACAACGGCATCACCCTCTCCGTGCTCGGGCCACGGCAACCCTGGCTGCAAAATGTTTCCGGCAGCGACCTCAATGCCAACTCCGTCGTCGTACGGCTCGACTACGGACAGTTTTCCATGCTCCTGACTGGCGACGCCGAAGACGAAACCGAAGACCGGCTCATTGCCGACGGTGCACCGCTCCAGGTCACGGCGCTCAAGGTAGCCCACCACGGCTCCCGGCATTCGACCAGGGAGCGCTTCCTGCGCGCCGCCAAACCCTCCGTAGCCATCATTTCCTGTGGCGCGACGAACCGCTACGGCCACCCCACCCAGGCGACACTCGACCGCCTGCGCCGCCTCGATGTCGCGCTCTATCGTACCGACCTGCACGGTGACATCACCCTGACTACCAACGGGCAGGAACATCGCGTGACAACCACCCGTCAGGTGGCGGCAAATGAACTCTGGCGCGGACGCCAGCCCGATACCGCCAACGATTCCGGCGACGAAATGCCCCGCCGCCGCGCCGGGTAACAAACCCGGCCCCTGTGTTGCTACGGCGTATCTGCCGGACGGAGCCTGTCAAGGGCCAGGCGCGCCGGAGCAAAGTCCGGGTCCAGGCGCAGTGCGGCCTCAAAATGGCGCTCCGCTTCGTCCGTCCGGCCCTGCCGGAGCAGCACTGCCCCCAGGTTGAACCGAATCGTCGGCGTATCCACACCCAAATCCAGCGCCTCGCGCAGGAGGCTTTCGGCTTCGGCCGGCTGACCAAGGTTTACATAGGCGATGGCGCAGCTCGTCAGCGTCGGGGCATCCCGCGGCCCGTAGCGCCGCGCCTCGGCAATCTGTTCCAGGGCGTGGGCGGTGTCACCCTGCAGGGCAAGCGTCCGGGCATAAAGGGCGTGTACCAGCCCCCAGTCGGCGTCAGTCGGCACGACTTCCGGCGGTTTGGCAGCAACCATCTGACCCAACCTTGCATGGGCAGCTTCGATGCGTCCTTCACGCAGGTCGAGTTGTGCCAACCCCAGCAGCGCCAGAAAGAAGTTCGGCACGCGCGCCAGTGCCTGTTCATAGTAAGCACGCGCCTGTGCCGGGTCAGTCGTCTGCCAGGCGTGGGCCAGCGACGTGTAGGGCAATGGATGCTGCGGATCGGTTTCCAGAAAACGTGTGAACAGCCGCCAGTCGCTTTGCCAGTCGAGGTTGCGCCGACTCGTCCCGTAGGCATAACCGATGAACAACACCAGCGCCATGCCCACACTGACGCCGACCCGCCAGGCGGCTGCCGGCTGCTGGCTGGTCATTCCACCCAGTCTGACCAGCACCCAAGCGACGGCAATCGCATAAGCCACAGACGGCACATACAGCCAGCGTTCTCCAAGGGGCGTCCACAGTGGCGCAATGATGTTGCTCACCAGTGCCAGCGTGATGAACCAGAAGCCCACCGCAAAGGTCAGCAGCGGAAAACGTCGCACGGCCGCCACCGCCCCCACGACCAGACCAAGCGTGACCAATCCGCCAAGCCCTGTGCGCCAGCTCCAGACCGGTGTCAGCGCCAGATTGTGCGCGTCGTACCAGGGCTTGAGGGGAAACCCCAGAAACACCAGCCGATACCATTCCAGGGAAACGCCTGCCATGGTGACGAGCCGTTCCCAAAGCGTTTGGGCATACATGGGATTGCCCGACAGCGCCCCGGTTGGCTGAAACCCCTGCTGGCTCACGAGGCGCAACCCGGCATAAGGCAACCACGGAATCACCAGCCAGAAGAAAGGGCGCGTCGTGGCCCACCATGCCGGCCAGCCTGCGCGCCAGAGACGATGCCGCGCGCGCAATACCTCTGCCAGCCACAGCGCCGCCGGCAGCACGACCATGTTTTCCTTCGACAGCATCGCCGCCAGATAGCCCGCCGCCGCCAGGGCGCGCCACCATCCGGCACGCTCCGTATCCCAGCGCGCCTGCACCCAGCCCCACCACATCAGCCCGCCAAAGCACATCCCCAGCAACTCAGCCCGCCCGACGACATTCGCCACGGCCTCGGTGTGTACGGGATGCACGGCAAACACCAGCGCCGCCAGCAGCGCCAGCCAGGGCGCTGCGTGGTAGCACCGCAGCAGCCACCACACCCAGACCGTGTTGGCGGCGTGGAGGATAAGGTTGGTCAGGTGATAGCCGACCGGACGCAGCCCCCACAGGGCATAGTCCACCGCCAGAGTAGTTACCAACAGGGGACGGTAATTGTTGCCGCCGTCCTGCTGGTGATCCCAGTAGCCGGCCAAAAACAGGCGTGGCACATCGGCCAGCGACCGGATGGTAGGGTTGTTGACGATGATGGGCGTGTCGTCATACGTAAACCCATTGCCCAGGGTGTTGGCATAGACCAGCCCGGCCAGCCCAACGGCCAGCAGCCACGGCCAGTGCCGATATGCGGCAAACTTCTGGATGTTCACCATGAAAACTGTCGGACGAAGCCGCGCCGAATGAATGCGCCGATACGGATTGCTGTCCGCCCCTGGCGCAAACTAGGCTTCACTTTTGTTCTCCGCTTTGAAACAAGTGGCTCCGTCGAAGAAAACGAAGAAACCATGAAGCCTGTCATCTGCACCTTCTGCAACTCTGAAATCTACACCTACGTCGGCCCCGAACCGGTCGAACTCAAGGCCGCCCACTTCAAGCCGACCCGTCCGGGCTGGGCCGCACCCAAGCCGGGCGATCCGATGTACTGCCCGGTCTGCGGCAGCCGGTTCGTCGGCGTTTCCGTACAGAACAAGCAGCTTCGCATGGTGGTCAGCTCCGAGTATGCCGGTTCAGGCAACGTCGGCAAGCTGTAGGCGGCCCCCGGACTGCTGCACTTTCCCTTCGCGCGTCAGCTTCACGAGATGTGCCTGTACCGACCGTGCGGCCAGCGGGTGCAGCGCCGCCGGCGTGTCGGCATACACCACGGCCACCAGATCGGCGACCGTCGTCGCCCCGGAACGCAGTGCAGCCAGAATGGACTCTTCCCGCTGCTGGCGATGGGTCAGGTAAGCCGCCAGAACTGCCTGCGGCTCGCCCAGCGCCGGCCCGTGACCGCCCGCAATGAGCTGCACCGGCAACGACTGAAGCCGCCGCAGCGAAGCGAGGTATGCCGCCATATCGCCCTCATCAGGATCAATGAGCACGCTGCCCAGCCCCACCACCATGTCGCCGCTGAGCAGTGTGCCGGTCGTTTCCTCGAAAAAGCACAGATGGCCCGGCGCATGACCCGGCGTAAACACTGCGCGCAGCCGCCAGCCGGGCCAGCCCGGCGGCGTGGTGCTCCACCTTCCCATGGCCGGCGACGCCGGGATGAACTGCCCGTCGCCGTCGGCCAGCCACTGTGAAACCTGTACCTTGCCTTCCAGCAGCCGGGCAGTGATGGGATGGGCGGCAACCGGCACATTCCAGCGCCGGCTCAAGTGGGCGGCTCCTCCAACGTGATCGGGATGGTGATGGGTCAGCCAGATGGCCGTCACCCGCGCACCACATTGTTCGGCCAACCACGTCAGATGGGCATCGAGGCGTGCCTGCTCTTCGGGGTAGGGTGAAGCCGGATCAATGACGACCAGTTCCCGGTCGCCCACCAGGTAGCAGTTCGTATGCGTGGCCGGCGGCAGGGTCGGCGTACGAACCGGAAAGGTGACGATCCCCGGCGCCAGTTCGATAAAAGCTGGCGGCTCGCCATGAGCGGCAGGATGATCATGTAGCAACTCGCGCAGACGCTGGAAATCCTCCCGCCCGGCAAAACCTTCGGTCGTCCAGCGCAGCAGGCTGCGGACGCTGTGCAGGGTTGGCGGCACAAGCCGCACCGCGCCCTGCGCCCAGGCGGCCATGGCTTCCGCTGGCGTCACCCACTGTCCGTCCACCATTTCATCGGGCCAGAGTTCGGGTTCGTCCGCGCCGTCGAGCCGGCTGACGAAAAACGTGGTGTCGTAGCGGCGCGGGACACCCACCGGCGTCACCCATCGCCCGCCCGGGATGAGGCGGCGCGCGTCAATTTCGACGGCAAAACGCGCACACACTTCGGCAAAGGTCAGGCGGCCGGCCATCAGGTCGGCGCGTACGGCCAGCCGCGTTTCGGGCGCAGTCAACCGGCTTTCGGCCAGCAGGATGCCCGCTTCCTCGAAGACCTCGCGCACCGCACATGCACACTGGGCGGCGTGTTCCGGGTCGGTGGCGTGGCGTACGGGTACCTGTTCGTCTTCCGGGTCGCGGCGACCACCCAGAAAGGCGTGGTAGCCGCCGAGAAAGGGCGCAGCCTGGGCGCGCCGGGCCCAGAAAAAGCGCCAGTCGCCGGCTTCATTCCGGCGCAGTAGGATCACAGCCGATGCGTACTTGGGAACAACAGAAGTCATGGTGAATCAGAGGGCGCCGGTGTGGCCGCAACGTTCACAATACACGCTTGGGGCGCACCACGTCACGTATTGTTGGTTGTGGTTGTTGCTGGTTGGGCTGTGGGGAGGCTGCCTGTGGGCGCTGCCGGCCGGTGCCAGGCCGCTTCCGGCCGGGCTGTTTGTGTCGGATGAGCCGCTGACGGTGGCTGTTCTGCCGCCCGACATCGCCGACGACGTGGGCGGTGTTACGTCGGAAGGGCTGCTGGCGGCGCTGGAGCAGGCTTTGGCACGGGAAGGGCTGGAAGTAGTGCCACGCGCACAGGTGTTTGCGGCAGTCCCAGCCGGCAGGCCGCTGGATTTCAACCCGACCTGTACGGCGGCGCAGGCGCTTGGGGCGCGGGTGGGCAGCGAAGGCTACGTGCTTGTGCGGCTGCGGCGGGGCGAACGCAGCCTTTCCGACCGGCAAACCATAGTGGGCGGGACGCTGCATCTGTTCGCGGTGGAAACCCGTACGGGGCAGCTTGTCGCCAGCGAGCATGTGGATTTCATCGAGGGAAAAGAAGGGTTTTTGCCGGCGGTGGCAGCAGGCATCGAAGCGGCGGCGCAGCGTTTTGCAGCGGACTGGCGGCGGGTGCGGGGACAGACGCCGGGGATGGGGTGTGCGGCGGGCGGGGATGGTGCCGACGAGGTGCTTGACTTGCGGGACGGGGTGTTGCCGCCCGGCGTGACCGCGCCGGTGCCACTGGTGCGGGCGCGCCCGGAGCCGACCGGACTGGCGCGGGCGGCGGGTGTCACGGCGACGGTAATGGTTGAAGTGTGTGTTGGCCGGGACGGGCAGGTGCGGGAGGTGGCAGTGGTGCGTTGGGCAGGGTACGGGCTGGAAGCGGCGGTGGAGAAGGCGTTGCGGGCGGTGCGCTTCCGGCCGGCCTTGCGGCAGGGGAAACCTGTCGCGGCGTGGTTTGTGGCCGCGTTCAACTTTCGGTCATCGCCTGCGGATGACCGGTAGTGTGGAGGGGGTTATGGCCAACACATACAGTTCGTTGTTCTACCACGTTGTTTTCAGCACAAAGCAGCGGACGAAGTTCATTCGGCCGGAAATTGAGCAGCGTGTTTGGGCTTACTTGGGGGGTGTGGCGTCCCGGCAGGGGGCAAAGGCAGTACAGATTGGGGGTGTGGAGGATCATGTTCACGTGCTGCTGATGGCGCCGCCGACAGTTTCGCCGGCGGAGCTTGTCAGGCGGATCAAGGGGGATTCGTCGCGCTGGATACACGAGGTGTTTCCGGAGTTGCGGAACTTTGGTTGGCAGGACGGGTATGGGGTGTTTTCGGTGAGCAGGTCGAATGTGCCGCAGGTGGTGAAATACATTCAGAACCAGCGTGAGCATCACCGGGTGCAGACGTTTCAGGAGGAATATCTGTTGTTTTTGAAGAAGCACCAGGTGGCGTACGACGAGCGGTATCTGTGGGGGTGAGGAACAACCTGGGAGCGCGGGCGTCCCGCCCGCATCCTGGGAGCGCGGGCGTCCCGCCCGCATGAATCCAATGGATGGCATTTCAACCGTCGCTGACGCGACGGGGGGGGTTGGGGGGCGTCTGCGATCCGTGGGTTGAAACCCACGGCTAAATTCAATCGTCGCTACGCGACGATGGGGATTCCACCAGCGATGGGTGGTTGCCCGGATGCAATGATGCGGATTTTGGGATACCTACGCCGTGGGGCGGAAACCCATTGGGACGTGGGACGAAAACCCGTGGACGTGGAACGGAAACCCGTGGGACATGGGACGGAAACCCATGGGCCGTGGGTCGTTGGTTGTGGGTTGCAACCGCATTTTTGCCGCGTAGCGGCAACGGAATTTTGCCGTGGGTTTCAACCCACGGATCACGGTCGCCCCCAATCATTTTCCGTCGCGTCAGCGACGGTTGAATTCCACTGTGAATGCTAATCCGTTGTGTATCCGTACGGTGACGCCCACATTCCTGTGTGTGGGGGATGCCCGTGTTGTTTGGTGATATTCAACCGCGATCCGTGGGTTGAACCCATACCCCGGCGTTGAAACGCCGGGCTAAATTCAACCGTCGCTGACGCGACGGGGGGGGTTGGGGGGCGTCTGCGATCCGTGGGTTGAAACCCACGGCTAAATTCAATCGTCGCTACGCGACGATGGGGATTCCACCAGCGATGGGTGGTTGCCCGGATGCAATGATGCGGATTTTGGGATACCTACGCCGTGGGGCGGAAACCCATTGGGACGTGGGACGAAAACCCGTGGACGTGGAACGGAAACCCGTGGGACATGGGACGGAAACCCACGGGCCGTGGGTCGTTGGTTGTAGGTTACAACCGCATTTTTGCCGCGTAGCGGCAACGGAATTTAGCCGTGGGTTCAACCCACGGATCGTGGGTTCACCCACGATAGGTTTCAACCCACGGAATTTTTGCCGCGTAGCGGCAAATGAATTTTGCCGTGGGTTTCAACCCACGGATCACGGTCGCCCACCAATCATTTTCCGTCGCGTCAGCGACGGTTGAATACAACCCTTGTGATGTGAACGGAATGGCCACCGGAAACACCCCTTGGGTTGATTCCACCCGCACGAATCCCCGACGGACGGCATTCATCCGTCGCTGACGCGACGGGAACCAATTGGGGCGACGTGATCCGTGGGTTGAAACCCACGGCAAAAATCAACCGTCGCTGACGCGACGGGGGCATTGGGGGCATCGCGATCCGTGGGTTGAAACCCACGGCTAAATTCAATCGTCGCTACGCGACGATGGGGATTCCACCAGCGATGGGTGGTTGCCCGGATGCAATGATGCGGATTTTGGGATACCTACGCCGTGGGGCGGAAACCCATTGGGACGTGGGACGAAAACCCGTGGACGTGGAACGGAAACCCGTGGGACGTGGGACGGAAACCCATGGGCCGTGGGTCGTTGGTTGTGGGTTGCAACCGCATTTTTGCCGCGTAGCGGCAACGGAATTTAGCCGTGGGTTCAACCCACGGATCGTGGGTTCACCCGCGATGGGTTTCAACCCACGGCAAAAATCAACCGTCGCTGACGCGACGGGGGCATTGGGGGCATCGCGATCCGTGGGTTGAAACCCACGGCTAAATTCAATCGTCGCTACGCGACGATGGGGATTCCACCAACGATGGGGGGTTGCCCGGATGCAATGATGCGGATTTTGGGATACCTACGCCGTGGGGCGGAAACCCATTGGGACGTGGGACGAAAACCCGTGGCCGTGGGCCGTTGGTTGTAGGTTGCAACCGCATTTTTGCCGCGTAGCGGCAAATGAATTTTGCCGTGGGTTTCAACCCACGGATCACGGTCGCCCCCAATCATTTTCCGTCGCGTCAGCGACGGTTGAATTCCACCGTGAATGCTAATCCGTTGTGTATCCGTACGGTGGCGCCCACATTCCTGTGTGTGGGGGAGATGCCCGTGTTGTTTGGTGATATTCAACCGCGATCCGTGGGTTCACCCACGATGGGTTTCAACCCACGGAATTTTTGCCGCGTAGCGGCAACGGAATTTCGCCGTGGGTTTCAACCCACGGATCACGGTCGCCCCCAATCATTTTCCGTCGCGTCAGCGACGGATGAATCATCACGTGACAAACCCACCACATCGCCGGGTTGGAATCCCCCCTCGTCGCGTAGCGACGGAACTGGAACGCGGGCAAGATGCCCGCGCTCCCAGGGGAAAAAAGAGGGGCGGGTTGAAAACCCGCCCCTCCATCATTTCACCCGTTACGTACGGGCGGGATGATCACCCCGCCCGTACTGAGTGTGGTTACGGTACCCACTTGCCGATGACCGGTCGGTCAGTCGGCACACCGTAGTTCACCGTCAGGTTCGCCGGACCAGCCGAGTTGCTGTTCCGCAGGAAGAACGTCCCCGTACGGAACACCCCGATGGTCGTCACACCATCGCCATCCCAGTCGCCAGCCACCGCCACATCGTTCGGGTTGCCGAAGAAGAACTGGAGGTCAGGCGCACCGGACGAGTTCGTGTTGCGCAGCGCGAAGAACCCAACGCTCGCCCGGTACAGACCAATGGTCGTCACACCATCACCGTCCCAGTCGCCTACGATGGGCGTATCGGTCGGCAGCGCGTAGTTGATGATGATGTCCGCCGGGCCGGATATGTTGCTGTTGCGCAGCAGGAAGACCCCTGCCCGGAACAGACCCACGGTCGTCGAGCCATTGCCATCCCAGTCGCCCGCAATCGGAATGTCTCCCGGCTGCGTGCCGTCAATCGCAAAGGCTGGCACCGTCGCAAAGCCCGCCGAGTTGCTGTTGCGCAGGAAGAACTGACCGTTCCGGAAGATGCCGATGGTCGTGACGCCGTCCGCATCCCAGTCGCCCGAAAGCGGCACGTCATTCGCCGTACCATAGAAGAAGTCGGTATCGGCATTGCCGGAGGTGTTCGAGAAGCGCAGGTAGAAGAAGCCGTTCGACGGACGGAACATACCCACCGTGTCCGGACCGCTGTCCGGCGCCTGCGAGACCGTCACCGTCTGCGACGGCGCACCCTGCGTCGTCACCGTGATGGTGGCCTGCCGCGCCGCACCGCTGTTGCGGCCGACCGAGAAGGCAACCGTACCCGTCGGGCCACCCGACGCGCCACCCGTGATGACCAGCCACGGCGCACTGCTCGTCGCCGTGTAGGTGCATCCCGAAGAGGTCGTCACCGTGAACTGACCCGTGCCGCCCGTCACCGGAAGCGAAGTGCCTGTCGCCGTGCCGAGCGTCAGCGTGCAGGTACCCGCCTGCGTGATGGTGATGTTCTGCCCGGCTACCGTGACCGTCGCCGAGCGTGGCGAACCCGTGTTTGCCGCCACCGTGAAGTTCACCGTGCTCGAACCGGAACCGCTCAACGGACTGGCCGAAATCCAGGTCGGGAGACTCGTAGTCGGGATCGTCCAGGAGCAACCAGAACCGGTCGTAATCTGGAACTGACCCGTGCCGCCAGCCACAGGGAAGCTCGCCGGCACGGCCGTCGCCGTGTACGTGCAGCCCGAATCCGGACCCTGGGTGAATTCGAAGATGATGGTCCTCAATTCTGGCGGCGTGACGGTTTCACTCGGCAGCGTCACCGTCACCGAACCCGGCCGGTTCGCCCCTGTGTTGTTGGGGGAGAGATTCACCACGATGTCCACAAAGCCCGGATTCGTGCTGCGCGGCACCGCCCCCACGATGGTGACAAACGGCGAGTTCGTCGTGATCGTCGGGGTGAGGTTGCACAGCGAAACCGCGCTGCGGGTCATCGTGGCAATGACCATCTGGCCACCGGCCGGGTTCATTGCACCCAGGGGGATGGGGGGAGGCGGCGGGCCGGGCGGCGGAACCGGCGGGCCGGGCGGCGGAATCTGCGGGAAGGGAATCGGCTGGGAGGGCGGGAAGCTCGGCTGGACCAGCCCGTAGGAGCAGCCCGAACCGTTCTGCAACGCCGCGACACCGGGCCACCGGATGTCGAGGTTCAGCCCGTTGGGAGTGCCGGCACCGTCATTCTGGAAGTCGGCGCGCACCGACTCGAAGGTGTTGAACAGACCGCCAATGTAGGCCCGCCGCCGATCCGGATCGAGCGTGATGGTGTTCACCGTCATTCTCGTATCGGTGTAACGGAGACCGAAGGGTGGTGTCTGGTTGAAGGGCAGGTTGGGATAGTAGCTGATTTCTGAAGTAGCTCCTGGTGGTAGTGGTGGCGGTGGTGGCGTCAGGCCGCTACCAACTCCCGGGAAGGCACTGCCCGGGGCAAAAATGGAAGCCAGCGATCCCAGAGGAAGCACAGGCGGCGGGAACCCGCCAAACCCGGCCGCCAGGGCCACAGCATAGGGGCCAGGCTGGAAGACCAATGGCGCATTGGGGTTCTGCCCAACGCCCGGCGGCACCGCCAGCCATGTGGACAGAAAGGTTGCCTGTGGGACAGACGGGTTGTAAGGCGGCGCCGGGGGTGGCGGCAGGAAGGGGTTCAGGGCATCACCAAACTCCCCGTTGACACCCGTCCGGTGGACGCGCGCCCGCGTCCGGTTGTTGATGTAACCGATACCATCGGTTCCGGCAAGGTTCCGCGGCCCGATAAGGAACGGCCCGCCAATGATGGGCCTGTCATCTGACTTGACAACAATCGTCCGCACTGTTGCAAGAGGATCAAGGTTGACACCAAACGGAAACCGCAAACCGAAAATATCATATTCTGGTTGCTGACCTGGTGGCTGACTGCGGCGCCCCCCTAGGAAAGTGTTATCCAGTCGCCCGTTGTCTCCAAGCAATCGGGTAAAGGCCACACACACGGTGGGGGTTCCACTGCTGCCACCAGGATTGACAATGCTCCGGAACTGTCCGCCGATGAGAATCTTCCCAGCGTTGCTGCCAAGGGACTGCCGCGCCAAGGCAAAAACTTCACCGCCACGGCCGTTGGAGGTAGCACCTTGGTTTGGCCCCGTGGGTGGATCTGTCGGCTGAGGGGGAAGGAAAGCGTTTGGCGGCACAAAGCCGGAAGTACCCGTAGCGAAGTTTGCTCCAGCTTGGGCAAAGCTCGTATCCAGCGTACCATCACTATTGAAGCGGGCAATGTTGTAGCGGTCAACGTTATTGGCACGTGCAAACAATCCGCCAACCACAACCTTGCCATCCGGTTGCAGCAGAATGGCATTGACCCGCGCCCGGTTGTAAGCCACGAGTGGAATACCTTGGAAGGTAGCATTGCGCGCAATGCCTGTAACTACTGCCCCACCCGGATTGCCACAGAGCAGGTAGTCACCTACGCCGGGAATCGAGAAAGATGAATCGCCAAAGGTCGGGTCCAGCGAACCGGTTGACGTGAGACGGGCAATCCCACCGCGCGGCACTTCGTTGTAGCACTTGAACTCCCCGCCGATGAGCACCTTGCCGTCCGGCTGGAGTACAATGGCATTCACGCGGCCTTCGTTGGGGTTGTACTTCTCACCAGTGCCAGGGACGGGACTGGGGTTACTAGTACCGGGGTAAACCGGCGGGGCACCACAAGTACCGACCGGCAACGGCTGGATGCGCTCGGGGTCAACTGTAGTGAAACCAACGCCGGGTGCGCCAAAGCCGGTCGGACCGCCCTTGCGGATGGATGTGTAGCCCGGCGGCGGGTTGGGATCATCCTGCCCCACCTAGAAGAGCGGATCGATATTTCCGTTACTCATCAACCGCACCAGATTGTTCCACGGCACAAAGCCCGGACCGTCGGAAACCTGGTTGAACTGCCCGCCGACGTAAATCCGGCCCTGTGGGTCAATGGCAATGGCACGGATAGAGGCTGGGTCAGTCCGATCCACGCGCCGGAAGCCCATGTTAGGGGTACGGTTGATATCTTCCGACGGGTCAACAAAGGCACCATTGTCAATATCGTTACGGACAAGATAGCCCGCAACATTCCTGAACCGTGCGACAACTTGTACGTCACCACAGGGTGAGATGCGGTACAGCTCGGCTATATTTCCTAGTCCCGGGTCAGCATCAGTACCAGGATCGGGTCCAACATCTCCACCGATGTACAGGTTACCATTACCATCAATGGCTGAGGCATAGAACTGAGTGGGACCCAGTTGCAGCGTAAGATTCGCCAAGAGATCCAAAGATGGCAAACCTGTTGGGGTTGGTGGGTTGTAGTTGGAGTTGAAAGTCGCTACCAACTTCTCGCCATTGGAGTTGAGCAAATCCCCGCCAAACAGCGCCCCGTTGGTACTGTTGGCGGCCATGGCCCGCACCACCGCCGGGTTCGGCGGGAAGAAGGGCGAGGCCGTGCCAAGAGTGCCTAGATAAGCACCCGTCGTCACACTCAGGGCGGCATCACCAAAAGCGGTGGCGGTTTCCTGCCCGCCAGCGTGCAGCAAGGCTGTCCCGGTCACAAAGTTCGGCGGTCCAGCCGTCAGCACCAGCGCCCGCACCGGGTTGGGAATGAGCCCCCCTGATACGGACCCCACCGGCCCGGTCACGCCAAGGAAACCATCAAACCCGGCCACCCGGGCGCGCGGAACCGGTGCGCCGCCAAAGCCAAAAGCATTGCTGAACTCCCCGCCTGCATAAATAAGACTCGGAGCCAGTGTGTTGTTCACCGCCAAGGCATTGACCGGAGCATCAAAACCAGAGAAGAAGTTGCCAAAAAACAGTCCTGCGGGATCAGCTGCCCCAGTCAGATCAAAAAGGGTTACATTTCGGGTGTTGTTGAGATTCACAAGCCCACCCGAACTCTGGGTAAAGGCCCCCCCGACAACCACTCCCGGATTCCCAAACCCGGTGTCGTTGACATACTTGATAGCCCGGACAGGACCGCCGACACTGGCCTGAAAGAATGGAGCAGTCTGCGGCCCCCAGAAGAAAGTGTTGTCAAGAGTGCCCGTCGGGTTGAGGCGGGTGAAGAAGGGACGGGTGTCCAGCGGCGGTGCCGGTGGCGGTGGCTGGATGAAAGCGCCACTCCCCAATCCGACGTAAATGCGGTTAGCGGGATCTGTTTCCACCGCCAGTACCGGACCGGTAATGGCCATCGTCGTGTTGATGTTGTTGTTGAAGGCACCGTCAGCCATACCGGACGGCATTAACCGGAACAGCCGGGGCGCTGTCTCACGGCCGACCACGATGCGGTCCAGCGAATCCACGGCCAGGGCATTGATGGGGCCGGGGTCAGGATTGCCACCCGTCGTAGGTCCTTGAAATGCGGGTGGGGGCACAAAAGTCGTGTCTATCGTGCCGTTCGGATTCAACCGCATGATGTGGCGGTACACCGTCGTCGTATTCGGCACCCGGTACTCGAAATTGCCGGCAACGATGAACTTATTGGCGTTGATGCCTAGATTCTGCACCGCAATGGCGCGGATTTCACCTTTCCTGGCAACAATTCTTTGGAGTGTCCGCTGGATGCCGATCTTGTTAATCAAGGCAGTCGGATCAGTCAACAAGGTTGGCCTTGGATCGTTGTAGCCGGAGGCTGGATTGCCATACCCAAAACTCCGGTCGGTGCTACCCGGCCCGGCACCCAGACCTAAGATTGCAGGGGGATTGTTACCTGGTGGGCATTGCCCATACGCGGTTCCGCCGGCGCCAAAGACCAGCAGCACCGCCCACGCAAGCAGCCATCGGAAGGATGGCGCTCTAAGATGCTGATGAGAGATCATTGTGTCCTCCTCATAGAAACTTCTGCTGGTTGACTGAAGTACGGCTGCGCACGATACGCACACCGCGAAGCGATGTCAACCGAATGGTTTACTCGAATACCAGTCTTCATGTGCACGACTACGAACTGGTAGCCCCAAAAAATTTCCGCCAACGCTAGCCCTTCTGACATGTGCGCGTCAAGCCAGGCGTTGTGCCGGTCACGTTTGCTCCGAAGCGTTATGCCTTTGCCGGAACCATAAGGCCACTCACCTCCTCGAAGATTTCTACCCCGTGATCAGCGGTCACGTGGCGACCGCCCTCCG
The DNA here is from genome assembly GCF_018304765.1 of Chloracidobacterium sp. N. Lineage (NCBI taxonomy): Bacteria > Pseudomonadati > Acidobacteriota > Blastocatellia > Chloracidobacteriales > Chloracidobacteriaceae > Chloracidobacterium > Candidatus Chloracidobacterium aggregatum. The sequence continues at coordinate 2,439,980 of NZ_CP072642.1, forward strand.
GTGCGGTTGAGTACCGGAGGGGCACAACGCCGCCAACTGGCCGGTTGTATCCCTGTCCACACGACACCCCCGGCGCGACGCCGGAAAGGAAGAGGGGCGCCGACGGACAGACCGGACGCGCTCCTAGCCAGCCGCGCGCTGCGGTTCGGCTGGAGAGCCAGTTCCACCTTGTGCCGGTATTGAATAGGTGGGACTGCCTGAAAAAGCAAAGGCAGCCAAAAAGCTTCACAGGACAATGTTATAGAAAGCACAACACGAGACTCCAGAAACAGCGCTGGACGGCAAAGCGGGTTTGCAATCCGAAGCTGACGACCTGGCCAACCTGGCGCCGCCCATCAGGATGCGGAGACGTTGTTGCATAGTTTCAAGATGACTCTGGGCGGCACTCTATTACAGCGTTTGCGGGCGTGTCAAAGGTTTTCTTGGCGGGTGTTACCGTGGGGTAACGCTGCGTGGGAGCGCGGGCATCCTGCCCGCGTGGGCGTTGGGCATCGCACGATCCGGGGGTTGGAATCCGTTACGGGTTTGAACCTACGTTATGTTCAGGCGTCGCTACGCGACGCGGGACGATTGGGGGGAACATCCTCCCCCGGCGTTGAAACGCCGGGCTAAATTCAACCGTCGCTACGCGACGGGCCTGGGAGCGCGGGCGTCCCGCCCGCACAAATCCCCAACGGATGGCATTCAACCGTCGCTGACGCGACGGGGGATGGCGGGGGCGCTGCGACCCGTGGGTTAAAACCCATCGTGGGTGAACCCACGATCCGTGGGTTGAAACCCACGGCTAAATTCATTTGCCGCTACGCGGCAAAAATTAGGTATCCTAAAATCCGCATTGTTGTGTGCGGGCAATCACGACACCGCCGGGTTGAAATCCTCCCTCGTCGCGTAGCGACGGCTGATTTTAGCCGTGGGTTTCAACCCACGGATCACGTCGCCCCAATTGGTTCCCGTCGCGTAGCGACGGATGAATGCCATCCGTTGGGGATTTGTGCGGGCGGGACGCCCGCGCTCCCAGGGGTTCCGGTGGCCATTCCGTTCACATCACAAGGGTTGTATTCAACCGTCGCTGACGCGACGGGGGGATGGGGATCGCCCATGATCCGTGGGTTGAAACCCACGGCTAAAATCAATCGTCGCTACGCGACGAGGCGGGTTTCAATTCGGCGATGTGGGTTGGGGTCACGGGATGATTCAACCGTCGCTACGCGACGGGCCTGGGAGCGCGGGCGTCCCGCCCGCATAAATCCAACGGATGGCATTTCAACCGTCGCTGACGCGACGGGGGGGGTTGGGGGGCGTCTGCGATCCGTGGGTTAAAACCCATCGTGGGTGAACCCACGATCCGTGGGTTGAAACCCACGGCTAAATTCATTTGCCGCTACGCGGCAAAAATTAGGTATCCTAAAATCCGCATTGTTGTGTGCGGGCAATCACGACACCGCCGGGTTGAAATCCTCCCTCGTCGCGTAGCGACGGCTGATTTTAGCCGTGGGTTTCAACCCACGGATCACGTCGCCCCAATTGGTTCCCGTCGCGTAGCGACGGATGAATGCCATCCGTCGGGGATTCATGCGGGCGGGACGCCCGTACTACCAAGCTTGCGGGCGGGACGCCCGCGCTCCCAGGGAAGGTGCCCGCGTTCCCTGGTGCTACGTGGCAACAACGGCCACCAACACCTCCCCCTGCGCGCCGCCTACCGCCAAACGCACACCGTCGCTGCGCCACGCCAGATATGCCACGCCGCCAGCCACGTCATACCGCCCCACCGGCGACACCGTCCGGCCGGGCTTCTCCGGCGGACGCCACACCAACACCCCATCCTCCGCCCCCGACGCCAACACTCCCCCATCAGGACAGTACGCCAGCGCCGTCACCAGCCCGCTGTGCCCTTCCAACACAATTGGCGTCGAACCCGCCGGCCCGTCTCCGGCAAAATCCCACAGCGTGACCGCCGCCCCACCACCCGTCGCCAGAAACCGCCCCGCCGGATGCCACGCCAACTCCCGCACCTTCACCATGTAGCCCGACATCACCAGGTCCTCTCCGGTCGTCACATCCCAGACGTGCACCGTGGCGTCCTGATCGCCCGCCACCAGATACCGCCCCTGCGGCTGCCACCGTACCGCCAGATGCGAACGCTTCCAGGCAAAGACTTCCGCCGGCAGGTCAGCGCCCGGCGTCCAGACCGTCAGCAGCCCATAACACGCCGTCACCAGACACCGGCGCTGCGGATGCCAGTGCAGGTCGGCAATCGTACTCGTGTGGCGCAGATGCTCACTGATGAGGTCGCCCGTGGGCGTCCAGAAACGCAGGACCTTGCCGGCCGCCGAAGCGAGCATCGCCGGCGCGCCATCCTGGTAAGGTGGACTCCACGCCACCCGCTCCACCCACGCCGCACCCGCCGGCAGGCTCGCCCGCTGGTCGCCGGTCGTTGGCTCCCACAGGCACACCTGCCGGTCCTGCCCGCCGGTGGCGAGTACCGTGCCGTCCGCTGACCAGCTTAGCGTCATGCCGCCCGTCCGGTGCGCCGCGCATGACCAGCGCTGCTCCCCGGTTGCGCCGTCCCAGACCGTCAGCGTCCCGGCCGCCGACAGGGCCGCCAGATGCCCGCCATCCGGCGCCCATTCCAGCGCCACGACGCCATCATCCAGCACCGCCTGCCAGTCCACTTCAAGCTGGCGGGTCGCCCCTTTCAGAAACGCGGCAATCGAAGGCAAACGCACGGCAGCCGCCTCCCCCCTGCAACGAAACTACGACGAAACCAGACACGACCGGAAGCCGGCTTCCAGCGCGGCGCGGTCAAGATGCCGCCCGATGAACACCAGCGCGTTGTGGCGCGGCTCGGCGCCCCACGGGCGGTCGGGGCGTCCGTCAAACACCATGTGGACGCCCTGAAAGACAAACCGGCGCGGGTCGCCGGCAAGGCTGAGGATGCCCTTCATGCGGAAGATGTCCGGGCCCTGCGTCTGAAGCAGCTCCCCAATCCAGGCATTCAGCCGCTTGGGGTCAAGGTCGCCCGGCAGATTGATGCCGACGGAAGTCACCTCGGCGTCGTGTTCGTGGTCGGGCTTGTAGGCGCGGCTGTGGAGCGGAGCGACTTCCCTGCCTCCCTGCCGCAGCACGGCTGCAAACTCTTCAGGATGATGCTGGGTCAACAGTACGTAATGCCCGGTCTGGGGTACGTCCAGCGTCAGGCGCGTCGGGCCGTCGGCAGCCAGGCGAAGCTGCCGCAGCCGGGGTTCGGGCGTCAGGCGGTGGCCGGTCGTCACCGGCTCCGGTTCTTCGGAAAACAGGACGATGGCCCGGTCGGTCAGCGCCGCCAGCGGGTCGTCCGCACCTTCCGGGGCCGGCAGAAACAGCAGGTCAAGCGTCGGGTCGGGGCCGGGCTGTAACTCCAGCGTCGCCTCGCCGGCCGTAAGCGCGTAGAGGCCGCCGTACTCGAAGGGATACTCCGGCTCCAGAAACTGCGGGTCCACGGCCAGCGCGCGGTCGAGGTCAAACGCGCCGATGTCCAGCAGGGCTTCGACGGGGGCGTTTGCCTGCTGTGTACGCCGGATGTTCGCCGTGGCGTTCATGGCGCGGATGCGCTGTTCGAGGCGCTCCAGCGTGGCGGCGTCCACGAGGTCGGTCTTGTTGATGAGGATGACATCGGCAAAGGCAATCTGTTCCTGGACTTCGCTGGTGTCAAAGTGTTCCCAGACGTGTTTGGCATCCACGAGCGTCACAATGCCGTCAAGACGGGTCTGACGCTGGATTTCCTCATCCACGAAGAAGGTCTGCGCCACGGGGCCCGGATCGGCCAGTCCCGTCGTTTCCACGAGGATGTAGTCAAACTTGTGGCGGCGCTTCATCAGGCTGCCCAGAATCCGAATCAGATCGCCCCGGACGGTGCAGCAGATGCAGCCATTGTTCATCTCGAAGATTTCCTCTTCGGCTTCGATGACCAGCTCGTGGTCCACCCCGATTTCCCCGAACTCATTTTCGATGACGGCAATGCGCTTGCCGTGCTGTTCGGAGAGCAGCCGGTTGAGCAGGGTCGTTTTCCCGGCGCCCAGAAAACCGGTCAGCACCGTGACCGGGACGCGCTGCGGCGCGGCAGGTGTGCCAGCCGACGACATACGTGAGTTCCTCCCTGGATGGATTTCCGGCACAGCCGGAGTGCAATCGCGTGAATTTCTGGAACGGCCGGCTTTGCCAGCCGTCCCAAAGTTGGGTAAAGTGCGGCACAGCCTGACTGTAGTTAGGAATAATCCTGGTCGCAACCTGGCGCGGTGCAGCCTGATGTTGAACGGCAACCCAGCCATGTCTCTGCTTCAGATACGTCAACTGCGTGTGCAGTATCCGGGTCCTGATGGCGAGCCGCCGACGCCGGTGCTGGACATCCCCGACTGGGGCGTAGCCGCCGGCGAACAGGTCGCGCTGGTGGGCGCCAGCGGTTCGGGCAAGACGACGCTGCTCCACGTCGTGGCGGGCATTGTCCTGCCGGACAGCGGCGAAGTACGGCTGGGCGATACGGACATCACGCGCCTCAACGAAGCCAGCCGTGACCGTTTCCGCGCCGCCAACATCGGGTACATCTTCCAGCAGGTGCACCTGCTGCCGGCCTTTACGGCGCTGGAAAACGTCCTGCTGGGGATGACGTTTGCCGACAACCGCGCCGGTACAGCCGAAGCGCTGGCGTTGCTCGAAAGCGTCGGGCTGCGGGAGCGGGCGCGGTACTTTCCCCGGCAACTCTCGGCCGGGCAGCAGCAGCGCGTCGGGATTGCGCGGGCGCTGGCGAACCGGCCCCGGCTGGTGCTGGCCGATGAGCCGACCAGTGCGCTTGATGCGCGCCACCGCGATGCCGTCATTGACCTGATGCAGCGCCTGTGCCAGGACATCGGCGCGGCGCTCATCGTGGTCACGCACGACGAAGCCGTGGCGCGCCGGTTCCCAACGACAATCCGCCTGGCCGACATCAATCACGTCCACTGAGGCGCACCAATGCACACTCTGACGGTCATCTACCGCAACCTGCGCCAACGCTGGCTTTCCACGGGTCTGACCGCCCTTTCCATCGGGCTGGGGGTGGCGCTGGTCACGGCCATTACGGCGCTGCGCCAGCAGGCGCAGGCGAATTTTGACAATGTGGCGGCGTCGTACGAACTCGTCGTCGGAGCCAAGGGGTCGCCGTTGCAGCTTGTGCTCAACACGGTGTTCCACCTGGATGTGCCGGTGGGCAACCTGCCATACAGCTACTACCGCAAGCTCAAGGCCGATGACCGCGTGGCCTACGCCATACCGCTGGCGCTGGGGGATAACTACCGGGGCTTCCGGCTGGTCGGCACGGAACCGGAATACTTCAATCTCGTGCGGCTCAAGGACGGGCAACCGGTTGCGGTGGCGCAGGGGCGTCCGTTTGCGGCTGACTACGAGGCGGTGATTGGCAGCGTGGTCGTGCGGGAAACCGGGCTGGGGCTGGGGCAGACCTTTGTGGCGCGGCATGGCGTCGAAGACACGGCGGCCGCTGAGGAACACGAAGACGCGCCGTTTACCGTCGTGGGCATCCTGCGCGAAACCGGTACGCCGCTGGACCGGGTGATTTTCATTTCGCTGGGCAGCGTGGATGAAATTCACCAGGAAAGCCGCGACAAGGGCGGGAAAAGCCTGCTCGAACAGCTCGAAGCCCTGCCGGCGGAACCGTCCGGCAGCCCGCCGGAAGACAGGCCAGAAGACAGGAACGATCACGATCACCATCATCACCACCGCAAGAAGCCGGCCGCGCCGCCGGTTGGCGATACACCGGGCGGCGACAAACCTGCCCTGCCGGGCCAGACAGCGCCAAACCAGACCGTGGCGAACCCAGCCGGCACGTCAGCGCCGGACATAGATGAAGTGACGGCGATCATCGTCAAGCTGCGCTCGCCGGGTTATCTGTTTCTGATGCACCGTGAAATCAACAAGGGCAAGGACGCTCAGGCGGCGCTGCCGGGCGTCGAGGTGCAGAAGCTGTTTACCATCGTAGGGACGGTTGACCGGGCGTTGCTTTTGATGTCGGTGCTGGTTGTGGTCGTGGCGGCGGTTTCGGTACTTGTGGCGATTTACAACTCACTGGCCGAGAGGCGGCGGGAAGTGGCCGTGCTGCGGGCGCTGGGGGCGCACCGGCGGACGGTTTTCGGCTGGCTGGTCTGGGAAGCGGCCATGACGGCGGCGCTGGGCGGCGTGGTGGGCGTGCTCATGGGGCACGCCCTGCTGGCGGTGGCGGGCAGCAGTTTGAAGTTCCTGAGCGGGCTGCCGCTTGATCCGTGGCGCTGGACGCGGCTGGAAGTCGGGCCGGCGTGGCTGACGGCTTACGTGCCATTTGAGGTGGCGGTCATTGCCGGGACGTTGGTGTTGGGAGCGGTGATGGGGCTGCTGCCGGCGGCGCTGGCGTACCGGACGAATGTGGCGCGGCATTTGAGCGAGTGAAGGTGGGCATCACCTGGGAGCGCGGGCATCTTGCCCGCAAGCCTGGGAGCGCGGGCGTCCCGCCCGCATGAATCCCCGACGGATGGCATTCATCCGTCGCTGACGCGACGGGAACCAATTGGGGGGCGACACGATCCGTGGGTTGAAACCCATCGTGGGTGAACCCACGATCCGTGGGTTGAAACCCACGGCTAAATTCCGTTGCCGCTACGCGGCAAAAATGCGGTTGCAACCCACAATCAACGACCCACGGGTCTCCGATGGCCCACGGCCACGGGTCTCCGCCCCATGGCACGGGTATCCGACGCCTCCCGTCGTCGCGTAGCGACGGATGAATTTTGCCGTGGGTTTCAACCCACGGATTGGGGCAACCCCATCCACCCGTCGCGTCAGCGACGGTTGAATCATTGCGTGACCAACCCACCACGTCGCCGGGTTGTCCCCATCGCGTAGGGAAACGCACCGCATCGGCCCGCGTCGCGTAGCGACGATTGAATTTTGCCGTGGGTTCAACCCACGGATTGTGTGATGCCCAATGTCCACGTGGGCGGGACGCCCACGCCTTACATTCACCCGTCGCTACGCGACGGAAACCAAATTGGGGGGCGCGGCGGTCCGTGGGTTGAAACCCATCGTGGGTGAACCCACGATCCGTGGGTTAAGACCCACGGCTAAATTCAGTTGCCGCTATGCGGCAGAAATGCGGTTGCAGCCCACGACCAACGGCCCACGTCCACGGGTTTCCGTCCCACGGCGTAGGTATCCCAAAATCCACATCGTTATGTGCGGGCAATCACGACACCGCCGGGTTGAAATCCTCCCCCGTCGCGTAGCGACGATTGAATTTAGCCCGGCGTTTCAACGCCGGGGTACAGGTTTCAACCCACGGATCACGGACGCCCCAATGCCCCCCCGTCGCGTAGCGACGGTTGAATATCACCAAACCACACGGGCATCTCCCACACACGGGAATGCGAATGCCACCTTACGGATACACAACGGATCAACATCCACGGTGGAATTCAACCGTCGCTGACGCGACGGAAAATGATTGGGGGGCGACCTTGATCCGTGGGTTAAAACCCACGGCTAAATTCAGTTCCCGCTACGCGACAGAAATGCGGTTGCAGCCCACGACCAACGGCCCACGTCCACGGGTTTCCGTCCCACGGCGTAGGTATCCCAAAATCCACATCGTTATGTGCGGGCAATCACGACACCGCCGGGTTGAAATCCTCCCGCGTCGCGTCAGCGACGGTTGAATTTAGCCCGGCGTTTCAACGCCGGGGTACGGGTTTCAACCCACGGATCACGGACGCCCCCATGCCCCCCCGTCGCGTAGCGACGATTGAATTTAGCCCGGCGTTTCAACGCCGGGGTACGGGTTTCAACCCACGGATCACGGACGCCCCAATGCCCCCCCGTCGCGTAGCGACGATTGAATTTAGCCGTGGGTTTCAACCCACGGATCGCGAGGACCCCATATCGGTTCCCGTCGCGTCAGCGACGGTTGAAATTAGGATGCGGGCGGGACGCCCGCGCTCCCAGGCTTGCGGGCGGGACGCCCGCATTCCAATGTCGCGCCAGGCATTGATGCCGGAAAGCGCACAGGCCGGTGTTCCCTGCCCTGGAAACACCGTGTCGCCCACCAGCCAGAAGTCGGGCAGGCCCACATCACGCGAACCAATCCCGAACAGGTTGCTGTTCCACAGGGTCGTCCGCAAACCGCCCACCATGCCCTGCGCGCGGCCCGTATAGCGCGCAAACGTGCGCGGCGTCCCCGGCAACGCACACTCGATGCCTTCCCGAAGATTCGGAAACACCCGCTCCGCTGCCGTCAGCAGCCGCTCCACCACGGCCGCCCGCCGCGCTGCATAGTCTTCCGGCGACAACTCCCACCACGGGGATACTTCCGTGTGGGTGGAAAGATTCAGTGTCCGGCGACCTGGCGGGGCGCTGGCGCGATCATCCACTTCGCTCAAACTGAGAAAGGCGCTGTTGCCGTCGTCAAAGGGCGCGCCGTATTCCAAAAGCACCTGGTGGTTGAGCGGCGTATCGTTGGGAATGACCTCCGCCCGGACGCCCAGATAGAGCGTAAATGCCCCCCAGCCCACGCCAGCCTTGTTCAGAGGACGCTTCAGCCGGCGCGACACATCCGCCGCCACCAGCGAGGACACGTTCCAGATGGGCAGGTTGGCCACCACCCGCGGCGCATGCACGGTCAGCCCCCGGTCAGTCTCCACCGTGTAGCCGCCACCCGCAGCCGGAGTGATGCGTGTCACCCGCTGGCGCAGCCGAAGTACGCCGCCCAGCTCACGGAACGCTGCCACATGCGCCTTGATAAAGCTCTTCATGCCGCCGCGCGCGCGCCGGATGCCGTGGCGGTAAATGTCCAGCCCGGCCGCGCCGTTCAGAAAAGGCGCCCGCGCCGCTGTTTCCTGCACCGTGATGAGCAGCAGCCCGTCAAGAAAAGCCCGCAGCGGGGCATGGTCAGCCAGCCGGTAGCGCCGCAGCACGTCTTCCACGGTCGAAAACAGGTAGGGCGCTGCGCGGAGAAAATCCGGCGAAACCAGACGCAGGTTGGCGACGACATCACGCCAGTGGCGCAGCGGCAGCACCGGCCGTTTGGCCGTCGCCGTCCAGAGCGTGTCGGCCGTCCGGTCCACAAGCTGCCAGAAGGCGCGCAGCCGCTCCGCCTCTTCGGGCGTCCGGGCAAAGCGCACCACGCGCTCATGCGCCCAAATTTCAGGATTGTGCGCGATGTGAACACAGCGGTCGGGCAGGTGCACATCCACCTGTTCGATGAGGGTGCTTTCGGGCAGCGGCCGTCCAAGCCGGTTGAACACCTGCGTGTGGAGGCCAACCGGGTCAAGGCCCATCAGCACCGTTGCGCCCACATCGAAGTTGTAGCCCTTGTGGAAAAAGTACCCGGCGCAGCCGCCGGCCTTGTCGTGGGCTTCAAGCAGCAGTGTCCGGTAGCCGTCGTGCTGGAGCAACAGGGCAGCCGTCAAACCAGCCACGCCAGCACCAATGACCACCACATCGAAGGTTGTTTCGGCTAAGGGACGCATCACCAGGCATCATAGGGAGGGCGATGCACTCGTGGGAAGCTCACCTGCCAGTTGAGTCCCCGGACGCACTGGCGCCGGCGCACGTAACAGCTCCAGCGCCTGCCGCTGCACTTCCGGGTCGCTGCCAAAGCCGGCCAGCCAGTGGGCCTCCGGCTCGCGTCGCCACCAGGAAAGCTGGCGTTTGGCGTAGTGGCGGGTGTCGGTTTTCATCTGCTCGACGGCCGAGACGTACGTACGCTCACCCCGCAGGTACTCGATGAACCGCCGGTAGCCATGCGCCTGGAAAGCTTCGGCGGCGGGCGGGACGCCGGCCGCCAGCAGCCGGCGGATTTCATCGAGCAGACCGGCAGCCACCATGGCTTCGACGCGGGCATTGATGCGGGCATAGAGTTCGGCGCGCGGCGGCGACAGCACCAGCAGCCGCATGCGCGCCACAAAGGGCGGCGGCGACGCAAGCTGCCGTTGCCGTTGGGACAGGGGCGTGCGCGTGCACAGGAAAAACTCCAGCGCCCGCATGGTGCGCGACCAGTCGTTGGGTTGCAGGCGCGCCGCCGTCGCCGGGTCAAGCCGCCGGAGCATGCGGTGCAGCCATGGCGCGCCACGACGGGCGCGGATGGCATGCAGACGGGCGCGCAGCCGCAGGTCGGTCGGGTCGTCTTCGGCAAAGAGGCGGCCGCGCAGGGCGTCGAAGTAGAGGCCTGTGCCGCCGACGAACACGGCCGTGCGTCCACGGGCTTCGATGTCGGCCAGACAGGCCGTGGCTTCGCGGGCGTAACGGCCGGCGGTGTAGTGCTCGGCCGGGTCGGCAACGTCAATCAGGTGGTGCGGCACGGCCGCGCGCAGCGCCGGCGGCACCTTGGCCGTGGCCACGTCCAGGCCGCGATAGACCTGAATGGAATCGAGGTTGATGATTTCTCCGTCCAGCGCCCGGGCCACAGCCAGCCCCAGGTCACTTTTCCCGGAGCAGGTTGGCCCGACGATGACCGGAATGGGGCGCGGGGTCATCCGTGGCGGCGGCGTATGTCACCGCGCCGCACTTCGGCAATCTCATCATCGGTGCTGCGCCGGCGTGGGCCGCGCCGTTCATCCACTTCACTGATACCGGAAGCACGCCGGACCAGGTGAATGGCGCGGTCACGGGTTTTTTTGGTTTCGCGCCGGCCATCCTCCCACTGGATTTCGATGGCGCCGTCGGGGCCGGGCGTGATGATGCGGACAACCTCACCGTACTGCATGCCATGCCCGGCGGCAAAGGAGACTTCATCGCCGATTCGGTACTCAAAATTCTGATGCTGCGCCATGGCGCGTAATCCTCGCTTGAAACGGACATCGCGCCGCCCCGGGGTTTCCGTCACAGACGGCCGTCCGGGACGGAAGCCGCGCGGCGGCAGGTGTGGATTGTAGCGCAATCTTGTCGGCGTGGCGCAGCCGGGCTATAGTCCGGGTCGCATTGGTCGCGGGTTATTCTGCGGAGGGTTGGCAGAATGGCTAATGCACCGGTCTTGAAAACCGGCGTCCGAAAGGACATGTGGGTTCGAGTCCCATGCCCTCCGCCATCTCCATCCCAATCTGCATCATTCGCCGCACGGATGCCGTCGCCCCAGAATTCGGACAACGACGAAGCGGTTCAGCGCGCCCGGATGCTGACGGCGGCCGGGCTGGCACTGGGGCTGCCGATGACCATGCTGGGTTCGTTTCTGGTGGGCTACTGGCTGGACCGCCAGTTTCAGACGGCACCGCTGTGGTTCTTTCTGCTTGGGATCGCCGGGCTGGTCAGCAGCGCCCGGCTGCTCTACCGCCTGTGGGAGCAGCTCCGGTAAGTCGCCCGCTCAGCGTCCTGCCGGCCAGAGCCACCACAGCAGCGCCAGCAGCACCAGCAGCGCCAGCGTGGCCAGCGCCACGTCCAGCCAGCGGTCCTGACGGGCAGCGCGCGCGCGGGCTTCAGCGTAGGGAATGCGCGTAAACGACACCATTGTGTAGAGCGGCAGAAACCGGTCGCCCAGCAGGTTCGAGAGGGCATATTCGAGACGCCGCCGCATCAGAAACCACGGCGAGGCCACCTTGGCGCGCATTTCCAGGTAGTTTTCGTAGGCGAGTTCGGCCAGGGCATCGGTGTTGATCTTGCGCTGCTGCTGGTAGTCCAGAAAGGCTGCGCTGGTGTCGCCGTTGTGCCGGCGGAGGCATTCATCCAGCACAAAGCAGTCTTCAAACGAGGCGTTCATGCCCTGCCCGTAAAACGGCACGACGGCATGGGCCGCATCGCCGACGAGCACGACGCGCCCGGCGTACTGCCAGGGAAAGCAGCGGATGGTCACCATCGAGCCGGTCGGGTTGTGCTGGAAGTCTTCCACCAGCGTCGGCATCAGGGGCGTGACATCGGGGAAGTGGCGATCGAAAAAGCGCCGGATGGCATCTTCATCGGTCAGGCTGGCAAAGCTTTCCGCGCCTTCGTATGCCAGAAACAGCGTGCAGGTAAACGAGCCATCCAGATTGGGCAGCGCAATGAGCATGAAGTCCTGGCGGGGCCAGATGTGCAGGTAGTTTTTCTCCAGCGCATGCTGGCCGCCAGGCAGGGCCGGGATGGTCAGTTCCTTGTAGCCGTGCGGGAGAAACGTCTGGGCATAGTCATAGCGGTCGGTGCGCTGAAGCGCCTGGCGGACGGCCGAAAAGGCCCCATCGGCGCCAACCACCGTCCGGGCGCTCACCTGACGGACGGCGCGCGTCCGGGTATCTTCAATCTCCAGCGTCATGGAAGAAAGGTTCAGCCCCGTGCAGCGCGACTGGAAGTGGATTTCCAGGTTGGGCCAGTGGGCAGCGGCATCGAGCAGGGCGCAGTTCAACTGGTGACGCGAAATGGAGAAGATGGTTTCTTCCGGCGTGCGTCCGTAGGGCTGGAACGTCAGCTCACCCTGCGGGCTATGGATCATGCGCCCACGCATAGGGATGGTCAGCGGATGGATGACCGGAGCGAGGCCAAGGGCTTCGAGGGCATGCAGCCCGCGCCGCGACAGCGCCAGATTGATGGAACGGCCGCGCGGTACGGGATGCGTCCGCATATCCGGCAGGCGTTCGTAGAGGGTGACGCGATTGCCCTGACGGGCAAGATACAGCGCCACCAGCGTTCCGGCCAGTCCGGCACCGCACACCGTGAAGCTGGGCGCAACCATCAGTTCGTCAGACATCGGGTAAAAACAGGCTCACAAAGGGGTTTGACATTCGGGGTTGGGTTTCCAACAATCAAGCCTGGCCGCACCACAGCTTTCAAGCACAAGTGACGCACGCCCAGGCAACCAGGCAGACCACAATGAAACAGTGTCCGGCATGTGGGCAAGAATATGAAGACAATGTGACCTTTTGCCCGGTGGACGGCAAGGGTCTCATTCCGCTGCTCATTGACGGCAAGTACCGCATCGAGAAAAAAATCGGTGAAGGCGGCATGGGGCAGGTCTATCGCGCCATCCACGTCGAGATTGGGACGCCGTTTGCCGTCAAGGTGCTGCACGCCCAGTTCGGCGAGGATGAAAAAGCCGTCGAGCGTTTCCGGCGCGAGGCGCAGGCCGCTGCCCAGATTCGCCATCCCAATGCGGTCAGCGTTACGGACTTCGGTGTGACGAAAGACTCCAACCTGGTGTACTTCGTCATGGAATACCTCGAAGGCGAGTCCCTGGGGGAACGGCTGCGGGAAACGCATGCGCTGCCGCTGGAAGACATCTACTTCATCTATTCCTGTGTGTGCTCCGCGCTGCACGCGGCGCATCTCAAAGGCATCGTTCACCGGGATGTCAAGCCGGACAACATCTTTCTGCTGCTTGATGAGGAGCGGAATATCAAGGATGTCAAGGTGCTCGACTTTGGCATTGCCAAGCTCAAGCGCCAGGACAAAAACACCCTGACGGCTTCCGGGACGGTCATCGGGACGCCCGATTACATGTCGCCGGAACAGTGCCAGGGCATCGAGCTGGATGCGCGCTCGGACATCTACAGTCTGGGGGTCATCCTCTATGAACTGTTCACTGGACGGGTTCCCTTCCAGAGCGAAAGCGCCATGACCACGCTCATGGCGCATGTCTCCCAGCCGCCACCGCCGCCAGTCACCATCAACCCTGCCGTACCACCCAGCATCAACCGTCTCATTCTGCGCACTCTGGCGAAGCAGCCCCATGAGCGGCCGGAGACCGCCCTGCACCTGCTCAGCGAACTCGAACAGGCATTGCAGGAAGCCGGGGCGAAGTTGGGCACGGCTTCACTGACGAATCTGCTCAAAGTCCAGCGCCACGCCAGCCGCAGCACTCTGGGCGATGGCAAAGGGTCCACGACCGACCTGGGTGAGAGAGCACCGACCACCAACCGTACGCTGGCGCTGTCGGGGTCGAATATCGCTGCCGAGCGGGCGACGGTGGAAAGCCAGCGGACGACGGGATCGAGCCGCAAGAGCACCTCCGAGCCGGGAGGTGAAACGCGGACGTATGTCACGGTGGATGGCAAGCCGGCTGCGGCCTCCAAGCCATGGCTTCCCCTTGCCGCTGCGGTGGGACTGGTGGTGGTCGGGCTGGTCGCCGGTGGCGGGTGGTATCTTTCCCAGCGCGCAGCCACGACCGGGCAGGGGGCCACAGGCGCTGCCAGCCCCAAACCGCCACCGGCGCCACCGGCGCCACTGGGAATGGTCTATATCCCCGGCGGGACGTTCACCATGGGCAACAACGCCAGCGCCGACGACTTTGAAAAGCCGGAGCACGAACGTCAGATCGCCCCGTTCTTCATGGACCGCACGGAAGTCACCAACGAGCAGTACGCCCGGTTTGTCCAGGAAACCGGACACCCGCCGCCACCCAACTGGAAAGGCGAGAAAACCTTTCCGCCAGGGACGGCCAAACTGCCCGTTGCTGAAGTGAGTTGGGAAGACGCCCAGGCCTTTGCCAAGTGGGCCGGCAAGCGTTTGCCCACGGAAGCCGAATGGGAGTATGCCGCACGGGGCACTGACCGCCGGCTCTACCCGTGGGGGATGGAGTTTGACCCGGCAAAGCTCAACGCCGGCCGGGATGTCAGCCAGCTCAAGGACCAGCGCCGCCAGGTGGGAAGTTTTCCGGGCGAAAGCCCCTTCGGACTGCTGGATATGGCCGGCAACGTGGCGGAGTGGACGGACAGCGGCTATGACCTCTATCCCGGCAGTCAGGCGGTCATCAAACCGCAGTTCCAGCCGCTCAAGATCATTCGCGGCGGCTGCTTTGCCGATGATGCCCGCAAAACCATGGTGACACGCCGCCTGATGAATGAGCGCACATTCCGCGATCTTTCAACCGGCTTCCGCTGTGCCAAGGACGCTCCGCCGGTCAAGGCACCCGCCACGCCGTAGCGCGGTGGACAGGTTTCACTTCCCTCGCACCATCCACATCGGTCATGCCGCGCCTGAAACTGACGGTCGAGTATGACGGCACGGAGTACGCCGGCTGGCAGGCGCAGGCGAATGCCCGCAGCATTCAGGCCGTGCTGGCGGCCGCTTTTACGCCCCTGCTGGGCCAGCCGGCGCAGCTCCACGCGGCCGGGCGGACGGATGCCGGAGTGCACGCCCTGGGGCAGGTTGTCCACACGGATGTCCATCAGGTGCGCGCGCCCGACACCTGGCGCGCGGCGCTCAACGCCCACCTGCCGCCGGACATCCGGGTGCGGCAGGTTGCGGTGGTCGGCGCTGATTTTCACGCCCGGAAATCGGCCCGGGGCAAGCTCTACCATTACGCCTTCTGGTGCGGACGGGTGGAAAGCACGCGGTGGCGGCGCTACAGCCTGCATGTTCCCCAGCCGCTTGACTGGGAAGCGATGCGGGAAGCGGCGCAGCACTTCGTCGGACGCCACGACTTTGCGCCCTTCAGCGTCGCTGACCGGACGGTACAGACCACGGTGCGCACCATCCGCCGGGTGACGTGGCATGGGGACTTCGCCCCGGAAGTCCCGGACGGGGATGGCTCCGGCAACGCTTCCTTCAGCCCGCCGGAGCTGCTGGCCGTGGCGTTTTACGGAGACGGATTTCTGCGGTATCAGGTCCGGCGCATGGTAGGCACGCTGCTGGCCGTAGGCCAGGGCAGGCTGCCGGCGGCGGCGGTGGCCGGGATACTTTGTGGAGCAAAGGAGTTTGCCGCAGCCGCCACCGCGCCAGCCCAAGGCTTGACGCTCATGCAGGTTGATTACTAGTATTCGCAGCGCTTTTTTGCATACCCGCACCGGCGTTCAGACGCCGTACTTTACCGGTCGGTTTCATCCAGCGAAGTTCTGAATGCACGAATTGGAAACCCTCATTGAACCCGGCTCGCCGGACGCTTTTCTGCTGCGCCAACTCGACCCCAACCGCCTGCCCAAACACGTGGCCATCATCATGGATGGCAACGGACGCTGGGCGAACCGGCAGGGCAAGGCCCGCATTGCCGGCCACCCGGCCGGCGTCGAAGCCGTGCGGGCGACGGTGGAAAACTGCGCCCGGCTGGGCATTCCTACCCTGACGCTCTACGCCTTTTCTTCGGAGAACTGGCGGCGGCCGCGGGTTGAAGTCACGATGCTGATGCGCCTGCTGCAACAGTGCCTTCGGCGCGAAGTGCCGCTGCTGAACCGCAACGGCGTGCGCCTGCGGTTCATCGGACGGCTGGAAGCGTTGTCGGCGGAGATTCGGAAAGCCCTTGACTATGCCGTGACCGCCACGGCGCACAACCAGCGGATGACGCTGAACGTTGCCTTCAACTATGGCGGGCGGGCCGAGATTGTGGATGCCCTGCGCAGCGTGGTGCGCGAGTTTATGGGGCTGGGGCGGCCGCTCGACACGCTGACCGAAGCCGACGTGGCCCGCCATCTCTACACGGACAGCGACCCCGACCTGCTCATTCGTACCAGCGGGGAAATGCGCCTGAGCAACTTTCTGCTGTGGCAGATGGCCTACACGGAAATCTTCGTGACCGATACCCTGTGGCCGGATTTCAACCGCACCCACCTGCTCGAAGCCCTCGTAGCCTATCAGCGCCGGCAGCGCCGGTTTGGCGGCGTTGAAACGGTTGGCGTTCCCGTGTCGGCGCTGGCATAGTGCAGGTGTGACCGACCTGAACGCCCAGCCTTACCACCGTATCCAGACCGAACAGGGTCGCTACTACTTTGCCGCCGGCCTGGCGTTGATGCTGTCGAGTGTGGCGTTTCGCCTTGGCGCGCCGGCCGCCGGAGTGACGCTGCTGGCCGCCTTTCCGCTGCTGCTCGTGCTGGCCCGCTATGAAGTGCTTGTCTTTGACGGAACGCACCTGCGGCGGCGTGGGCCCTACGCCTGGTGGCAGGCCCGGATGCTGGGCGGGACGACTTCCCTGCCCCTTGCCCAGCTTGAGTTGAGCATCACCGAGGTCGTCCATCTGCCGCTGACGCTGGCGCGGTACCGGTTTCGGACGATTCTCGTCGGCAACGGATTTGAAGCCGTGTTGTTCTCGAACACGGCTGGGTACGCGCCGTTCGTGACGGCCGTGTTTTCGGCTGTGGATGAGTCCAAGCTCGACTTTCATTCCCGTGCCTGGCTGCAATACGGCGCGCCGCCCCCGCTGACCGCAATAGCCGACGCCTTGGATGACCAGCATCTGGCGCAGTTTCCGGCGGTGCTGCTCCGCCGTACGGCCAACCACTTCACCCTGACCGGCCGCCTGCGGCTGGCGCAACGCTACTTCCGGCAGGCTTATGGGCGCGACCGTGGCAACCCGCATCTGCTGTGTGAAATGGGCTACTTTTTCCGCCGCTTTGCGCTGGCCGAGCATCCGCGCTGGCAACTCCGCGCAGCGGCCTGCCTGCGGCTGGCCGCCCGGTTGGCGCGGCATGAGCCGCATCTGCTGGAGCGCATCGGCGAGGCCTACTGCGAACTGTTTGACTTTGCGCGCGCCGAGCGGTGTTTTCGGAAGGCGTTGGAGCTGAACCGGCAGCTTTTTCGGGCCTATGCGGGTCTGGCCGAGCTGGCCTTTCGGGACGGACAACTGGCGCGGGTGGCGCACTTTTACTATGCGGCAGCGCACAGCACCAGCGACCCGGCCCTGCGGCGCCGGGCGCAGAGTGAGGCGCGTTATTACGAGCGGTTGAGTCAGGACGATGACTACCTCGAAGCGGAAGTGCGCCGCATCACATGGCTGCACCACATCCGCCAGATGCGCACCATGGCCGGCGGCATTTTTTTCGTGGCCTGGCTGGTCGTCGGCTTGACAGGCGCACGCTTCCCGGATGTGCAGGACATCGGGCTGGCGCTGATGGGGTCATCCGGGCTGGCGTGGCTTGGGCTTTCCTGCAGCCTGCACTGGCAACGGCGGCGGTCGGCGCTCCCGGAAACCGTCACTTGAGCGACAGCGGCGCCCCTCACCCAGTGGGCAGTGCAGCCCGCGCGTAGCAGGCGGTTAAAGTCTTTGCATCACAGGTCACACCGGCGGCAAGCCGGGCCGCCAACCGGGGTGCCGCGACGGGCGCCAGCCAGGGCGGTGGCGCGATCCGTGGCAGGTCGCCCACGAAAGCAGACACATTGCTATCGTCGAGCAGCGCCAGGGCGTCGCCGGTCAGAAGCCGTGGGCAGTCTTTCGGAACGTGGCGGAAAAGCTGCTCCAGGACGGTATGGACCTCTCCGGTCAGGGCAGCGGTGAGAGTCCGGGGTTCGGCGTCAGGCCCGGCGGAAAAAGCCTGCCCGTGGACTTCGCGCCGGTGGGAGACATTGAGCACCACGACCGTCGTTGGCTGCTGAAGCGGCAGGACGGCATCGGCGAGAACTTCCAGCGTAGTGGCCGTGGCAATGGGGCAGTTGAGCGGCTGCGCCAGTCCCTTGACGGCTGCCAGTCCGACGCGAATGCCGGTGAAGCTTCCCGGACCGATGAGCGCGCCGAGGGCGGCCAAATCCTTCGGGCGCAGGCCCGTACGTTCAAGCAGGTAGGCAATGTCGGCAACCACCCGGTGGGCGCTGGGGTGCAGGCTGCGGACGCCCCATTGCGCCTGGAGTTCATGTCCGCGCAGAAGGGCCAGACTCAGGCGCGGCGAAGCCGTGTCCACGACGAGCCACCAGCTTGTGGGCGTCAGCGCCACACCAGCCGCGGTCTCCACAGGTGGGGCATCCGGGGGCGGGGCATCCGGCGTCATGCACCGGCCGCTTTGACGACCGGCGACGGCCGCCAGCGCAGAACGGGCTGCCGCGCCGCAGCAGTTTCATCGAGCCGGCGCAGCCGCGCCAGATGGGGCGCGGTTTTGACGACTTCCGGGTTTTCCCTGCATTCCTGGGCAATGGCGCGCATGGAGGCGATGAACAAATCGAGTTCAGCGCGGCTTTCGCTTTCGGTCGGCTCGACCATAATCGCGCCCGGCGCAACGAGGGGGAACGACATCGTCGGCGGATGAAAGCCGTAGTCAATGAGCCGCTTGGCGATGTCGCCGTTGCGTACGCCGTGGGCCTGCTGCCGCCGGTCATTGAAGACGACCTCGTGGAGGACGGGGCCCTCGAACGGCACTTCGTAGTCGTCCTGAAGGTGGTGCTTGATGTAGTTGGCATTGAGGACGGCCGTTTCCGTGGCGGCCCGCAGCCCTTCCGCTCCCAGGGCGCGGATGTAGGCCAGCGCGCGCACCATCATGCCGAAGTTGCCATAGTACGCCTTGACGCGCCCAATCGAGTGGGGGCGGTCGTTGTCAAACACCACGGTCTGGTCATCCACCCGGCGCAGGGTCGGACAGGGCAGGTATGGCTCCAGCTCACGGTTGACGGCGACGGGGCCGCATCCGGGGCCGCCGCCGCCGTGTGGCGTGGAAAAGGTCTTGTGCAGGTTCAGGTGCATGACATCCACGCCCATGTCGCCGGGGCGCGCAATGCCAACCAGGGCGTTCATGTTCGCGCCGTCCATATAGACAAAGCCGCCACGGGCGTGGATGAGTTCGCAGGCTTTGGCAATGTCTTCTTCAAACAGCCCCAGGGTGTTCGGGTTGGTGATCATCAGCCCGGCGACTTCATCGGTCATCGCTTTGTCGAGCGCCGCCAAATCAAGCAGGCCGTTCTTCCTGGAGATAAGTGTGATGACCTTGTAGCCACACATCACGGCACTGGCCGGGTTGGTGCCGTGGGCGGCGTCGGGAATGAGGACGTACCGGCGGGCGTCGCCGCGCGCGGTCAGCGCTGCGCGAATCATCATCATGCCGGTGAGTTCGCCGTGCGCGCCGGCCGTGGGTTGCAGGGAAACCGCAGCCAGACCCGTGATTTCACAGAGGGCTTCTTCGAGCTGCTTCATCAGCAGAAGATTGCCGCGAACCGTCGCTTCCGGGGCGAGGGGATGCGACCGGGCAAAGCCGGGCAGTCGCGCCGCCCACTCGTTGATTTTCGGGTTGTACTTCATCGTACACGAGCCGAGCGGAAACATGCCGGTATCCGTGCCGTAGTTCCAGGTCGAAAGCCGCGTGTAGTGCCGGACGACTTCAGGCTCGGTCAGTTCAGGCAGCTCGGAGAGGTCATCCTGCCGCAGCAGGTGGGACGGAACCAGTGCAGAGGGCGCTACTTCGGGAACGTCGCTCGGCGGCAGGTGGTAGGCGCGGCTGCCGGGACGGGAGTTTTCAAAGATGAGGTTTTCGTTCTGGCTGATGTGCGGACGGGCTTTCTGGATGCGGGGTGTTGTGGGAAGCGCCATTGGAAGCAGAATGTTCGGGCGAACCTTTGAACTTTGAAATCGTCTGCGCGGCGGGGGCGGCACAGAGTGAGTATCCTAACCGAAAGCTTCCGGGCTTTTCCACCACGGACAGTCGCCGGGTTGGCGTCCGGTTGGGGCGAAGACCGGCGTTTCAGGGTGTGGGGACGCGGGGAAACAGGCGGAAAAACCCTTCGACATCCCACCGGTACTCGCCCGACCGCGCCGGCATCGGCGGCTCTTCCGGCCGTGGCACTGCCTGTTGGGCCAAACGGGCAAAGGTCTTGGCATCAAAACGGTACAGCAGGAGACCGGAGGTCATGACGCCTTGGGCGCCAGACAGTTCACGTCCCCAACTGGCATCCAGAGGGCGTAAAAACAGGAGCACAACGTTGTACTCTGACGTGGGGTAGCGGGAGACATCGGCGGCAATTGCCGCGAGGGACGGGGCGTAATAGACCCGTTTGCCCGCCAGTGCCAGCAGGTGGGGCGGATCGGTCGGGATTTCAAAATCCGGCGAAAACACAATGTCAGAAGGTGTGACGGCCTGCCGGACGGCATTGCCCAGCGGTTCGATGATGGGTGCCGGTTCTGGAAAGAGCGCCCGGAAACCCAGGTGAACCGGAAGGATGTATGCCAGTGCCGCCGTCAGCAGTACAGCCGCCACACCCATCCGCCGGCGCGCACAGGCTGACCACCGGGGCGCAAGGACGGTCAGGAGCGTGACCGGCAGCAGGACAAACGGCACGACGGCGATGACCAGCGAGAATTTGAGGGCGCTGAAGTCGTGAATGGCCGAGTGGTTGCGCAGGGCATAGACCTGCAGAAAGCATGGCACAGTGAGAAGCGCCATGGTCCAGACGGACAATGCCACACCGGGCAGCGGCGCCTGGTTGCGGGCAGCCTGCCGCCACCACCAGCCGCCCAGCAGCAGACAGCCGGCCAGCGCCACAAAGGACAGCGCGGGGCCGGCAGTGCCAAACTGCGCCGGGATGTATTCCCCCCAGAAGATGGCGTTGAAACGCGCCGTAAAATCGGCGTTGACATCCGTTGCGCCAATGCGTTCGAGAAAACGCTCCTTCAGGCGCGGCAGCATGCCCAGGAAGGCGAGCTGGACGAAAAACAGGCTCAGGGCCAGCAACCCGCCAGCGCCAAACTGGAGACTGCGCCACCACCAGGCTTTGACACTCGACCACGGCGGAGGGATGTCGCCGGTGGCCAGCCGTTTCACATAGGCAACGCCCACGAGGCACACGAACAGCCAGTCACAGGCGAGGCCCCAGGCCATCGTCAACGCCTGCCACCAGTTGCTGCTGGCACGGGCAGAAGGGTAGGCGTCACGGATGGCTTCCAGCAGGATGAACAGGACGTAAGGCAGCAGTACGGCCTGGTCGGCGAAATAAACGTTCTGGTGCCAGTAGAGCGCGCCGGGCAGCAGCAACTCCAGTGTCGGCGGCACGGTGGCCAGCAGGGTGGACGTGCCCCGGTCAAGGCCCAACCGGCGCAGCACAAGCAGGCTCAGGCCGCCGAGCGCCACGGCAATGAGGCCGTGGTTGATGAGATTCCAACTCATGAGGCTGCTGACCGTTGGCGCGCCCTCGCTGACCAGACTGTAGGCGTAGGCGGTCAGGACGAAACCCGGTGGGTATGACACATAGGGGTTGCGGCTCAGCAGGGTCGGAAACTCAACGGACCGGGGCTCATTGAGCAGGGCAAACCGCAGCGCCCAGGGCCCCTCGGCATGCCAGGCGCGGGCAAACCGCAGTGTGTTGGCCGTAAGCCACTGATGGTGCTCGAAGCTCAGCTTTCCAAACCAGGGGCGACGCGCCTGTACCGTATAGGCAAACAGGCCCACGGTGAAACCAAGCAGCACGAGGCAGGCGGCCAGCGATTTCGGGTGCAGGGTCAACCAGGACTTACGCAGCATGGCGGCATGGTGACACTGCCCCCTCAGCCCGACAAGGCGGTGGCCGGCAAGGTGGGGGGGAGGTGGCCCCACCGCCCACCACCGGCCGCAACCCGCCGCCGTCAGATGAACAACGGCGCCATCACCAGTGTGATCGTGGCCAGCAGCTTGATGAGCACGTGCAGGGAGGGTCCTGCCGTGTCCTTGAATGGATCGCCCACGGTATCGCCCACCACCGCCGCCTTGTGGGCATCGCTCCGTTTGCCGCCGTGCGCGCCGGTTTCGATGTACTTCTTGGCGTTATCCCACGCGCCGCCGCCGTTGTTCAGGAACAACGCCATCAGGATGCCCACAATCGTCCCGATAAGCAGCAACCCGCCGACGACTTCTGCGCCGGTGGCGCTGTTCGCGGTCATCCCCTGGGACAAATACACCTGGCGAAACACAATCCCGACGATGATCGGCGTCAGGACGACCAATGCGCCCGGCAGCACCATCTGCTTGAGCGCGCCGCGCGTCACGATGTCCACGCAGTGACCGTAATCCGGCTTGCTCGTCCCTTTCATAATGCCCGGATTGCTCCTGAACTGCCGCCGCACTTCCGTGATGACATCCTGCGCTACGGCTCCAACGGCCTTGATCGCCAGCGAAGCAAACAGCATCACCAGCATGGCCCCCACCATCCCGCCGATGAAGACTTCCGGCTTGGCAAGGTCAATCCGCTCCAGCGTCGGGCCGTAGGTAAACGGCCAGTAGCTGCGGACTTCATCCATGTAGGCCGAAAACAGCAGGAAGGCCGCCAGGGCCGCCGAACCCACGGCGTACCCCTTCGTCAGCGCCTTCGTGGTGTTGCCGACGGCATCCAGGCGGTCTGTCTTTTCACGCACTTCATCCGGCTGTTCCGACATTTCAACAATCCCGCCGGCGTTGTCGGTGATGGGCCCAAAGGTATCCATGGCCAGGATGTAACCGGCCGTACCCAGCATACCCATCGTGGCAGCGGCCGTCCCGAACAGCCCGGCCTTGGCAAAGCCCGAATTCATGCCCAGGTAGTAGGAAGTCAGCACGGCAATCGCAATCACCACGACCGGAATCGCCGTGGACTCCAACCCGACGGCAATCCCCATGATGACGTTCGTCGCCGGACCGGTCTGCGAGGCATCGGCAATGGACCTCACCGGACGGTAGCGATACTCCGTGTAATACTGCGTGATGAACACAAAGGCCAGCGAAGTCAGGATGCCCACGACGCCACATGCAAAGAAACTCAGGTAGGCATTGGGCGCGGCGGTGCTGGCCAGCAACCACTTCGACGCCACGAAAAACCCGGCCGTCGCCAGCAGGCAGGTGACGTAAAAGCCCCGGTTGAGCGCCTTCATCGGGTCGGATTTTTCATCCGTACGCACGACCATCACCCCGACGATGGAAGCCAGCAATCCAAACGCCCCCACCACCAGCGGGTAGAGCAACACGCCAAGCTGCTGCGACTTCTCGAAGGCCGTTGCGTTGGCGGCAAACAGGGACGACGCCAGAATGAGTGCGCCGATGTTTTCCGCCGCCATGGATTCAAACAAATCCGCGCCACGGCCGGCGCAGTCGCCCACGTTGTCGCCCACCAGATCGGCGATGACCGCCGGATTACGCGGGTCATCTTCGGGAATCCCGGCTTCGACCTTGCCCACCAGGTCCGCGCCCACATCCGCGGCCTTGGTGTAGATACCCCCGCCCAACTGCGCAAAGAGCGCCACAAAGGATGCCCCAAAGCCGTAACCGGCAATCAGCAGCGGGATTTTGCTCATTTCCGTAATCTTGAGCAGGCTGACAATGGCAAAGAGACCGGCAACACCCAGCAGCGACAGCGCCACGACGAGCAGGCCGGCGACGGCGCCCCCGCGCAGGGCCGCCTGCAAAGCGCCGTTGAGCGAGGTCAGGGCCGCCGAGGCCGTACGGATGTTCGTCCGAATGGAAATCCACATGCCGATGTAGCCCGACGCCACCGAACAGGCAGCCCCCAACAGGAAGGAAATCACCGTCACGAGCGCCAGCGTGCGCGGGTCCTTCACCGGGTCGTTGATACCTGGTGTTCGGACAAAGGCGTACAGGATGAAAATCAGCGCCGCCAGCGCCACGGCCAGATAGGCAATCGTCGTGTTTTGACGCCGCAAGAAGGCTTCCGCCCCTTCCTTGATGGCATCGGAAATCTTCCGCATCGCCTCCGTGCCGGTTTCGAGCGCCAGCACGTTCCTGGCCAGAAACGCGGCAAACCCCAGCGCGACGATGATGAGTCCAAAAATGACGGCATACTCCATAGATTGACCAAACCCCCAGAGCACGGCGCGCCGACCACCGGGCGCCGTACCAGTTTCGTTCACGAATCGAGAAGCAACGAACAAAACGTCAACTTTATAACGTTTTACAGACACACTTCAACCGGATGCGGGACAAAGGGAAACGCCGGCAGACGGATTGGGAAGGCGCTTACTTCACGGCCGGGTGGCTTGCCGGCCGGGGGCTGAGCCACATGGCCGCCACGAGGGTGAGCAGGTAGGGCAGGGCGAGGAAGAACTGGTAGGGAATGGTGTCCAGTCCCAGGGCCTGCAGGCGGAACTGGAAGGCGCTGGACGCGCCGAAAGCGAGTGCAGCCAGGCTGACGCCGACCGGATGGCGTCGCCCGACAATCACCATGGCCAGGGCAATGAACCCCCGGCCGGCGGTCATGCCTTCGACGAACGTGTTGGAAAGCCCCAGCGCCAGGTAGCCCCCGGCCAGACCGCAGGTGAGTCCACTGAACAGCAGCGCGCTCCAGCGCAGCCGCGCCACACTCAACCCCACGCTGGCCGCAGCGGCGGGATGTTCACCGGCGGCGCGCAGGCCGAGGCCATGGGAGGTGCGGAACAGCCAGTACCAGGTGGCAACGATCAGAACAAGCGCCAGAATGGGCACGCTCCACAGCGGCAGGGTTGGCACCACGAAGGCAGCGTTGGAGTCGCCGACGAGTTCCCGCCGCGCCACGGCCGTTGCGCCGAGGGCAAAGATGTTGAGGGCGGTGCCGACGAGCAGGGCATCACAGCCCAGGTTGACGGACAGCAGGGCAAAGGCGGCCGTCATGGCCAGCCCTCCCAGGACGGACGCCCCTAATCCAAGCCACGGGCCAAACCGGGTGTCAGCCGTCGTGGCGCACACGGCAACGCCGGTAAACGCTGCCACCAGCATGACGCCTTCGATGCCGATGTTGACGACACCCGCCCGTTCGGAGACGGCCTCGCCAAGCGCCGCCAGCAGCAGCGGTGTCGCCAGGGTCAGCGTTGTCAGCATCAGGCCGGTGAGGATGTCAGTCATGGCTTCTCAAAACATGGACTCCCAACCCGGCGCAGGACGCACCGACGCTTGCCAACCCGCAGCCGGTCATGGCTTACCCAGTGATTCCAACCGTTTCAGCCAGGTATCGAAATGCGGGCAGACAGCCCGAATGGCCGCGATGCCAATCCGGTGCAACAGCGTCGGGCCGTCTGAAGTTTCCCTGTAGTCAGCTATCAGAGCAGACAAGCGCGCCTTGGGATGCGTGGTCTGACCGTCGTTGATGAGTTCCGTCCCGCCAGCCCGCGACCGGATGGCATGCAGCCTGTTCGCCAGCTTGGCCTGCCCGAAATAGTCGGCAACGGTTTCAGGGTCGCTGAAGAGCCAGGCTTCAAATTCGTGCAGCGCCAGAAACGGAATAAACCTTTGATGGTTGATCGCTTGTGCAAAGCTGGCTTCCAACCGGGCAACTTTTTGC
This sequence comes from Chloracidobacterium sp. N, assembly GCF_018304765.1. Lineage (NCBI taxonomy): Bacteria > Pseudomonadati > Acidobacteriota > Blastocatellia > Chloracidobacteriales > Chloracidobacteriaceae > Chloracidobacterium > Candidatus Chloracidobacterium aggregatum. The sequence continues at coordinate 2,465,825 of NZ_CP072642.1, forward strand.
TGCGCCGAACCAGCCCCCTGTGCTGCCTGCTGTCCCGGAAAGCCCTTCGGCAGCCCGTAGTAATCAAGCATGGTCGTCACCCAGGCATCAGAATCTCTGAGCAAGCGCCGAAGGTCTCCCAGAATCTGTTGCCAACCCACCGCGCCGCCGCGAAATCCGCTTCCGGCAGGTAAACGTTTTGTCCACAAAACGACGGGATGGGCAACATGTACGCCGTATGACGCCAAGTGTGGCGTCAGTACCCGTTTGACAAAAATTTCTTCGCTTTGCCCTTCAACCAGCATCAGCAGCCGGGTCATGGACGCCCCCCCAGGACGTTCTTCTCCCACAACTCACCCAGGCTGTACGCTTCCAGCCAATCCCTGAGCCTGTCTTTGTTGAGTCGGTTGAAAGTCGTTTTCAGCCCGTCATGCTCGGCGACGATGACCTGCTCCGGCGCAAAGTGGTTGAGCAGGGTCACAGACTGCGTCGCCAGCAACACCTGTGACCGCCTGGAAGCCGCTTCCAGCATCTCGGCCAGCATCCGAATGGCAAAGGGATGCAGACCGAGTTCCGGCTCGTCGAGCAAAATCAGCGCCGGCGGTGAAGGCTGGAGCAGCAATGTCGCCAGACAGATGAAACGGAGCGTACCGTCCGAGAGGGAATAGGCGTCGAAGTACGCCGCCGAGCCTTTTTGACGCCACTCCAGCTTGATCTTCTTCTCGTTGAGCCGCGAGGGTGCCAGTGCAAAGCCTTCAAAAAACGGCGCGACGAGACGGATATACTCCTCGATCTGCCGGAAATGACGCGGATGCTTTTCCTGCAACCAGTACAGGTATGCCGGCAGGTTGGCCGCATCAGGACGCAAAAACCGGTTGTCTTCCAGGTCGGCCATCTGTTTTGCCGGTGAGCTGTCCGAGGTATCGTGAAAGTGATAGACGACGAGATTCCGTACCTTGGGGAAAACGAACCTGGGAATCTGGTTCTTGTAGGCGCCAGCCGCTTCTTCAAGCTGGCTTTCCTTGTGACCAACAGCGATTGGCTCACCATACGTCCAGTAGCCACTGTATTCGACGCGCTCGGACTCAAAGATGAGCGTGTCCTGGACCGCCTTGAGTTTGAAGCCGTAGGCATTTTTATCGAAGGTAAAGTCCAGCGACAGCGCCGGTGTGGTTTTTCGGCCGTGGTGCAGGAAACGATCCGGCTCACCGGCGACATACAGTTGCAGGTTGCGTGAGAGCACCCGCTCCAGCAACCGGAAGACGCCAATCAGGTTGGATTTTCCTGAACCATTCGCGCCAATGATGATGTCGAGGTCGGTGAAGGTCAGCTCGGCATCGGCAATAGACTTGAAACCGGCAATCCTGAGTTGGCGCAAGGTACGCATCGCAAGCCCCCAGCCATTCCATCATGGAAAGAAAAAAAGTGGCATCGAAAGGTTTTCCGATGCCACAAAGCCAGACTGGTAAAGCTCACCCACGAGCTATTCTAGTGCGGCACGTTACCGACATGTTGCCGACAGGTAAAAGTTTCCCAATCGCCCCGAACACGCCCCCTGAACGCGCTCCCTGAACATGCTACGGCTGCCGGTCACCGGGCTTGGGCGGCTCCGTACCTGAACGGGTTTCACTACCCGGACGGGTCTCGCTGCGGGAACGAGTTTCGCCAGCCGAACGGGTCTCACTGCCGGGACGCGGCCGCGGCTTGACTTCCATTGCCACCGGCCTGGCTTCGGAGGTTTTGGTTTCCGGCCCGGACTCGCCCTCTGCTGCCTTGGGCGTCGGCCTGGGCGACGTGGCCGCCGTGGGCGCGGGAGAAGCCGCCGGCGCGGTCGCGGAGGCTGGCGATGCCGCGAAACCGCTCATGCTCCGCGCCATGCCGGTCGCTACGGCTTCAAAGGCCAGAATGCCGCTCGTCAGGCTGGCATTGACAAACTGCGCCGTCAGCGTTGGCAGTTCGGCCACACCCTTTTCCTGTACGGTCTCCAGTCCGTTGAGCACGGCGGCGTAGCCGTGGCGGGCATGGTTGAGGAAGTCTTCCGAAGCGGCAGCCACCATGCGAAACCACAGTTGCAGCCCCTCGCTGAAGGTCAGCTTTTCAAACTGGGTGGCAATATCAAGCCGCTTTGCCGCCGGCAATGTCACCGTGAGGTCTTTCTGAACCTGAGCGCAACAGGCCAACCGCCGTCCGGCCGCCAGGTCGCCAGGGTCGAACCAGCGCCGCTCCTTGGCGTCCGGTTCGGACAGGGCCGCCGCCATGGACGCATCCACACGGATTTCACAGGTCTGACAAATGCCGTGGCCGCCACAGAAATGAAGCAACGGCTGGCCGGACTGCTGGGCGGCACTCAGTAAAGTCGTGCCGGGCGCGACTTCAACTTTCTGCCCGGACGGCTGAAACGTTACGGTCGGCATAAGGTCTTTCTCGCCAAAAGTTCAGGAATATACCGGGGACAGACAGGGAGCGGCAGAGCCTTCTCCACCCCGGAAGCCTACCCCAGACACCAGACGGTTTGGAAGCCGTGAAATCAGTGAAACTTCCTGCTAGAACATTGCGCGCTGCGCCATCGGCGGCAGGTTTCACCCGACACAGCCCCCGGGGCGGCCCTTCACACCCCATTCGCAACACGATGCCATGCCACACGACCTACCCAAAGCCTACGAACCCAAACACATCGAACAGAAGTGGTATCCGTTCTGGGAGCAGGGCGGATACTTCCAGCCCCAGGGAACGGGCCAGCCGTTCTGTATTGTCATCCCGCCGCCCAATGTTACCGGCTCGCTTCACATGGGGCACGCCCTTCAGCACGCCCTGATGGACGTGCTGATCCGCTGGCGACGGATGCAGGGCCGGTGCACGCTCTGGCTGCCGGGCACCGACCACGCCGGCATCGCCACACAGATGGTTGTGGAAAAACAGCTTGCCGCCGAAGGTATCAAGCGGACCGACCTGACCCGCGCCGGGTTTGAAGCCCGCGTCTGGGACTGGAAAGCCGAGTCCGGCGGCACCATCCAGCGCCAGATGCGCCTGGAGGGCGTCAGTGTGGACTGGTCGCGGGAGCGGTTCACCCTCGATGAGGGTCTCAGTCAGGCCGTGCGCGAAGTCTTCGTGCGGCTGTATGAGGAAGGCCGCATCTACCGTGGTGCCTACATGGTCAACTGGTCGCCAAAGCTTCAAACGGCCGTTTCCGATCTCGAAGTCGAAATGAAGGAGGTTCGGGGCAAGCTCTATCACTTGGCCTACCCGGTCATCGGACGGGAGGAAACAATCATCGTCGCCACGACCCGCCCGGAAACGATGCTGGGCGATACGGCCGTTGCGGTCCACCCGGCCGATGACCGCTACCGGCATCTCATCGGGCAGCGCGTCCGGCTGCCCATCGTGGGGCGCGACATTCCAATCATTGCCGATGAAGCCGTGGAAATCGGCTTTGGCACCGGAGCCGTCAAAGTCACCCCGGCCCATGACCCCAACGACTTCGAGCTGAGCAAGCGCCACGGGCTGGAATTCATCGTCGTCATCGGGAAAGACGGCACAATGACTGAAGCCGCCGGAGCCGGCTTCGCCGGTCTTGACCGCTTCAAGGCGCGCGAAAAGGTCATCCAGCAGCTTGCCGAACTCGGCGCGCTGGTCAAGGTCGAGGACTACACGCACAACGTCGGACACTGCCAGCGTTCCGGCGTTCCCATCGAGCCGCTCGTCTCCGAACAGTGGTTTCTCGATGTCAAGCCGCTGGCCGAAAAGGCCATTGTCGCCGTGCGCGAAGGACGCACGCGGTTTATCCCCAGTTCGTGGGAGAAGGTGTACTTCGACTGGATGGAAAACATCCGCCCGTGGTGCATCTCGCGCCAACTGTGGTGGGGGCATCGCATTCCGGCGTGGTATGCGCCGGACGGCCGCCTAGCCGTGGCGCGTTCGGAAGCGGAAGCGCGTCATCAGCTTGGTTTGCCCGATGACGCACCTATGACGCAGGACGAGGACGTTCTGGACACGTGGTTTTCTTCAGCCCTGTGGGCTTTTTCGACCTTCGGCTGGACGGGCGATCCGGCGCGCGACGCCGCCAACCCCGACCTGCAACGCTTCACCCCAACCGATGTGCTCGTCACCGGCTTTGACATCATCTTTTTCTGGGTGGCGCGCATGATGATGATGAGCCTGCACTTCACCGGCGATGTGCCCTTTCGCTGCGTCTTCGTCACCGGGTTGGTCCGCGATGCCCAGGGACAGAAAATGTCCAAGACCAAGGGCAATGTCGTGGACCCGCTCGAAGTCTTTGAGAAATACGGCACCGATGCCGTACGGTTTTCGCTCGTCTCGGCCGTGACCGGTGCCAACGACATCAAGCTCCAGGAAAGCAAGATGGAGGCGGCGCGCAACTTCGCCAACAAAATCTGGAACGCCGCCCGCTTCACGCTCGGCAACCTGCCCGACCCGGCCGCGCCCCTGCCCCGCCCGGAAGACAAGCCCGGACTGGCCGACCGCTGGATGCAGTCGCGTCTGACGCGCGTCACGGCTGAAGTCACCGAGGCGCTGGAAAACTTCCGCTTCCATGACGCCACTCTGACGCTTTACAAGTTCTTCTGGAACGACTTTTGCGACTGGTACATCGAACTGGTCAAACCCGTCGTCTCGGCGGCTGAGGACACACCGGAGCGAACGGCTGCCCGCGCCCGTCTGGCCGCAACGCTGGAACATGCCCTGCGGCTGCTGCATCCGTTCATGCCCTTCATCACCGAGGAACTCTGGCAGCAGGTGAGCCGCTATGTCTGGGCGGACGGCGAGCGGCCGTCCAGCCTGTGCATGGCTCCCTATCCAAAGGCCGCCGTTGCCGACCTTGACCTGGAAGCCGAACGGCAGATGGAAGCCGTCATCAACCTGATCAGCCGCGTCCGAAACATCCGTGCCGAAATGAACCTGCCACCGAGCGCCCAAGTCGAGGTGCACTTTGCCGCTGATGCTTCCCTGAGCCAACTGCTGCTTGCGCAAAAGCCAGCTATCCTGCGGCTGGCCCGCGCCACGGCCGTCGTCGCCCACGACGAACTGCCCGATCTGGGCTTCTGTGCGCGCAGCGTCACGCCGGAAGGCGTCCGGCTCGCACTGCCGCTGGCCGGACTCGTGGATGCCCAGACCGAACGCGCGCGCCTCGAAAAGGAAATCGCCAAACACGAAAAGGCGCTGCATCAGCTTCTGGAAGTGGTCAACCGGCCCGGCTTTGCTGAACGCGCCGCCCCGGAAGTCGTGGCGGAAAAGCAGGAACAACGGCTGGCGCTCGAAAACCAGCTTGCGGCCCTGCGGGAAACCCTCGCCACCTTTGGCTGAAAAGACCGTCAGGAAACCTGCGGTGCAGCCGTTCCAGCCGGCGGCTGCGCCCGTCAGCAAGCAGACATTGCAGCCGCCGGGCAAGGTGATACTGTAACGCGCTTCAATGACCAGCCCCCACAGGCAATTTCCCAGAGAAGGCTTTTTCAGGATATGACGGCACCAGCACTGGCAACGGCAACGGGCGGACGCCCGCGCGTGATCATCTGTGGCGGCGGTCTCGCCGGACTTGCCGCCGCCAAAACCCTCGTGGACAACGGCTTTGAGATTGAACTTCTGGAGCAGCGCCCCATTCTCGGCGGCAAGGTTTCAGCGTGGAAGGATGCCGACGGCGACTGGATTGAAACCGGTCTGCACGTCTTTTTCGGGGCGTACGTCGAAATCTACGAACTGATGAAGGAACTCGGCATCTACAACCGCATCCTGTGGAAAGAACACAAACTGACCTACACGCTCGCCGGCGGTGAACGGTTCAGCTTCCGCACGACAAAACTTCCCTCGCCGCTGCATCTGCTGCCGGCCGTGTTCGAGAACCACTACTTTTCGCTGCCCGAAAAGCTGACACTGGGCAAGTCGCTGTTCCCGATGGTGTTTGGCAATGAGCAGTACATGGCCGAGCAGGACCGTTACACCTACCAGGAATGGCATCGGCGCTGGGGCATCAACGAGCGCATGCTCAAGAAGATGTTTCTGCCCATGACGCTGTCGCTGAAGTTCATGCCGCCCGAAGAAATTTCGGCCAAAGTCGTGCTGGACGTGGCCGGGACGTTCCTGCGCGAGCCGCACGCTTCCCGCATGGGTTTTCTGAAGGGTTCGCCCCAGGAACATCTCACGCAGCCGCTGGCCGATTACATCACGAACAAGGGTGGCCGGATTCGTACCAACTGCAACGTCAAAACGCTGCTCCTCAATGAGAAGCGCCAGATTGCCGGCGTTGAACTCATCACCGGCGAGCGCATCGTGGGCGACTACTACCTGACGGCCCTGCCGATTCACAAACTCCAGCGGGTCATTCCGTCCGAACTCAAGGAAGACCCCTTCTTCGGCAACCTGGACCAGTTTGAGGGCGTCCCCGTCGTCACGGTGCAGATGTGGTTTGACCGCCAGATTTCCTTCATTGACAACATTCTTTTCTGCCCCGACGGCATCATCCCGGTCTATGCCGACTTCGGGAACACGACCCCGGATTACTTCCTTGACCAGAAGGCCGAAATGGCGCAGCGCCGCTCACGCATGGAGTTTGTCGTGGCGCCGGCGCGCGACATCATCGGACAGAGCGATGAAGAAATCGTTGGGCGCGTCTGGGAAAACGTCAAATCCTGCTTTCCCAACACGGCCCCGAAGGCCAACGTCACCAAAGCCACCGTCGTGCGTGTCCCCCAGTCGGTCTTTGCCACGAAACCCGGCATTGACCGCCTGCGCCCGACCCAAAAAACACCGGTGCCCAACTTCTTTCTGGCCGGCGGCTATACACAGCAACGCTTTTACGACAGTATGGAAGGCGCGGTATCCAGCGGCCGGCGCGCGGCGGCAGCCATTCTCGAAGCCCACCGGAGCCAGGGGGCGCTGGCGCGCGGCTGAATCCGAGACACAAGGATGGCGGCTTCTGCCTTGCACTCCCGGTTGAAAGCGTTTCCCTCCCTTACCTTCATCCTGGTCTGGCTGCTGGCGTCGGCCCTGCTGCTGACGCCCGGCCAGATGCGCGCGACCACCACCGTTGACCTGCTCGTGCGCGGCGGCACCGTGGTGACGATGGACGCCCAGCGGCGCGTCATCCCCGATGGTTTCCTCGCCGTGCATGGCGATCGCATCGTGGCCGTTGGCACGGCCGCCGAAGCCGGCCAGTATCGGGCGAAGACGGTCATCGAAGCCGGCGGCAAGGCCGTCCTGCCGGGCCTCATCAACGCCCACACGCACGTCCCGATGACACTGTTTCGCGGACTGGCCGACGATCTGGCGCTTCAGGAATGGCTGACGAAGTTCATCTTCCCGGCCGAAGCCAAAAACGTCACCCGCGAAATGGTCCGGGCCGGGACGCGCCTCGCCTGCCTGGAAATGATCCGCAGCGGCACGACCTGCTTTGTGGACATGTACTACTTCGAGGACGACATCGCCGATGTCACCGAAGCCGCCGGACTGCGCGCCATTGTGGGACAGACCATCATTGACTTTCCCGTGCCGGACGCCCTGACGCCGCAGATTGGACTGGCGCAGGCCGAGCGGTTTATCCAGAAGTACAAAACTGGCCATCCGCTCATCACGCCGGCCGTAGCACCCCACGCGCCCTACACCTGCGCGCCGGAAACGCTCATCGCCTGCCGCAAGCTGGCTGACAAGCATGGCGTTCCACTGGTCATTCACCTTGCCGAAGCCGATACCGAAACCCAGACCATTCTGGAGCGATACGGCAGGCGTCCGATTCCGCACGTCGAACGGGTTGGCGTGCTGGGCGCACGCACGATTGCCGCGCACGTCATCCAGACCCAGCCGGATGAATACGCCATTCTGAAAAAGTACAACGTGGGCGTTGCCCACTGCCCGCAGAGCAACATGAAGCTGGCGGCCGGTGTGGCTGCCGTCCCGGAGATGCGCGCCGCCGGACTCGCCGTTGGGCTGGGAACGGACGGTGCAGCTTCCAACAACGACCTTGACCTGTTTGAGGAAATGGACACGGCAGCCAAGCTCCACAAGGTTGTGCGCCGCGACCCGACGACGATGCCGGCGGAAGCCGTACTGGAAATGGCCACGATTGAAGGCGCCCGGGCCATTCACATGGCCGACCGGATTGGCTCGCTCGAAGCCGGCAAGCTGGCGGATTTCATCATCGTGGATGTGTCCAACCCGCGCCAGCTTCCCAACTACCAGCTTGCTTCGACGCTCGTCTATGCTACCAAAAGCAGCGACGTGGAAACCGTCGTCGTCAACGGCAAACTGCTGATGCGTGACCGGCGCATCCTGACACTTGACGAAGCGGCCATCCGCCGGGAAACAGCCACCTTCCGTACGCGGATTCTCGAAAGTTTGCAGAAGTGATCTTACGCCTGATGAACCCCTTATGCTGATTGAGTCGAAAATCAAAACCGACAGCGAAGAATTCCAGACCAACTACACCGCCATGCTGGCGCAGTGCGAACAACTGCAGGAGCGTCTGGAACTTGTCCGGCAGGGCGGCGGCCCGGCGGCTCAGGAACGCTTCCGCAGTCGTGGCAAGCTGTTGCCCCGCGAACGCATCGAGCAGTTGATTGACCCGCGCAGTGACTTCCTCGAACTGTCGCCGCTGGCGGCCTGGGAGATGTACGACAACGAAGCGCCATGCGCCTCGTTCATTGCCGGCATCGGGCGCGTCCACGGTGTGGAGTGCCTCATCACGGCCAACGATGCCACGGTCAAGGGCGGCGCGTTTTATCCGATGACGGTCAAGAAAAGCCTGCGCGCACAGCAAATTGCGCTTGAAAACCGTCTGCCCTGCATCTCGCTTGTGGAATCGGCCGGGGCCAACCTGTTTTACCAGGCGGAAATGTTCGTCGAGGGCGGCCGCGGCTTCGGCAATCAGGCGCGGCTGTCGGCGCGGGGCATTCCCCAGGTGGCCCTTGTGTTTGGCAGCAGCACGGCCGGCGGCGCGTATGTGCCGGGCATGTCCGATTACGTCGTCATGGTCCGGCGGCAGGCCAAGGTGTTTCTCGGCGGGCCGCCGCTGGTCAAAGCGGCCACGGGCGAGGACATTGACGACGAAACCCTGGGCGGCGCGGACATGCACGGGCGCGTGTCGGGCGTCAGTGACTACACGGCGGAAGACGATGCTGACGCCATTCGGATTGGACGCGAGATCGTCGCCAGCCTCAACTGGCGCAAACCGCCGGTGCCCAACTACCAGACGCCGGAGCTGCCGGCCTATGACCCGGACGAACTCCTGGGCATCATTCCGGCCAACCCGCGCAAAAGCTTCGACATGCGTGAGGTCATCGCCCGGATTGTGGACGGCTCGCGGTTTCTCGAATTCAAGCGCGACTACGGCCCGACGCTCCTGACCGGCCACGCCCACATCGAGGGCTTTCTCGTCGGCATCATCGCCAACAACGGCATTCTGTTTTCGGAATGCGCCCTCAAAGCGGCCCACTTCATTCAGCTCTGCAATCAGGCGCGCATCCCGATCATTTATCTGCACAACACGCCCGGTTTCATGATTGGCCGCAAGGTCGAGCACGAAGGCATCGTCAAGCACGGCTCGAAGATGATCCAGGCGGTGTCCAATGCCACCGTGCCGCAGTTTTCAGTCATCGTGGGCGGCTCCTACGGGGCCGGCAACTATGCCATGTGCGGCCGCGCCTACGACCCACGGCTGCTCTTTTCCTGGGTCAACAGCCGGATTGCCGTCATGGGCGGCGAACAGGCCGCCGGCGTCCTGGTGCAGGTACGGCTGGCGGCTATGAAAGCCCGTGGGCAGACGCCCAACCCGGAACAGTTGGAAGCCATGCGGCGCGAAGTCGTCCAACAGTTCGAGGCGCAATCGTCAGCTTACTACGCCACGGCGCGACTCTGGGACGACGGCATCATTGACCCGCGCGACACCCGGCGCGTCCTGGCCATTGGCATTTCGATGTCCTACAACTCCGGCTTTGCCGAGGAACCGGCGCCCCGCTATGGCGTCTTCCGCATGTAGCTGCCGCACATGGGCAGGTATGCGCATGTGCACATGGGCAGGTTCCCATACCTGCCCCTACACATGCGCACAGGCGGGCACCTCATCCAGGGCTTCTTCCGGCTCCGGCAGCCACTCGCCGGAGGCTTCCCGTTCACCCATGCGGGTAAAGTAGTCGGTAATGCGTTCGGTGAGTTCCGTCCGGGTCTGGGCGTGAAACACCTGGGTACGGAAGATGGCCCCGCCCGGCAGGCCCTTCGTAAACTGCGCACAGAGCTGCTTGACCTTGCCCATGGCGGCCGTTTCCGTCGGGCACTCCGCCAGCATCAGGTCAAAGTATTCGAGCAGGACATCCCGTTTGTCGTAGAGCGTCGGGCGGTAGGGCGTTTCGCCGCGCATGGCTTCGGCGGTTTGCCGGAAAATCCACGGGTTGGCCATGGCGCCGCGGCCAATCATGACGCCATCCACGCCGGTTTCACGGAAACGGCGAATGGCATCCGCCGGCTGGCGGACATCCCCGCAGCCGATGACCGGAATGGAAACCGCCTGTTTGACCTGGGCGATGATGTCCCAGTTGGCGAACCCGCTGTAGCCCTGCATGCGCGTCCGCCCGTGAATGGCAATGGCCTCAACGCCGCAATCTTCCGCCAGCTTGCCGACTTCCACGGCCACAATCGAGTTGTCGTCCCAGCCGGTACGAATCTTGATCGTGAGCGGAATGGTGATGCGCCGGCGCATTTCCCGCAAAATGACGGCCAGATGCGGCAGATCACGGAGCAGCGACGAACCGGCCCCGCGTCCGACGACCTTTTTGGCCGGACAGCCGCAGTTGACATCCACAATGTCGGCGCCGGCTTCCTGGGCGACTTCGGCGGCATCGGCCATGCGCTTCGGATCAACCCCAAAGAACTGAATCGAGATGGGACGTTCCGCGTCGGTGAACTTCATCATCTTGTGGGTTTTGAGGTTGCCGCGCGTCAGGCCCTCGACGCTGATGAACTCCGTCACGATCAGACCCACGCCCCCCAGCCGCTTGATGAGTCCCCGAAAGGCGGAATCCGTCACCCCGGCCATAGGGGCCAGCACCAGCGGCGGTTGAATGACGACGTTCCGAATGGAAAAAGCGGTCGGCAGTGCAAAGGTCATGGCAGGTCTTCGTTCGAGAGAGCCGTTTCGATTTCCGCCGCCGAGACGGTCGCCGTGCCACGCTTCATGACGACGATACCGGCGGCAATGTTGGCCAGATGCATGGCCGTTTCCCAGTCAGCCCCGGCGGCCAGCGCAGCGGTAAAGGCCACGAGGACCGTATCGCCTGCGCCGGTCACATCCACCGGCGTCCGGCTGCCGTGAACCGGGATGGACAGCGGGGCCGCTCCACACCGGGCCAAGGTCATGCCGTCCGCACCGCGTGTCAGCAGCAGGGCATCGAGTGCAAGCTGCGCCCGCAACCGTTCTGCATGGTAACTGGCGGCGTCAAGGTCATGGAAGGTCGCCCCGGCCAGCCGTTCGGCTTCTTCCTGGTTGGGCGTTGCGGCGGTCAGACTGTGAAAGTCTGCCAGCCGGTGCCGTGAATCCGCCACGACCGGCAGGCGGGTGGCCTTGTGCCAGGCCCGGAGCAGCGCAATCACTTCGGGCGGTGTGCTGCCGTAGCCATAGTCGGACAGCACTACGCCGGTCGCCGTGGGCAGGGCGGCGCGTACCCGGGCCGTCAGGGTTTCGACGACGCCCGGCGGCAGAGGAGATGTTTCCTCGCGGTCCAGCCGAATCACCTGCTGGCGCGCGGCATTGGGCAAGCCGGCCAGGACGCGGCTCTTGGTCGGCGTCGGACGCCCCGGCAGCACCACCGCCGGTGTGGTGCCGATGCCACGCCGGCGCAGGTCAGTCAGGACGCGCCGCCCGGAACGGTCACGGCCGATGACGCCAATCCAGGTCGTCGGGATGCCCAGGGCAGCCGCATTGGCCGCGGCATTGGCGGCGCCGCCGGGGATGATTTCCGTGAACTCGTGCCGCAGGATGAGCACCGGCGCTTCCCGCGACACGCGGGCAATCGTGCCGTGGATAAACTCATCCGCGATGGCATCGCCAATGACAAGCAGGTGCTGCGCCGGAAAGCGCGACAGGATGAAACGTAAGGACGCAGACAGCGGCATGTGGAGAGAACCTTTTTGCGGACAGGCGCGCGCTCACCGGCCGTTGCGTGGCGCGGCACGGGGTAATCGTTAGCCGACCAGCAGGGCATCCGCAATACGCCGGGCAGCATGGCCGTCCCACAGCTCCGGGCGACGTGGTTCCAGCGGAAAGGAACCGGACAGGCAGGCTTCGGCTGCGGCCAGAATCGCAGCCGGTTCGGTGCCCACGACCTGATTGGTGCCTTCCCGGACTGTAATCGGGCGCTCGGTCGTCGTGCGCAGGGTCAGACAGGGAATGCCCAGCACCGTGGTTTCTTCCTGCAGGCCGCCGGAGTCGGTCAGCACCAGCCGCGCCTGCCGCCACAACTGGAGAAAATCCAGATAGCCCAGCGGAGGCAGGCAGCGCAGCCGCGTAAGGTCCGGCAGGTCAAGGGTTTCCATCCGCGTCCGGGTACGCGGATGGACCGGAAAGACCACGGGCAGTCGCCGTGCAAGCTGGATGAGTGTCTGCACGAGACGGCGCAGCGTGGCCGGATCGTCCACGTTGGAGGGACGGTGCAGGGTGACGACGGCATACTGCCCCGGCGTCAGTCCCAGTGTGTCGAGAATGGGAGATTGGGCTGCGCGGGGCAGGGCCGCCAGCAGGCTGTCCACCATGATGTTGCCGACGCGACGGATGCGCGCCGGATCAATCCCCTCGCGCAGCAGGTTGGCGTCGGCGTCGGCGCTGGGTGTCAGGAGCAGGTCGGCGACGGCATCCACCAGCCGGCGGTTGGTTTCTTCCGGCATCGTGCGGTCGAAACTGCGTAGTCCGGCTTCAACGTGGGCGACCCGAAGGCCGCACTGCACGGCCGTCAATGTCGCCGCCAGCGTGGCGTTTACGTCTCCGACGACCACCACCCAGTCCGGCCGCCGGGCCAGCCAAAGCGGCTCCAGTGCCAGCATCGTACGGGCGGTCTGGTCCGTAGCCGTTCCTGACCCGATGCCCAGCGTATGGTCCGGGGCCGGTATTTCCAGATCACGAAAAAAGGCATCGGTCAGGGCCGGGTCGTAGTGCTGTCCGGTATGGATGATGCAGTGCGTGACCTGTGGGCGCTGCGCCAGTTCGCGGGCAAGCGGAGCCAGCTTGACAAAGTTGGGACGCGCGCCGACGACGCTACAGATATTCATGCCGGCGGCCCCGTCCTGCCGTGATTGTGTCTGCCGAAGCACATTCAATTCCAGAAAAGGCGCGCAGGATGAAGCTCCCTTCAGAAAAGCCGGGAAACCTGTGTACCCAAGACGAACGTTTTACCTGGCGTGATGTCATATTGAGCAAGAGACCAACGGAGGTTCCCGACCATGAATGAACCGATGTATGCCATGCAACGTGCCAACGGTGAATGGCTGATGACCGAAATCGAGGGGCAGCGTTGCCTGCCGGTGTTTCAGAATGCTATGGCGGCCCGCCGCGTTCACCAGCGGGTCGGCACCCTGATGGTGTATCGTCCGCAGCCACTCGATAGCGAGGTCATTACCAAACTCCAGCGCCAGACACCGGACCTGCGATTCTGGCTGGTGGATGATTTTGCTCCCAATCCCGACCTTACTCCGGGCCGCTGGCTCTCCCCGGATGAGATCATCACGGCGGGCGATGCCGGCGACTACGCCATGACGGCATGACGCAGGACCATACCCACGACATTGATCCCCAGACCCAACTGCACACGACGTATGTCTATGGCCCGGTGCCCTCGCGGCGGCTGGGCGTCAGTCTGGGGGTCAATCCTCTGCCCGTCGAAACGAAAGTCTGCAACTTCGATTGTCCCTACTGCGAATGCGGCTGGACGGTTTCCGACCGTCCGGCCGGAAACATGCCGCGCCTTGAGACGCTGGCCGCCGAACTCGAAGCCAGACTCAGGCAGTGTCAGGCGCAGGGCATCCGGCTTGACGCCATCACCTTTGCCGGCAACGGCGAACCCACGCTTCATCCACGCTTCCGGGATTTAGTGGAAGAGACCTGCCAGTTGCGTGACCGCTATGCACCGCAGGCTAAGGTCGCCGTTCTTACCAATGCCACCCGGCTGCGCCGACCGGAAGTGCGCGCTGGCTTGCAGCGGGCGGATATTCGCCAGTTCAAGCTCGATGCCGGCACGGAAGCCATGTTCCGGCGTGTGGATCGCCCCTACGGACAACTCACCCTGGCGCGCATCGTGGAAGACATCTGTGCCTTTGACGGCCCTAAGATGCTTCAGAGCATGTTCTTCCGTGGTGTCTCAGCGGGTGCGCCGATTGACAACACCACGCCGGAAGAAGTCGCCGCCTGGCTGGGTCACGTAGCGCGGATTCAGCCCACAGAAGTGCATCTCTACAGCCTTGACCGTACACCGGCTGAAGCGACGCTGGAAAAGGTCTCCCGGGCCGAACTCGAAGCCATTGCCGGGCGGGTCCGCGCGCTGGGCATCCCGGCTGAAACCTTCTGAACCTGTCTCCGAAGAGAATAAAGCGGCTCGCCGCGCCGGCTGACTGGGCAGTGACCGCGTAAAGAAAAGACCGTCACGACGCGGTAAGGATTTTTTGGTGCAAAAACCTCTGCCCGGCGTTAGAGTCCTTTGTCGCCCCACAGTTTCAATCCTGTTTCAAGGACGGTATGGCTTATGGACGTTGCCTACATCACCAATGCCGAGCGTCTGGCAGCTCTCCAGCGGTATGACATCCTTGACACGCCGCCAGACGGGACATTTGACCGCGTCGCCCGGATTGCCGCCCGTATCTTTCACGTTCCGATTGCCCTTGTCTCCCTGGTTGACCAGGACCGCATCTGGTTCAAAGCACGGGAAGGTCTCAGCGGCGTTACTGAAATTCCCTGCGCCCCCGGGTTGTGCGCCTCCGTGGTTTGCCAGGATCAGACCTACCTGGTTACAGATGCCCTGCAAGACCCCCGGACACGGGAAAATCCCCTCGTGGTGGGCGAGTTTGGGCTGCGCTTCTATGCCGCCGCGCCGCTCATTACTCACGATAGATACCGGCTGGGGACCGTCTGTGTCATTGACCGGGAGCCACGTCCGGCGCTCAAGCCGGAAGAGCTGGCCATTCTCGAAGACCTCGCTGGCATTGTGATTGACCAGATGGAAATCCGGCTGGCAGCACGGCAGACACTTGAATCTCTTGTTCTGGCCGAGGGCGGTTCAGACAATCTGGCCAACCCGGAAGCCCTCATCACGATTTGCGCCTGGTCCAAGAAGGTGCGGATTGACGGCGAGTGGGTCAGCTTCGAGGAATTCCTCGAACGGCGCTTCGGGATGCGGGTCACCCACGGCATCTCGCGCGAAGCCATGCGGCGGGCGCTGCTCGAATGGAAAAGCAGAAGTGCATCCACAGCGCCACAGGCCGCAGCCGCCGATTAACCTTCGGGTGCGCCCTGCATCCGGGACTCAAAAAAACGCCGAGGCAGCCCGTCATTGCAGGCTGCCTCAATGTTTTTCACCGGAGTGTGGTGCACCCGACAGGATTCGAACCTATGACCTTCTGATTCGTAGTCAGACGCTCTATCCAACTGAGCTACGGGTGCCAAAGTGGTGCGGATGAAAGGACTTGAACCTTCAAGGGCCGAAGCCCACATGGTCCTGAGCCATGCGCGTCTGCCAATTCCGCCACATCCGCATTGTCAAACTCACTGCTTTCCGGGAAAGCAGCACGAAGTTGTACCTTGCCTTACCAAAGCTGTCAAGTTGCCGGTGCAAGCCCCAAAAGCAAAACTCAAAATTCGAGGCGTGGCAGGCGTCCCGTGGTTGAACGGGCGGCTTCCTGCCGGCCGCGTTCGACTTCAAGCATGAACGTTTGCAGCTTGATGCGGTCCTTACGGCCCGGCGCGGATTCAACCCCTTCGCGCACATTGACGGCGTAGGGTTTGACGGTCCGAATCGCCGTGGCGACATTTTCGCTCGTCAGTCCGCCGGAGAGAATCACCCGGACATACTGCTTGGCGGCGGCAGCAAAGCGCCAGTCGAACAGGCGTCCCCCCTGCCCATCCGGCGAGTCACCCTCCAGGAGGATCGCCGAAACCGGATAGGTTTTCACCCGCATCACATCGAAATCATCGCCGACGCGCAGCTTTTTGACGAGGCGCCAGGCGCTGAACTGGCGGCAGTAATCGGCGCTCTCGTTGCCGTCAAGCTGCACGACTGAAACCTTGGCCGCCTCCACCATGGAGTGCAGGGCCTCGAAGTTGAACTCGTTGTGAAAAATGCCGACCACCGGCACGAACGGGGGCAGACGGTCGGCAATCTCGCGGACGGCCGCCGGGGCAATGTGGTATTCGCTGCGTGGATTGAGGTCGAAACCAAGGGCATCAGCGCCGGCATCGAGTGCCAGCACAGCATCCTGGTAGGTCATGATGCCACTGATTTGCGTCTTGACCATGGTCACACCTCCTTGGTTGTGCAGCCCGGCGGTTTCGTCCCACGACCCGACGCTTGGCTGGTGTCTTTCTGAACTGACTTCCCACAAGCGCCTGGCCCAGTCCCGGATCCTTCTTCCATTATCCGCCAGGCGGGGATGTCCGACAAGCACGACGTATGCCACACGGCCGGGGCAATCGCCGGTTGTAGGGGCGACCAGCGGTCGCCCCTACAACGTTGCGCTGGCGGGCTGATTTACGCCACCATCGGCGGCGGAGTTCCGCGCCCACTGCCTGGGAATCTTGTGAACCGGGGGCCACACTCACATGCCAACTCGCTACGACATCGTCGGGGGACGCCCGTTGCAGGGCACGCTACGGGTTTCAGGCGCCAAAAATGCTGCCCTGAAAATGATCGTGGCGGCGCTCATCGCCGACGGCACGACGACACTGCACAACGTGCCGCGCATTACGGATGTCGAAATCACCCTCAAACTGTGCGAAGAACTCGGCGCGCGCTACCGGTGGCGGGACGAAACGACGGTTGAGATTGACGCCCGCAACATCAACAACGCCGTCATTCCCCTCAAATACAGCGGCTCGACCCGTACGCCGATTCTGTTTGTGTCGCCGTTGCTGCACCGGCTCGGCAAAGCTGAACTGACCACCATCGGGGGCTGCTCGATTGGGCCGCGCCCGATCAACTACCACATCGCCGGCCTGCGGCAGTTGGGAGTTCAGGTTGAAGAAGCCTCCCGGACGGCCTACCGGTTTCAGGCCGACCGGCTCCACGGCAACATCATCACCCTCGAATACCCCAGCGTCGGGGCAACGGAGAACCTGCTGATGGCGGCCGTCGGCGCGCGTGGGCGGACGGTCATTCGGAACGCCGCCATCGAACCGGAAATTCTCAATCTGGCCGGGATGCTTCAGGCCATGGGCGCGGTGGTCTATCAGGATGTCAACCGGACGTGGATTGTCGAAGGCACGACCCGTTTTCGGGCCGTCGAATACGAAGTCATGGATGACCGCATCGAAGCGGCCTCCTTTGCCGCCTGCGCCGTGGCGACGGGCGGTGAAGTGCTGGTCAAAGGGGCCATCCAGCGCGACATGGTGACGTTCTTGGACTGGCTGCGCAAAGTCGGCGGCGAGTTTGACATTTACCCGGATGGCATCCGGTTTTACCGCCAGGACCGGTTGCGTCCAGTCAATCTGGAAACCGACGTGCATCCCGGCTTTATGACGGACTGGCAGCCGCCGTTCGTCGTCCTGCTGACCCAGGCGGAAGGTATTTCGGTCGTTCACGAGACGGTCTATGAAAGCCGTTTTGGCTACGTCGAGGCCCTGGTTTCGATGGGCGCGCACATCCAACTGACGAACGACTGTCTGGGCAGCCGGGAATGCCGCTTCACCAACAAGAACTACCTGCACAGTGCGCTGATTTCGGGGCCGACGCTACTGCGAGGCGGGACACTGCACATCCCGGACCTGCGGGCGGGCTTTGCCTACGTCATGGCGGCGCTCATTGCCAGCGGAGAGAGCCGGATTTATGGAACCGAGTTCGTGCAGCGGGGTTATGCCAACCTGATCGGCAAACTCCGCGAGATTGGAGCCGACATCAGCGAAACACCGGTGGAAACGGCTGAATCACCGTGAGCATGGGCAGACACAGACAGGGGCGTACCGGCATTTGGTGGCGACGCTGGTGGCAGGCCGGGCGGCTGGGTGGCCGGGCCGGATGGCTCTGGCTGGTGTCCCTCTGGTTTGTAGCCCTCTGGTTTGCGGCTGGCGGGGCAGTGGGTTATGCCCAGTCGCCGGGCAGTAATGGCCGGGAGTTCCTTGCTGACCGCATGGTAGCCACGGTCAACGGGGACATCATCACCCAGAGCGATCTGGTGTGGTTTCTGGCCTTTGATCCCGATGTCAACCTGGTCTCGATTTCGGAAGCTGACCTGCAACGGGTTCTGACGGCGAAGATTGACCTGCTGTTGCTGGCGCAGGAAGCCGCCCGCTTTCCGCTGGCCAACCTGACCGCCGAAGAAGTGGCGGCGGCCAAACAGCGCCTTATCAAACGTTTTCCCTCCGAAGCCGCCTTCCGGGAGCGGTTGGAATCCGTGGGGCTGGATGCGGAAACCTTCGAGCGGCTCATCCGCGAGCGGTTGCAGGTGGAAAAATACATCAGCTTCCGGTTTCAGACTTTCGTGCTGGTGACGGATGACGACGTGCTGGAGTATTACGCAACGCGGGTGCGCCCAGCGCTGGCGGCTTCCGGCACTGTGACCCCGGAAACACCCAACGACGAACAGCGGGCGCTGATTACGGAGATTCTGTCACGGGAACGGGCCGAGCGGGAGCAACGGCAGTGGCTGGAAGCGGCCCGGCGGCGGGCCGATCTGGTGCCCATCGCGCCCTACGCGCGGGCTGTCATTGGCGGGCAGGAGTCCAGGGGCGCAGCGACGCCGGAAGCTGGGCCGCCCCCCGCTCCGTAACCGGCAGGCGCACATGTCACGTCCGTATTGGTTCGATTGTGTCCTCGGGTGGCGCTCAATCCGGGCGACCGGACTGGGCAACGGCGCGCAGATGTAAGCGCCTGCCAGACGCAACTCTCTGTCAAAATCTACTCGCTGACACGGCGAACACGAAATATCCCTGGCATGATGACCGCAAAGGAACGTGGAAGTTCACTCAGGTGCTCCCTGACAGCCAAAGCCACCAACTCCGCTTTGCGAACGGGTGTCACGCCTGCCAGACGAATCAGTATCACTCCATGCATGTGGAGGCGCTGACGAAATACCAGCTCGCCGAAATCCTTGTCTGTAGTCAGCAACAATGCCGTCTCCTGATTCGCCAGGTTCAAGACAGCATCATCAGGTATCCCTGGCTTCAATTCAGCAATGTATAAAACCTGATGCCCCTCCTGGCGCAGACGTTCCACAATGGGGCGGTCAACACTTTCGTCAGCCAAAAACTTCATGAAAGTGTCTCAAGCCAGGGGGTAAACAACATCGGCACGCAGGGCGTCTCTGGCAAATGCCAATGCGGACAGGATGGCTTCGCGGGTCAGGTGGGGATGTGCCTCAAGAACCTGCTCTATTGTTTCGCCCGCTGCGAGTTTCTCCAGGATGAGTTCAACGGTAATGCGTGTCCCAGCAATGACAGGTTTCCCCATCATCACCTTTGGGTTTGATACGATCCACTGCTTTTGCATCTTCTCATCTCCACGATTGTTGCGTCGCACCCGACGACTCGCACTTCAGCCGCGCCGCAAAGCACAGCGGGGCGGCGTCGGATGAAAGCGCATGCCGGGAGGCGTCTGTTTCTGATTCTACTGTGGCGAATCACGCATAACGATTAGAGAACACCGATTTTGGTGGACCAAACCGCCATCAGACATTCAGACATACTGAAGCTGACCTGCAACGGGTTCTGGCAGCGAAAATTGACCTGCTGTTGCTGGCGCAGGAAGCCGCCCGTTTTCCGCCGTACCTGGTTTCGTTGTGGCTTTTGGTGGCGCTCAATCCGGGCGACTGGGCTGGGTGCCAGGCTGGGCGATGGCGCGCAGTTTGTCCAGCGCCCGGGTGTAGCGCATTTTGGCTGCGGACAGTCCCAAGTCAAGGCTCGCGGCAATTTCGGAAAACTCCAGCCCCACGCTCAGGCGCAGCAGGACGATGAGCCGGTCTTCTGGCGTGAGGCAGGCCAGCAGGCGTTCGGCGTCAAGGCGGGCTTCGGTCTGCTGGAGCTGGCGTTGTTTGTCATCGGGCAGGTGGGCGGTTTCTTCACTCTCCAGGGTTTCCAGCCGGTGGGTTTTCTGGCGGCGCTGATAATCCAGGCAATGGTTGGCCGTGACGCGCCACAGCCAGGTCTGGAAAGCCGCTTCGCCACGAAAGCGTGGCAGTTCAAAAAACACCTTGAGCATGACTTCCTGGGTGAGGTCTTCAGCTTCTTCGGTCTGGCGGGTGAAGCGCCGGCACAGGGCCTGGATATTGGGTCCGTGCCGGCGCATCAGTGTCTCGAAGGCACCGGTGCGATAGGGTAGTTCCTGCTGTGCGCGGGAAACGAGGGTGGCATCATCCTCACCGGTCATGATCAACCCCCCAGAGGTTGCCTTCAAACTTCCCGGTCAACGGCTTTCCGTCAACGCCGGGCGATAGCGACTTCATCGGCTATCAGGCGGGAGTTGGCGACGGTCAACAGCCGTCCGTCGTCGAGCTTGACGCTGGTCTTGATGGTGCCGACTTCGTGAACGGTCGCCTTGATGCCCTGCCACTCGATGCGGTCGCCTTCCTGCAGAAGGTCGCGCATATACACACCGGACACAATTTCACCGGCCAGAGTGCGCGTGCCCAGCCCAAGGGACAGCGCCAGCGCCGCGCCGATGGCAATGAGGGCAATGCCGATGACTTCCTGGAGCAGCACCGTACGGATGTCGAGCTGCTCGACAGAGAGCAGCACCACCAGCGCCGTCAGGACGCCCATGGTGATGCGGGACAGGGTTTGGGCGTACTCGATGCCAGCACCGTCAGCCACCCGGCGGACGAGTTCAGCCAGCCAGCCGGCCACCATCAGCCCCACGACGAGTACGATCACGGCCGCCAGAAACTTGGGCAGAAACAGCATGACGGAAGTAATCGCGACCCCGGCAGCGGTCAGGCCCAGGGCATCGGCAGCCGAGATGGTGAAGGCCAGCATCACAAAGGCAAAGACAAAGGTGCCCAGGACGGAGGAAAGCGGGCGGGTCATGCCCCACTGCTGGGCAAAGGACGTCAGGCCGGATTTTTCGGACAGGCGATCCACGCCGAGGCGTTCGAGCAGCCGCCGGGCCACGGAGCCGGCCACCTTGCCGAACAGGTAGCCGAAGGCCAGCAGAAGCAGGGCACCAAGGATATTGGGAATGAGGCTGGCAAAGCGTTGGTAGAGGGCAATGAGCGGGGCGCTCATCCAGGCCAGGGTTTGGTTCAGGGTTTCCATGGAGTCCTCCTTTGGGTCTCGGTCGGGTAGGGTTGCAGGGTCTGTTGGTGGACCCAGATGAAGAGCGGGGCGAGAAAACGCGCCAGAGCCAGCCACAGGCGGCCGAGCATCCAGCTCAGGATGTCGCGGGCGGCCACGCGGCGGCGTGCTTTACGGATAACTGGCGTAAGGTATGGCGGCGCGGGCGGCCCAACTCGGCGCAGCGCGGCCGCCAGTTCAGCTTCAAAGGGGTCTGGGTTGGAGGGCATAGACCGCAGCCGTCCTTTCTTCAGGGTGGTGAGGCTGTCTGCCTGGAACAGCCATCACCCGGTATGACGGCACGGCGGGGCGAAAAGTCACAACCGGCAGACACAACCTGCCGATGCCCTTTTCCGAATGAAGAACGGGGAATCGGGGAACTTCCGGCGTCAACGGCTTACTTTGCGGCAGAAGATGGTTTCAGGCCGCAGACCAGCCTGCCTGCTGCCGGGCCGAGTACCTGCTGCCAGGCCCGGCTCAGGCAGACCTGGCTCAAGTCAGCCTTGATGCACTGTAAAAAGTTTCGGAAAGCGTATGCGGGAAAGCCATTTGCGGCTTATCCGTTGTTGAAATAGTCGGAATCAACCCGCTTGAGCTGGTAGGTTGTCACAGGAGTAACGCCTACATCGTAGTCAATCATGAGTTCTGCCAGGCGTTTCCCGTCAATAAGCACAATCCTGGCTTCAATGGTTGATACGTATCTTACAGCTTCCTGGGAGAACGAAGAAGTCGTGATAAAAACACCTTTTTTGGCCCGTTTTCCGGCAAGTGCGCCAACAAATCTCTGTATCTCCGGCCTTCCTACACACTGATCCCACTTCTTTGCCTGGATATAAATGGTGTCGAGTCCCAATCTGTCCTGATCAATAATGCCATCTATCCCTTCATCCCCGACCTGGCCGACCGCCCTCGCCGCCTCGCGGCGCGATCCTCCATATCCCATTCTGACCAAAAGCTCAACAACCAGTCTTTCAAAAAAGGCGGGGGTGCTTTGCTTGACAATGTCGAGCAACTCCTGCGCCAGACTGTCCCTCAGCTCTGCGTAAGCTTCTTCCAGTACCTCCTCTGGAGTTTTTTCCTCCTTGCAGATTCCCTTTTTACTTTGCGTCTCTTTTTGTACTTCGCATCTTCTGAACTCAGTGAACTCAGGGAATTGGGCGAGAAATTCGTTTTTGATTTCCGAAGGATTTTCATTCAAAACTTCTCTTCCCCTTCTGGTAATCACATAATGTGAGCGGCGTACTTTATCAATGAGCCTTGCCTTTACCAGGTAGGTCTTTGCCCATCCTGCACGGGAATAAAAGACAGGCTGCTTGCCACTTGGCAGAAGCTCTCTTAGCTCCTCTTCGGTCAGGGAAAATTCTCTGGCCAAAGTGTTCACCACATCCTGAACCGAATGTTCTTTTCCATCAGCGAAGCACCGCAGAAGCGGCAGCATTAACGTCTGGTAGTCAGGTATAGGCATCAGACTTCTCCCGGCGACAGGCCGTACGAGGTTTCACTTCGCTTCCAGCCAGTTTGTCCCGATGCGCGCCTCGACCACCAACGGCACGCGCAGCGTCGCCACGCCCTCCATCACCGACCTGACCAACGCCGCCACCCCCGGCGCGTCATCCGCCGGCGCCTCCAGCAACAACTCGTCATGCACCTGCAACACCAGCCGCGCCCGCGGAAAAGCCGCCGGCAGCCGCCGCGCGACCTCAATCATCGCCAGCTTCATCAAATCCGCCGCCGTCCCCTGAATCGGCGCATTGATCGCCTCCCGCTCCGCCCGTGACCGCACCGTGAAATTCCGACTGTTCAGGTCCGGCATCCGCCGCAAACGCCCATACAGCGTCCGTACCACACCCGTCCGCCGCGCGTTCTCCGGCGTCTCCTCCATGTAGCGCCGGATGCCGGGATATGCCGCAAAATATGCATCTATTGCCTTTTTGGCCTCCTTGCGCCCGATGCCCACATTGCGCGCCAGACCATACGCCCCAACCCCGTAGGCAATCCCAAAATTCGTCGCCTTCGCCAGCCGCCGCGTCGCCTGAAGTTCCTCCGGCGTCTGCGCCCCAAACACATCCCGCGCCGTCCGCTCGTGGATGTCCTCCCCGGCCTGAAAGGCGGCCGTCATCCGGGCATCCTCCGTGATGTGCGCCAGCAAACGCAGCTCAATCTGCGAATAGTCCGCCGAAATCAGCCGACAGCCTTCCTCCGCCACAAACGCCCGGCGCGTACGCCGTCCTATTTCCGTCCGAATCGGAATGTTCTGCAGGTTCGGACGTACTGATGACAACCGCCCCGTCGCCGTCACCGTCTGGGTGAAGGTCGTGTGCAAACGTCCCGTGGCCGGATGCACCAGACGCGGCAGGACTGTCACATACGTGTTCAGCAGCTTCTCATGCTCCCGATATTCGAGAATCAACCGGGGCAGGTCATACCTCTCCGCCAGTTCCTCCAGCACATCGGCGCTGGTCGAAATCCGGCCCGTGGCTGTCTTTTTTGAAGTCTCGTAGTTGAGCTTCTCAAAAATGTCGGCCACCTGCTGCGGTGAGTTGATGTTGAACGGCTCCCCGGCCAGTTCATAAATTTCGGTCGTCAACCGCTCCAGTTCCCGGCGCAGCTCGGCTTCAAGCTCAACCAACGGGGCGGGATCGATCCTGACACCGGCACATTCGACATCGTAGAGCACCGGCGTCAGCGGCAGTTCCATCGTCTCGTACACTGTCAGCAGCCCCTCGCTTTCCAACTTCGGGCGCAACACCGCCTGCAACCGGCTGACCACATCCGCCGGGTCAAGAGCCTGCACGGCCCCCGCCTCCAGCCCCAGATACGTTTCAGCCAACCCGGTCAGCGTCAACCGCTCGGCCTTGATGCCAGGATCAAGCAGATACCCCGCCAGATGTACGTCGTCACGCAGACTCTCAAACCGGAAGTCATGCCCGGAAGCCAGCGCCCCCGTCGCCGGTACGCCGCTGTGCGGCGGACAGTTGATGAGATACAGCGCACGCTTGGCGTCATGGCAGGCCTTGTTGACCAGCCCATTGGCCAGGATTTCCAGCAGGCCGTCCCGCGCCCCGGCATCCAGCGCGGCGCGTTCAAAGCGCAGGGCATGCCCCGGGCCAAACGACAGGCTGCCGCACGTCATCACGCCGGCGTCGTCCTCAAAGTGAAACGCAAAGCTGTCCCGCGCATAGACGCTGTCAAAGGCGCGGCGCAGGGCCTCGGCCGTGGTCAACCCGTGGTAGCTGGTCGTCACGGCAGCGGTCGGCGTCGCGGCCGGAACCTGCTCCGCTGCCGCCAGCAGTTTGGCAAATTCGGTCGTCAGCGCCTTGAACTCCAGCGCCGAAAAAAGCTCATGGCAGGCGGCGGCGTCCGGCGGCTGACTGCGAAACGCCTCCAGGTCCAGCGTCACAGGGGCTTCCTGGCAAATCGTCACCAGCCGTTTCGCCAGCGCAATGGTCGCCTGGTGATCGCGCAGGGCTTCCCGGTACGTCTTGCGCGACACCTCCGCATGACGCGCCAGAGCTTCATCCAGTGAGCCAAACTGGCGGATGATCTGTACCGCCCCTTTTTCACCAATGCCGGGCGCGCCGGGGATGTTGTCGGAGCTGTCCCCCCAGAGCGCCAGCACATCCACCACCTGCTCCGGCGGAACACCAATCCAGGCCTCGACGCCGGCCCGGTCGCAAAAAACGAACTCACCCGACTTGTTATCCACCCGCAGAATGCTGACGCCGTCGCGGACAAGCTGCGTCATGTCCTTGTCATTGCTGACAATGACCGCTTCCAGCCCCTGTTCCACGGCCAGCCGTGCCAGCGTCCCGATCAGATCATCGGCCTCGTAGCCATCCACCTTGACACGCGGAATCCGCAGCGCATCACAGACCTTTTCGATGACCGGAATCTGCTCCTGCAAATCCGCCGGCATCTCGGCCCGGTTGGCCTTGTAATCCTCAAACCACGCCTTGCGAAACGAAGGCGCGGCCGAATCCATCGCCACCACAAGGTACTCCGGCGCGTAGGTCTTTTGCAGCTTGCGCACAATCGAGGTAAAGCCAAAAACGGCGTTGGTCGGCTGGCCGGACTTCGTCGCCAGACCCCGTACGGCATAGTAGGCGCGATAAATGTGCGCCATGGCATCAACCAGAAACAGGCGGTGACGGGCGTTCGGTGAAGTCGGCATACACAAGTGGCGTGCCCGCGTGCGGGCCAGACAACGGCGCTAGGCTGGGCGCCGGCGGAGATACGCTCCCAAGGCCGCCAGCCCGCGCCCGATGGCTTCCAGTGACAGCGAATAGCTCAAACGCAGGTGCCCTTCGCCGGCGCAGCCAAAGGCCGTCCCCGGCACGGTTGCCACCCGCGCTTCATCCAGCAGCCGCATGGCAATTTCGGCGCTCGTGCCCCCCAGCGCCGACACGTCGGGAAACACGTAAAACGCTCCGTCGGGCACGGGCGTCACCGGCAGTCCGAGTTCGTCCAACCCGGCCATGAGCCGGTCGCGCCGCTGCCGGTAAGCCGCCCGGCATTCCTCAAAAAAGCTCTCCGGGATGTCGCGCAGGGCCGCCAGGGCCGCCCACTGCGTCGGCGTGCTGACCCCGTTGGTCGAGTAGAGCACCGAAGTCTTGATGCCAGTAATGAATGGCTCCGGCGCGACGGCATAACCCAGCCGCCAGCCCGTCATCCCGTAGGACTTCGACAGGGTATAGACCGAAATCGTCCGTGCATACATCCCCGGCAGGCTGGCGATGGAGATGTGTTCGCCGTCATAGACCAGGTCCTCGTAGGCTTCGTCCGATACCACCACGAGATCGTGCCGCTGGGCAAACGTCGCTATTGCCTCCAGGTCGGCGCGGGTCAACACCTGCCCGGTGGGATTGTTGGGCGAGTTGACCAGAATCGCGCGGGTGCGTGGCGTCAACCGCGCCCCCAGCACCGTCCCGACGCCTTCGGCCAGCATCCGGGCCGTTTCGACACACACGGCCCGCCCGCCGGTCATGTGGATGAGATCGCGTGTGGGCGTCCAGTAGGGCGACGGCAGCAGAACTTCATCGCCCGGATCGAGCAGGGCATTGAACGCGCCATACAACCCCTGCATTCCGCCCACACCGACGACCACGTGCGCCGGCTCGGCCGGAATGCCATTTTTTGTCCGTACCTTGTCCACAATGGCTTCGATGAGCGGCGGAATGCCACTTGACGGCGCATAGCGCGTCTTGTTCTCGGCCAGGGCACGGCGCATGGCTTCCTTGATGGGTTCCGGGGTCTCAAAGAATGGCTCGCCGCCCTCGAACTGATGGATGGTTTCACCGGCCGCCTTGAGTTCCAGGACGCGATTCCGAATGCGCACGATTTCGGAAAACCCGACGTCGGCAAACCGGGCGGACAAGCGCAGGTTGGAGCTGGTTGGCAAAGGGGTGGGTGCGGACATCACTTCTTCCTCGACTTGGCCTGGGGTGAGCAGTACGTATGTTCCATCACACTGGATGAACATCCAACCTTACGCCATACCGGGCAGCGCCTGCCAGTCAAAAGGTTCCGGCCGGGGGCCGCAGGGCTGTCCACACCGCCTTGTGAAACATCTGTCCTTCAAGCACTTCTACGTTTTGGGCTAAAGTTTTGCTTTCGCTTTGACAACCCCCTGTGGCTCTGCTACGGTCACGGCTTCAGAGTCAAGGCATCGTTCGACCAGGGATTCACCGGCTGCCCGCACCGATGGGTCTTCGCAACGGTGCCGGGGCGCGTTTTCCACAAATGCGAAAGCGTCATGATTTGCTCTGTTTGCGGGTACATCCAGGCCGACACGGAACGGGTGTGCCGGCGCTGTGGTCACATCGTTTCAGTTCGTAAACCTGCTTCTCTGGCACGTATGGAAAGCAACCTGCCACCGACGAGTACCGAAGTGCCGGGCGCTGGCGGGCCCTTCCCGCGCGAAGTGCAGCCGGCCGGCACGGTTCCGGCCTGGCGCGCCGAGTTGAGCGCCCGGGTGCGGCAGGTCAAGGCGCGGCGGATGATGGAATCCGAACTCGAAGCCGCCCGCCGTGACCAGCGTGGCAGCGCCAGGCAGCCAACAGAACCGGACGCGCCCCCTGCATCCGACCAGGCTTCGGAAGTCACCACGGCAGCGCCACGGCCGGACGAAGAGACACCAGCGGACAACCTACCGCTGGATGACCTGGAAACCATTGAGAATCCTCTCGTGCGGGGCGCACTGCGGCGCGTCCGCCGGGCAGCCGAATCACCGCGCCCCCCTGTCAGCTTTCCGCCCCGGCGGGCAAGCAGCCTGACGCCCGAAGTTCTGACGGTCACAGCCACGGCCGTGACCACAGCCGCGCCGGTGGCTGAAGCGCCTTACCTGGACATCAGCGAAATCGCCAGCGAACTCGATGCCGCACTGGGCGATTTCGACCTGCTCACCGAACCTCCGGCCACCGAAACGAAACCTCCGGCCCCACCCGCTGCGGCCCCGGAGCCGACGCCACTGCCGACGACGGCGGCCGCTCCGAAACGACACCTGCGGCGCATCCGTCCGCTCGTGCGCGAACGGGTTCTGGCCGGCGTCGTAGATAGCGCTGTCGTGGCGCTCTCGTGCCTGCCGCTGCTGTTCGTGGTCGTCCTGACCGGAACGCCCCTGATTCATCCGGGCGTGGCCGTGATTGTCGCCTGCGCGGCGGCGCTTCTGGCGGGCATGTACCTGTTCGGCACCGTGACGGTCGCCGGGCAGACTTTCGGCATGATGTACATGGGCCTGCGCGTGGTGAGTATCTACGAAGACCACGACCTCAACCCCGTTCAGGCGTTGCTCCGTACCCTTGGCTGCGGGCTCTCCCTGCTGCCGCTCGGCGCGGGTTTTCTGTGGGTTCTCATTGACCGTGACCAGCGCGGTTGGCATGAATACCTCTCGGCGACACAAGTCGTGCGCGAGTGGTACGTCGAGACACTTCCTGAAGCGTGACGCGCGGGAGTGAAAACGGGCCGGGGTGGCGGAATGGTAGACGCAACGGACTTAAAATCCGTTGCTCCGCAAGGGGCGTGCGGGTTCGAGTCCCGCCCTCGGCACTTCCAGCAAAGGTTCCAGCAAAGGTTCGGTGCGCAGTTTCATGCCCTGGCCGCTGGCGGCCATTTCCGCTGAAACCCTGTCTCCTGCTGCGCGGGCGGCGCTGTACGTCCCGGCCAAAGTCTATGAACTGGGCGTGCGGCTGCGCATGGCGCTCTACGAGACGGCCTATCTCAAACCCCGGCAGCTCAGCAAACCGGTCATTGCCGTCGGCAACCTCACGGTTGGCGGAACGGGCAAAACACCGCTGGTCGAATACATTGCCCGTTATCTCACCGACGAAAGCCATGAAACCGTCATCCTGACACGCGGCTACGGGCGTACGGCGACGGCCCGGGCGCGGGTGGTGCTCAACGATGGACAGCCTCTGCCGGACTGGTCGCTGGCCGGCGATGAGCCGCTGATGCTGGCGCGCCGGTTGCCCGATGTCAAAATCATCGTTGGCGCTGACCGCTACGCCAATGGCCGCTTTGCCGAAACGACCTACGGTTGTGATGTGTTTGTTCTCGACGACGGTTTTCAGCACCTTCAGCTTGCGCGCGACCTCAACATCCTCGTCCTGGACGCCACTGACCCCTTCGGCAACGGGGACCTGCTCCCGTTCGGCCGCCTGCGTGAGCCGCTCTATGCCCTTCGACGAGCCGATGCCATCGTGGTCACACGGACAGACCGCACCTTTGACCAGGAACACCTGTTGAGCGTGCTGGCGGCATGTGAAGTCACGGCTCCGGTGTTTTTTGCCTACCACGACATTGTGGGCGTCCACGAACTGGGAACGCGCCGGGCGCAGGCGCAGCGCAGCCTCATCGGGACGCCGCTGGGCATGTTTTCGGCGCTGGGCAATCCGACCATCTTTGAAGACGACCTGGCCAACCTGGGGGCCAATCTCG
Organism: Chloracidobacterium sp. N; assembly: GCF_018304765.1. Taxonomy (NCBI): domain Bacteria; kingdom Pseudomonadati; phylum Acidobacteriota; class Blastocatellia; order Chloracidobacteriales; family Chloracidobacteriaceae; genus Chloracidobacterium; species Candidatus Chloracidobacterium aggregatum. Next base: position 2,495,187 of record NZ_CP072642.1, read on the forward strand.
TTTTCAAAAAGCAATTTCCCGACCATCACCGCTACACGGCCGCCGACATCGCCGCCCTTGTCGCCGATGCCAAAGCTGCTGGCGCACAGCGGCTGGTGACGACCGAAAAGGATGCCGTCAAGGTCGAAGGCTTCGACTTTGGTGGTCTGCCGGTCTCGGTCGTCGAAATCAAGACCATGTTCGACGAAGAAGTGGGCTTGAAAAGTTTGCTGCTGCGAACGATTGTGAAAAAGAAGGGCAGGTTGGGTCGCCACGCAGGCAGTGCAGGCGGGAACAGTCGGTGATACTGTGTTTATATCTTGGCGTTTTCAGGAGTCAGGGCCGTGACAAAAGCATTCAAAATCATCGTGGAAAAGCACTCCGACGGCTATGTTGCCTACCCCCTTGGTCTAAAAGGTGTGGTGGTTGGTCAGGGAGATACCTATGAAGAAGCACTTGCCGATGTGAAATCGGCGATCAGCTTCCATATTCAGACATTCGGGCCGGATGTTATTGAAGGTGAAGAAGCCATCCTGGAAGCGTTTATTGCAGAGACAAGCGTAGGGGTCTGATGCCCAGGTTCCCAGTTGATGCGCCTGTTGAGCGAGTCATCAAGGCGCTGGAAATCCTGGGCTTTCGCCTACTCCGAGAAGGCAACCACATCGCGATGGCGCGCGAAAACCCGGACGGGACGCGAACGCCTTTGACAATCCCTAATCATCGTAAGATCAAGGGGTCAACGTTGCGGACAATTCTCACTCAATCCAGCATACCCAGAGAAGACTTCTTGAGAGCCTACGATGCTACATAATAGGGGGCGGCCCAACCTGCGCTGCAACCAACCGCCCTTCGCGCTGGCCTCCGCTGTGCTTCGGCTTTCTGCGCTTCGGGCGGCGGCTGAGCGCGAACGTTCTACCGCAAGTAGTTCCGTATCTTCTGCCAGTCGCCGTCCGCGCCCTTCGCTGGCGCGTTGCACACTGGCGGCGACCACGGATGCACGTCACTATGTTTGTTATTCGCGCCACTTTACGGCGTATCTTCGAGGTGCCGGCCTCTATCGGGGAACTGTGTGAATTCTTCGCCGACCCACGCAGTTTCGCCCGCCACATGCCGATCATCGAGCACATCACCCCAGTGGCCGACAGTGATGATGTCACCCGCTGGCGCTTCTGCGTCCGGGTGCCCATCGTGGCGCCCATCACGTGGGAGTTCGTTATGTACCGGCGCATCCGGGCGGAAACCGGCGAGATTGCCTACTCGGCCGCCGAAGATTCACCCGACTTCTTCCAGTGCGACGTTCACGTGCGCCCCAACCCCAATGGCGCTACGGATGCCGATGTGCGCCTGCACATGCGCGTCTGGCGGCCGCGCGCGCGGGACATCCATCCGCTAGCCGGCATCGTTGGCGAACAGTGGATTTCACGGGTCGTCACCGACCGGATGGACAAAATGGCCACGGCCTTTGTCACCAGCGGACTGCGTGAAATCCAGGCCCGCGCTGCGGCCGCCCACACCACATCCCTATCGGCAACACCCCTGCCCGATGCCGGTGCAACGTCTGAAGATCAGCCCTTGTCGCCACTAGTGGCGGCGACATTTGCCACAGCGCCGCACGCAACGCATGTCAACGGGTACGGTGAAGTCCCTCCCCCACTTGACCCGGAGCCGGTTCCAGCGTCCGCTGACCAACCTCAGCCGATGACGCCCAGCGTGCTGGAAACAACGTCGGCGTCCGACGATGCAACCTCTGAAGCAGAAGCCGTTGGCGTCACGGAAGGCTTGTCATCGAAGCGTACGGAGAGCAGTTTGGAGACGCCCGGCTCCGGCATGGTCACGCCATAAATCGAGTCGGCGGCTTCCATGGTGCGCTTGTTGTGCGTGGCCACGAGAAACTGCGTGTGCCGACTCATCGCCCGTACCTTTTCGGTGAAGCGGTCAATGTTGGCTTCGTCAAGCGGTGCATCCACTTCATCCAGCACACAGAACGGACTCGGCCGGTAGCGGAAAATGGCCAGTATCAGCGCCATGGCCGCCATGGCCTTTTCGCCCCCGGAAAGTAGCAGCACCGACTGCAACCGCTTGCCCGGCGGCTGGGCGACAACCTCGATACCGGACTCCAGCGGGTCATCCGGCTCGATGAGCAGCATTTCGCCCCGGCCGCCTCCGAACAGTTCCTGGAAAATTTCCCCGAAATAGGCATTGATGCGGTCAAAAGCCTCGCGGAAGCGATGCTTCGTGCGCTGGCGGATTTCCCTGAGCGTCTCTTCCGTTGCCGCTATCGAATCCAGAACATCCGCCCGCTGCGCCGTCAGAAATTCGTGGCGGCTTTCGGCTTCAGCCAGTTCTTCCAGCGCCAGCATGTTGATGGAGCCAAGGGCCGCAATGGACTCCTTGAGTGTCGCTATCCGTTCTGACAGTTCCCGTTCCAGTGGCTCCGGGTCCGATGTCGGGACCTCGGCCGGTGGCAGTGCCTCCAGCGTACAGCCCAACTCGGTCTGGCAGTGGCGGTCGAGATACTCCAGTTCAGCCGCGATTTTGGCGGCACTGACTTCAACCGTCGCCAGCCGTTCCCGAAGGTCACGTTCCACGGCCTGGGCCGCCTGCTGTTCACCGTCGAGACGTTCCAGTTCCCGGCGGCTGTCGGACAAACGGGCTTCGGCAGACGCTACCTGCTTCAGGACTGCGACAACGGCCGCTTCCGCTGCCACTTCCTGGCTCAGGCACGCGGCAAGCTGCTGCTGACAGTCACTGAGGCGCGTCTGAAGTGTGGCGCGCTCAACAGCCAGGTGCGCCAGGCGTTGTTCCAGTTCGCGCCATTCCCGTTCGAGCCGCCGCAGTTCCCCTTCGGCGGCGCGGTGACGTTCCAGCCGGCCGGCCGCCTGGGTACGCAACTCGGCCAACGCCTGCGCGGCCGTCTCAACCGCCGGACGAAGCTGCGCCAGGCGTTGCTGCCCGGCCAGCACAGCCTGTTCGGCGGTTTCCCGCTGGGCAATGGCTGCGGCGAGTTCGGTTTCCAGGGCGGTGCGCCGGGGCGCAAGCTGTCCGGCTTCAGCGTCGAGCTGGCGCTGCTCGGCGGCCACGACAGCGACGTGCTGGTTGGCCCGCTCCACGTCCCGGCGGCGCTGGGCAACCTCCACGGCCTGGGCGGCCCGGTGGGCTTCAAGCTGGCGCAGTTCGGCATCCAGGGCGTCGCACTGCTGCCGCGCCGCCGCCTGCCGGGTCGCCAGTTGCGCCTGTTCCTGCTCCAGTGTTGCCAGGGTTTCGGCGGCGGCCCGTGCCTCGGCATGCAGGGCGCGCAGTTCACGTTTGACACGCAGAATGCTCTTGGCCGTTCCCCGTCCGGCCGTCAGCCGCAGCGCACCCAGAACCTGCTCGCCGGCCGGAGTGATGAACAGCCGCGCCGGGTCATCGGCGGATGCTTCCAGAGCCGCCTCCAGCGACGGTACCAGCCGGGCTTCGGCCAGATGTGGGAAAGACTGCCGTACGGCGGCCGCAAGGTGCTCCGGTACACCCAGCACATCCCAGAAATGCGTCGGCGGCGATTCCGGTCTGGTGGCGGCCGCGCCGGCCCCATCGGCGCCGCCATGAATGCCCGTCACGAGCAGGGTGGCGCGTCCGGCCTGGGCAGCGGTCAACCAGTCGGCGGCCGCCCGCGCTGCGGCTACCGTTGGCACGATGACTGCCTGCAAAACTTCGCCCAGCACATCTTCCACGAGGCTTTCGTAGCCATCCCGCACCACGAGAACGTCAGCCAGCGTGCCAAGCGGCTGGAAACCGGGAATCTCCGCGGCCCGCTCAAAGAGCAGCCGCACCGTGGATGTGTAGTGGGCATGCTGCCGGTCGAGTTCCTCCAGTGCCTGCCGGCGGTCTTCGGCGCGCTGGTGCGCCCGCCGGACTTCAGCCAGCCGGTCGGTCAGTGCCCGGTGGGCGGTCTGCACTTCAGCAAGTGTTGTCTGCGCCGCCGTCAATTCGGTCTGAACGGCGGCCAGCCGTTGCTCGTGATCGTGCAAAGCGGCCTCCGCCGCGGCGCATTCGGCCAGTGCCTGGGACTGCCGTTCGGCCGCGCGGCGCTGTTCCTGTTCCAGCGATTGCCGCTGCCGCGCCAGCCGGGTGGCTGCCTCGGTAAGCTGTTCAACCTGGTGCCGGAGTCGTTCGGCGCGGGTCAGGGCCGTCAAATGCTGCTGGCGGGCTTGTTCATAGTCCGTTTCGGCAGTGTGTACCTCGGCGACGGCCGCCTGATGCTTCCGGTTGGCCTGGGACAGTTCGGCCTCGATGGCCGCCAGTTCCGCAGCCAGTTGCGCCGTCTGTGTCTGCGCCTGTGCCAAAGCGCCCTGCAACCAGCGTTGGCGTTCAGCCGTCTGCTCGCTGGCGGTGGCCAACTCGGCCGCCCGCTCATCGAGACGCAGCACCTCGGCTTCCAGACTGGCCTTGGCGTGTCGCAGCCGTTCGCGTTCGCGTTCGGCGGCCGACGCTGCCGAACGCGCGGCGGCAAGGTCATCTTCGGCCTGCCGGGTTGCCTCACGTGCCGTGGCCAGAGACGCAGCCAGGCGGGACAGTTCAGACCGGCACTGCGCATGCTCAGCCGCCAGTGCGGCCTGGGTTTCCGCCAGAGATGCCCGGCTGGACTGCAAGCGCGCGTAAGCCAGCGCCAGATATTGCCGCTGGGCCGCCCGGAGTTCTTCCCGCAGGGCGACAAACCGGCGTGATTTCTGCGCCTGACGCTTGAGATTGGCGATGGAGCGCTCAATTTCGCCGATGAGATCGGTGAGCCGGGCCAGGTTCTGGCGGGTGGCTTCGAGCTTGAGTTCGGTCTGGTGGCGTTTGGCTTTGAAACGTCCGATGCCGGCGGCTTCTTCGATGAGTGCCCGGCGTTCCTGGGGCTTTGCGGAAAGCACCTGTCCGATGCGTCCCTGCTCGATGATGGCATAGTGCGCCCGGCTCAGGCCCGTGCCGCTGAAAAAATCTTGGATGTCACGCAGCCGGCAGAGGCGGCCGTTCATCAGGTAGTCGCTGTCGCCGCTCCGGTACAGCCGGCGTCCGATGGTGATTTTCTCCCCGGCGAGCAGGCGTGGCAGCCGGGGACGCCGCCGGGCCGCAGCCGCCGGGGGATCGGTTGCCGTGGCGTCTTCCTGCACTGACTCGTTGGCGGCCAGCAGGGCGCCGGTCGGATCGTCGGCTTCCGCCAGCGGACGCCCCTCGGCAAGGTCCTCCACGGCGGTGAAGGTCAGCGTGACTTCCGCCAGGCCCAGCGGCTTCCGCTGCCGGGTTCCGTTGAAGATGACATCCTCCATTTTGCCGCCGCGCAGATTTTTGGCCGACTGTTCCCCCAGCACCCAGGTGATGGCATCCACGATGTTGCTTTTGCCGCAGCCGTTCGGGCCCACAATGGCCGTGACGCCGGGATGGAACAGGACTTCGGTGGCGTCGCAGAAGCTTTTGAAACCACGGAGTTCGAGTTTATCGAGACGAAGCATGGCGGGTTCAGACCGGGCGCCGGTGGAGGCCGTTCGCGCCGCAAAGCGCAAGATGTGCGCTTTCAAGCGATGCCAGACACTAAAGGTTGCGGCCACGGGCTGTCAATTGTTGACCTGCCGGGCGTTTCCGCCAGCGCGGACGACACCCGTGAACCGGCTTGGCGTAAGGCACACCTTGGGTTACAATCGCCGGTTACGGGCCGCTATGGTGTAACCGGTTAACACGCCGCCCTCTCACGGCGGAGAGTACGGGTTCGAGCCCCGTTAGCGGTACCACCCCGACCGCCTTTTCATCCCATCCTGTCAGGTTGGCTTTCCCGCACATGGCCTTGCTCGTCGTCGAAGGGCTGCGGACGCACTTCCCTACCCGCGCGGGTGTCGTCCCGGCCGTGGATGACGTGTCGTTGACCATTGAACGGGGCGAAACGCTGGCGCTCGTGGGCGAGTCGGGTTCGGGAAAGTCCGTGACGGCACTTTCGATCATGGGTCTGGTGTCGCCGCCCGGACGCATCGTTGCCGGCCGTATCAGCTTTGCCGGACGTGAGTTGCGTACGCCGGCCGAAGCTGCCGCGCTGCGCGGTTCGCACATGGCGATGATTTTTCAGGACCCGATGACCTCGCTCAACCCGGTCTTTACCGTCGGGGAACAGATCGCGGAAGCCCTCCGCCGCCACAAGGGGCTTTCGTCCCGTCAGGCCTGGCAGCAGGCCGTGGAAGCGCTGGCGTCAGTGGCCATTCCCGATCCGGCACGGCGCGCCCGCCAGTATCCCCACGAAGTGTCCGGCGGCATGCGCCAGCGCGTCATGATTGCCATGGCGCTCAGTTGCAACCCACAGTTGCTCATCGCCGATGAACCAACCACGGCGCTCGATGTGACGATTCAGGCGCAGATTCTGGAACTCATCGCCGTCCAGCAGCGGGAGCGCAACCTGGGCGTGCTGCTCATCACGCACGACCTGGGCGTGGTGGCGCAGGTGGCCCACCGGGCCGCCGTGATGTACGCCGGGCGCATTGTCGAGACCGCACCGGTCGAAATCCTGTTTTCACGTCCGCAACACCCGTACACGCAGGGACTTCTGGCAAGTGTGCCGCGTCTGGGGCGGCAGGAAGCGCGCCTGCCAACCATTGAAGGCGTCGTGCCCAAACTGACGGCCCTGCCGCCCGGCTGCGCCTTTGCCCCGCGCTGCCCGGAAGCCCGGCCGGAGTGTCGGCAGGGCGAGCTGGCCCTGAAAGTCCTCGACGCACAACAGGGCCACGCCGTCCGCTGCGTCCGACGCTAAAGCCTTTGCCATCAGGTTGCCGCCAGCAGCCGGAGTTGCTTTGGCGTGAGAAACCACCGCAGCGTCGCCTTGCCGCCGCCCAGCCCGAAGCGCCCGTCCACGCGGCACAGAGCGCCTTTTTTGAAGTCCAGGCGGTCGGCATCGAGGCTTCCCCAGACCAGAAAGGCCACCAGCCGGCTCAGGTCAGGCTCATGCCCGACCAGCAGGACGCTGCTGCCGCGCTCCAGACGCAGCAGCGCCCGGATGACCCGCTCCGGCGCAGCGCCCAGAGCGAGTTCCGGGACTTCCCGCAGGCAGTGTGGCTTTTTGAGGACTTCCGCCACGATGTCCGCTGTCTGGCGCGCGCGTGCCAGCGGACTTGTCCAGATGGCGTCGAAATCAAGTTCCAACCGGCGCATGGCCTGGGCGGCCGCCCGCGTGTTGGCACGGCCTTCCGCCGTCAGTGTCCGTTCGGCATCCGTGCGCGAGCCATCGGCCCCCACGTCGTGGGCAATGGCGTGGCGCATCAGGTACAGTTCCATCGGAAATCACCTCGCTTGCGTGAGAAAGCAGCATTGGCCGGCAGGAGCGCCAGGCAATGACGATTGAAACCAACCTACCACCTCCGGCTTCCGCGCCGCGTGTGGCGTTTCAGGGCGAACCGGGTGCGTACAGTGAAATGGCCGCGGCCCGGTTCGGGCTTCCACAGCCCTACCCGACCTTTGCCCGGGTGTGTGCCGCCCTGCTCGCACGGGAGGTCGAGTTGGGCATCCTGCCGACGGAAAACGTCATTGCCGGCCCCGTTCCTGAAGTGCAACAGCTTCTCGCCACCCAGCCGCTGGTCGTGGTCACGACGCTGTGGCTCCCCATCGAACACTGCCTGCTGGGGCTGCCGGACGCCACGCTGGCCACGGCAACCCACGTCCTGTCACACTGGCAGGCGCTGCGGCAGTGCCGCCGCTTTCTGGCCCGGCATCCGCACCTGCGCGCCACAACGGTCTATGACACCGCCGGCGCAGCGCGGCTGGTGCGGCAACAGGCGCGGCCCAACCTGCTGGCGATTGCCTCGCGCCAGGCCGCCCGGCACTACGGGTTACAGGTTGTGGCCGCGCAGATTGCCGACCGCCCGGACAACGCCACCCACTTCGTTCTGTGCCGCGCTGCGGCAGGCACTCCATAACAGCCGGGCAGGCCGTCTCCGACGGCGGCGCACTCAGATTGCCTCTCCGTTCCGGGACGGGGATGGAAGCGCCACACGGAATCCGAACACCGTGATGTCATCCCGTTGGGCTTCAGCCCCCATGTGGGCCGCCAGCTCGGCTTCGAGCCGGACACACTGCTCGGCCGGCAGCAGCCCGGACACGCTGACCAGCACTTCCAGCAGGCGGCGCGTCCCATACTTCTTTCCCCGGTCATTCGGCTGGTCGGCAAAGCCGTCCGTGGTGAGATACAGCATCATCCCGGGCGTCAGCGTCACCTGCTGCGGGGTGAAGCGCCGGGGGCTTCGCTCGCGGCCGCCGCCCCCCACCGTTGCCCGATCACCTTTGAGTTCCGTCAGTACGCCGTCGGCCACGAGGTAGAGCGGTCGGCGCGCCCCGGCAAAGACCAGCCGCCCCGTTTCCCGATGCAGGGTGCAGACGGCGGCATCCATCCCGTCCATCAGCGTCTGGCGTTCGCCCTGCCTGAGCACGCGCTGAATTCCGTGATGAAGCTGGTGCAGAATCTCGGCTGGCTGCCGTACGCCCTGGTCAGCCACGATTTTCTCAAGCAGGTCGTTCCCAATCGTGGACATAAACGCCCCCGGCACACCGTGACCGGTACAGTCGGCCACGACCAGCACCACCTCCCCATCCTGCTCGTGCAGCCAGTAGAAATCACCTGATACGATGTCCTTCGGCTTCCACAGGACGAAATGCCCGCCCAGCGCCGCTGTCAGCGTCTCCGTCGAAGGCAGCATCGCCTGCTGAATGGTCTGGGCATAGCTCAGGCTTTCCAGCATCTCGCGCCGCTGGGCGGCGAGTTCCTCGTTCTTGCGCGTCACTTCATGCGTTCGTTCGGCAACCTTCTCCTCCAGCCACCGGGTACGCGCCACCAACTGCCGCAGCCGCCAGCGCACGCCGCCGTACAGCGCCAGCCCGCCCAGCGTGACAAACCCGATGTAGGCCGGCCAGGTCTGCCACCACGGCGGCCGTATCTCCAGCGTCAGCAATGGCTTTCCAGTCCCCCACACGCCGTCGTGATTGGCCGCCATCACCCAGAACCGATACTGCCCCGGCGGGAGATTCGTGTAACTCACCTCCCGGCGCTCTCCCATGTCGCGCCACTCACGGTCGAAGCCTTCCAGCCGACACCGGTAGCGATTGTCTTCCGGGACGTGAAAATCCAGCCCGGCGTAACCAAGGTCAAGGGCATTCCGGTCATGCGGCAGCCTGAGCGCCATACCTTCCCACGCCGGCTGCGCCACGCCGCTGACCCGCACCTCCGTCAACACCACCGGCGGCGGGACCGGGTTGTTCACCAGATTGGACGGATGAAACACGTTGAGACCATTCGTGCCACCAAAAAACAGTTCCCCACGGGCATTGCGGAAGGCCGAAAAGCGGTTGAACTCCGGCCCCTGAAGCCCATCCGCCACGGTGTAGGACCGGAAGCGCATCCTGACCGGGTCGAAGTGTACGATGCCGGCATCGCTGCTGAGCCAGAACGTCCCGTCCGCGTCGGGAAACATTGCGTAGCAGTTGTTGTGCGGCAGCCCGTCCCTCTCCGTGATGTGGGTGAAGGTTTCCCGCGCGGCATCGAAGCGGCACAGCCCGGCCCCTTTCGTCACCATCCACAGCGTTCCCTCCCGGTCCTCGGCAAAGTGCGTGACATAAGGCGTGCCATATTCCGGTCGTGTGTCCACGCGATACTCCCGGTACGACTGGTGCACCGGGTCGTAGCGCAGGGCGCGATAGGCCAGGCCAATCCACATCTGTCCATCCCGTGGCGAGACATGGATGGTCTGAACTTCAATCCGTCGTACGGACGAGGCCTGCTGCACATCAGGCGTGTGGTCCCGGCATTGCCGTCGGTCGGGTGAGATTTCGTACAGGCCTCCTACGCCGCCGACCCAGAGCGCGCCCCGGGCGTCTTCATATATGACATATACCCACACCTTGCCCGGCAGCGCCGGCAGGCTCTGGAAGCTTCCCCGCACCCGGTCCAGCCGCTGGAGGCCGACCTTTGTTCCCACCCACAGGTCGCCCCGCCGGTCTTCATACACGGCCCGGACCTCATCTGAACGCAATCTCCGGGGATCGGCAGGGCGGGCGCGGTATCGCGTCACACGGCTGGTCTGCCGGTCAAGGCAGTTAAGGCCGCCGTGCTGGGTCGCCACCCAGACGTTCCCCTGCCGGTCTTCAAAGATGCCCCGGATGTAGTCATTCGACAGGGAGTTTTCGTCAAAAGGGTGATGCCGATAGAGTTCAAACCGGTTGCGGGTGGGGGAAAACCGGAACAGCCCGGCAACCATATCGCCAAACCACAGCACGCCGGCACGGTCGCGCAACACGCAGGCCAACTCGGACGTGACCAAGGCGCCCGGGCGTTTCGGATTGGGCGCAAATGTCTGACAGGTACGGCGGCGGAGATCGAGTTGCTGAAGCAGGCCGCCGGACCTGCCCAACCAGACGGTCTGGTCCTCCCACAGCAACACATACGCCCCGGATTGTCCCACAGCCCCTTCCGTCGGCAGGGCATCCAGTGTCCTGCCCATCGTATCCAGTTGCATTACGCAACGCTCCCGGACCGGGTCAAACAGTGCCAGGGCGGAATCCCCCACGGCCAGGCGTAACCAACCCTCCGGTGTCACTCCATGGATTCGGCATCGTCCGCCGCCAGCGTTTGAAACCAGCGCCGGAAACACCACCCTTGCCGCCCCGGTTGCCGGATCGAACCGCAGCAATCCCCTGTTGCCGGTAATCCAGAACTGCCCCGCCTGATCCTCGCAGACCTGATACACATCGCCGCTGTCGGGTATGTTCAAATCGCAGCGGCGGAAGTCTTCCCGCTGGCGGTCCAGTCGCCACAAGCCACCTTCGGCGCACACCCACAGGATGCCCTGCCGGTCTTCATAAAAACTTTGGAGCTGTTCATACCGCGACTGGCTCTCGTAGCCAACAAAGGTGTCGGTGTGGTGGTCGTAACGGCAAAAACCGAACTTACTCAAGGCAACCCAGAGCGTGCCGTCACGGGTTTCATATAGCTGATGAACAAAGTTGCCCGGCAGGGAGCCGGGTTGGTCGGGCTGGTGGCGATACACCCTGAAGGTCCGCCCGTCGTAACGATTCAGCCCGTCTTCCGTGCCAATCCAGAGAAAACCACGCTGGTCCTGCCAGAGGCAGTGAACCGCATCACTGGACAGCCCTTGTTCACGGGTGAACCGCTCGAAGATGGCGGTCGCCGGACGTGGGTCGCCCAGGGCAGACAGAAGCGCCATCTGCCAGCCCATCAGCAGTACCAGACCACGTACCAACCACCACCGCATGGGAAACCTGTACGCTGCGCAATCCATCCCCGCTTCCGGGTGGTGCGCATCACAGAAATGGCCTGCCAAGAGTGCCAGCTTACACACGCCGGGGGCACGAGTGTAACCACCGCCACACAACCGGGCAGCACTTTTTCACAGCCCTGGGCTGATGTCTATCCAGCCGTGCCCGGGTCAGCCGGGCATCTCGCTGAGGGCGGCAGCAAAGAGCGGAATGAGCAGCTCGTGATGCCCCGTCAGGGCAATGCCGCGGCCGCGGCTGCCGGCCACCGGACGGCGTACGACGTTGGTCAGCGGGCGATAGTGCTGGATGAAATCAAAGTTGACCGTTGTGAAGTCGGTCAACGGGTAGCCCAGATTGCGCACCGTCGTCACGGCCTTGAGAAAGACCTCCGGCAGGATGACGGCCGAACCGAAGTTCAGGTACACGCCGCCGTCGTGCAGTTCCCGCACGAGGCTGCACAGCAGGCGAAAGTCGTGGTGGGTGGCCGCGCCGATGTGCGCCCCGACGGCCGTAGGGTGAATGTGGGTGATGTCCGTGCCGATGGCGACGTGCACCGTGACCGGGATGCGCCGCCGGTACGCCTGAACAAGCACCGATTGGTCAGCATAGGGCGGCTGCGCCGCTTCCAGCCAGCGGCCAAGCGCCTCGCCCAACCCGATGCCATCCGCCGCCGCCGCCGTGCATGCCGCGTTGACGCCCTGCCCGGTTTCTTCCGCACCGCCAAAAGCGCCGCGCCCCAGGGTGGCATCCACGTCTTCCGAAGTCGCCCCGACGAGCGCAATTTCAAAGTCGTGAATGGCGCTTGACCCGTTGCCGGCAAGGGCCGTAATGAACCCCCGCGCCATGAGGTCAATCAGGATGGGGCCCAGCCCACACTTGATGACGTGGCCGCCGAAACCGGCAATCACCGCGCGCCCCCGGCTCCGGGCAGACCGCACGGCCGTAACGGCGGCGCGCAGTTCATTGACGGCAAGCAGGTTGGGCAGGGAAGCGAAAAAGGTCTGGAGACTCGCCCCCGGCGGACAGGGACGGGACAGATCACGCGCCGAAACCTTGCTCGGACGTTCCGCCAGCGGATAGGTGTTCAGCCCCGTGAACTCCAGCGGCGGCGTGGCATAGCAACTTTTCGGCGGCAGATCATCCACGACAACGCACCTCAACTCCCGGCAGGGGCCGCCTGCAACAGCTCACCGCGTGGCAGGAAAATGCGGAAGGTTGTCCCTTTGCCGACTTCGCTTTCGACGGTGATGAACCCTTTGTTCTGGGCAATGATGCCTTCGACCACGGACAAGCCCAGCCCCGTGCCCTTACCGACGGGTTTGGTCGTGAAAAACGGCTCGAAGATGCGCTGGCGCACCTCCTCGCTCATCCCCGTGCCGGTATCGGACACGGCCAGCATGACGTAGGGGTGCATCTGCATGGTTTCGTCGCGGACGGCCTTCCGCCGAAACATTGCCCGGCTGCGCGTTTCCGGCCGGGACTCATGCCAGACATTGAGTGTCATCAGCGTGAGCGTACCGCCCTTGGGCATGGCATCCCGCGCATTGACGGCCAGGTTTGTCAGCACCTGCTCCAGTTGTTGCCGGTCAGCCACCACGATGCCCAAATCCGGCGACAGGTCGGTGACGAGGGTGATGTGCGGCTCCAGCAGCGGGCGCAGCATACGGACGGCATCGAGTACCAGTTCATTGAGGTTCAGCGGCGCAAGCTGCTGCGGCTGTTTGCGCCCGAAGGCCAGCAACTGGCCGGTCAGGACGGAAGCCCGCGAAACGGCCGTCAGAATGTCCCTGGCGTAGCGGTGGAGCAGATCGGGCGAGGAACGCTCGACCGAAGTCGGCGCAAGGCGGCGTTCGAGCAAACCGGCGTACCCGGCAACGACCGTCAACAGGTTGTTGAACTCGTGGGCAATCCCGGCGGCCAACTGCCCCACGGCTTCCATTTTCTGGGCATGCCGCACCTGTTCTTCCAGCAGGCGCTGCTGGGTGATGTCCTCGATCATGCCCAGCAGGTACTGTGGCTGCTCCTCACCGTTGCGCAGGGCCACGACCGTCAGCCGTCCCCATACCACCTGACCATGTTTGGTAAGGTAGCGTCTTTCTGCCTGAAAACTAGACAGCTTGGCGTCTTCGACCAGCCGGCGGGCCAGGCGCATGGACTCTTCAGTGTCTTCAGGCGGAATGAAATCCGTATGCGGCCGTCCGACGATCTCTTCCGGCGCGTAGCCCAGCCACTCACACAGGGCGCGATTGGCGCGCAAAATCTGTCCGGTCAGCGACACGAGGACAATGCCCAGCGGGGCGGCATCGAAAATCCGGCGGAAACGTTCCTCACTTTCGCGCAGGGCGCGTTCGGACAGCCGCCGCTCGGTCAGATCCCGCCCAATCCCCTGAAAGGCCACCGGCGTGCCGTTTTCCAGCACGAGCCAGGTGATCATCTCCAGGGTAATCCGGCGGCCGTCACGGGCCAGCAGGGTTGCCTCATAGCGAACCGTTGTTTCCGTGCCATCGAGCAGGGGTTTGATGGCCGCCAGTGCAACCGGGCGGCTTTCCGGCAGGAGGAGGTCCACCACATTGATGGAACGCGCCTCGTCCCGCCGATACCCGAACAGCTTTTCCGCTGCCGGATTGATGTCCAGAACGTGACCCTGCAGGTCATGGCAGTAAATGACATCCTGGGCGCTGTCAAACAGGGTGCGATAGCGCGCCTCGCTTTCGCGCAGGGCTTTTTCCATCTGCCGGCGCTTGGTCACGTCCCGCGCCGTGCCGTGGATGCCTACCGGTACGCTGTTCTCATAAAACAGCCGGGAGCTGATTTCGAGCGTCACGCGCTGTCCATTTTTGGCAATGACATCGAGTTCGTACTGTGTCGTTTCCGTCTTCCCGGCGAGTTTGTCGGCAATGGCTTGCAGCGCCCGCGCCCGGTGCTCCGGCGTAACGATGTGGGTCAGCGTCAGGTGCCTGGTATCCGCCGGGGTGTAGCCCAAAACCCGCTCGACCTTGCGGTTGATGGAGAGAAAACGGCCCTCGAAGTCGTGGACATAGACGATGTCGTTGGCATTCTCGAACAGGTCACGGTAGCGCGCTTCGCTTTCACGCAACGCCTGCTCGATGCGCTTGCGGTTGGTGATGTCGCGCAAGATACCCTGGATGGCCACGGGACGGCCGTCCCGAAACAAAAGCCGGGAGTTGACTTCAAGCGTCACCCGCCGCCCATCCTTGGCGGTGAAATCCGCCTCGTAGTGCGACTCCACCACCCCATCTTCGGTTTTGTCGCGCAGCGCCCGGCGTACCCGTTCGCGGTGCTCAGGAACGACGAGGTGTGAAAACTCCCGCACCGACATCGCCTGAATTTCCTCGGCGCTGTAGCCCAGAATGCGCTCGCCGGCCGGACTCCAGGCCAGACGGCGGCCATCGAGTCCCAGTACGAGGATGATGTCGGAAGCGCCGTCAAAGATTTCCCGGTAACGCAGTTCGCTTTCGCGCAGGGCCTGAATCGTCCGTCCGGCTTCCTGCAGGGCCGCTTCAAGCTGGGCGATGCGCTGCTGCGCCGCCGCCAAAGCCATGTCTCCGGCTGGCAGCGGCTCACACTGACCTTCAAAACCGGTTGCCGTCCCAGCTTCGTCCATCATCGGCTTACGCGCGCTCTTCCACCGTGGTCAGACGGTCGCCAGCGTAGAAGCCATAGCGCCCCGCAATCTGCTCGTAGCCCGGTTTTGGGCTTGGATACACCCAGGCCACCTGCGGCGTCGCATGTGCGCCGTCGTCAAAGTTCACCCAGTTGCACGTGCCTTTGTAACCGCACGTGTAGGTGTTGGCCGTCACCTTGAGCACGTCCTGATTGACGGCCGCCGGCGCAAAATACCAGTTGCCTTCAAAGGCAAGCACCTGGTTGGGATCATCCGTTGTGGCAAGCACAGTTCCCGTCGCGCGTTCCTTGATTGTCACCCGCATATTTTGACACCACTGACTGAACCTACGGTTTCGGGAACGGCCGTCTGCCGGCCGCAAAACATCGTGATAGTAACACTTGAAGGCGTTCTGGCGCTGGTTGCGTTCCGCATCATAGCGCGATTTGCCGCTCATGCCAGCACGGGCAGTCCGAACATCTGGCAGCAGCGGCTACCCTCGTGGCAACGTTTGGCGTACAGTTACGCCCACTCACGGACCGTCCACAACGGTCACTGGCAGTCTGGAGGTTGCGCTGCACGATGACGGACCCGGCTTCAACGTCACCCCCCGCACCGGTCGTTTTTCGCCAGACCTTTCTTTTTGTCGGGCTGTGGTATGGGTTGGCTGTGGTGCTCACGCTGATTCTGGTTGTTCTGGGTGGCATTGTGGAAGCCCTCATCTGGACGCGCCTGGCTCCGGCTGTTCCCTTTCTCACGATTGGCCTCTGCCTGGTGCCCTTTGGCGTGGCGCTGTGGAAACATGCCCACCAGTGGGCTGAAACCTACACGCTGACACCGGACAAAATCGAAATCAGCACCGGGATTTTCTCCAAAACGGTACGCAACATCCCCCTCTCCAAAGTGCAGGACGTGACCGTGGAGCAGACGCTGCTGCAACGCCTGTTCGGGTTGGGCCATGTGATTGTGGACAGCGCCTCCGCGACAGGAAACATCACCCTGCGGCATATTCATCAACCGCGCCTGGTGGCGGATCAGATTCTCCAGCGTGCCGGAGTCCCACACCCATGACGCAGGTATGGTGCTCGCGGCAGAGAGACGGTCTGCGGTGGTGCGTGGTGTGGGGCTGGCTGCTCCTCAGCAGCGTCACGGCACTTTCCGGGCCGGCGGCTCCAGGGCAGCGCGTCATGCGCGACGAAACCGCCGGACGGCCGTTTCCCACCCGCGAGTTGGGCATCCGCCAGAGCTTTTCGCCAGACGCGCCGTGGCCGGCCGACATTGCAGCCGCTGATGAGCGTGCTCTGGCACGGGAATTTGGCGTGACCTGGCTGCACCGCGGCCGGCGGGAGGGCATCACCTTTGTGCTGTACCGGTGTCCGAACCAGGGACGCGCCATGGGACTGGCCAGGCTGATTGGCGGCGAGGCCCTGGGCGACACGGTGCTGACCGTCGCCGCCGGTGACGACACAGAAAAACGCGCTGCCGTCCGGTCTTTTCTGCGGGACAAACTCACGGCCTGGCAGGCGACGCTTCCGCCGGAAGAAACCGACCCACGTCCGGTCGTGCTGCGCAAGCTCCCCACGCAGGCCCTCCAGCCCGACACGGAGCACTATGTGGTCGGGACACTGGGACTGGCACGTGCCAATTGGTTGCCGGCCCCGGCTCTGCTGACGCCGCCGGGCAGCGCCTTTGCCTGGGCCGACTACACGCCCGCCGCGCCCTTTGATCATTTTCTGGTGGCGGAATATCCCACGCCACAGGACGCCACCGCTGCGCTGGAGGCCGCCCGGCCACTGGCTTCCACAACCTGTCTGGTGGCACGCCGGGGCAATTTCATCGTGATTGCCGACGGCATCCGGGACATGCTCCGCGCACAGGCGGCGGTGGAGCGCGTCGAATACGACTATGTTGTACGCTGGTTAGGGGAGCCCCCACCCCGTTTTGGCACGCCAGCCCGAACGCCGCAACAGGACATTCGCAACGTCGGCCAGCTTCTGATCAGCATTGCTTCCTTCGTCGTCCTCGCCGGGTTTGGCATGGTGCTGCTTGGCGCGGTCGCCGGCGGGGCATTCTTCTACTGGCGCCGACAGCGGGCCGGCGATGGCTTCATTGCGGCCGACACGATGCTGCGGCTCGATCTTCACGAAA
This sequence comes from Chloracidobacterium sp. N, assembly GCF_018304765.1. NCBI lineage: Bacteria > Pseudomonadati > Acidobacteriota > Blastocatellia > Chloracidobacteriales > Chloracidobacteriaceae > Chloracidobacterium > Candidatus Chloracidobacterium aggregatum. The sequence goes on from NZ_CP072642.1 coordinate 2,512,201, forward strand.
GCCGGACGCTGCCCGACGCCGGGAGGGCGTCCGTCAAGCGGTTGACCGATTGACCACCCAACCAGAGTTTGTATTTGCCACCGAAAAGTTCTGCCGCCATCTCGATGAGCTTGCCGCACGGGAACGGCGTGAAACTGCCCCGCTCCAACTGGCGGTCCTGGCCACGATGCGCGAGTTTGCCAGCCGGGCCCGGTTTATCCGGCTGGGCGGTATCCGGCATCACGCCTATGAGTACGGCCCGGTGGACGGCCCTGCCGTGATGCTTCTGCACGGCTGGGACTGTTCTTCCTACTGGTTCTATCGGCTTGCCCCCGCGCTTGGGCAGCACGGCTTCCGGGTCATTGCCTTCGACTTTCGCGGCCATGGCTTTTCCGACGCCGATCCACAGGATGACTACACCCTGCCCACCCTGGCGCAGGATACACTCCGCCTGGCTGACCTGCTGGGCATCCAACGCTTTCACCTGGTGTCGTTTTCGCTCGGTTCGGCCGTGGCGCTGCTGGTCGGCAGGCTGGCGCCGGAGCGCGTCGGACGCCAGGTGGTGATGAACTTTGGACTCTTTGACTACAGCGCGCTGCGGGCGCAGCTTTTGCCTCCCATTCTCAAGACGATCTTCGACACCCTTCGGCGCATCCCTTCAAAAACCCTGGTGTATCGCTACGTTTCCCTGACACTTGCGCAACGGGAAGTTACGTGGTGCGACGTTGAAATGGGATTCACCAGCCTGGTGTACTGCCATTCCCAGGCCGCTTTTTTAGCCGTTACCGACCTGGTCCGCCAGGAACGGGTGGCACAGGTGCAACAAGCCACCGGACAGGCGCATCCGACGCTGGTCATCACGGGCGAATTTGATCCCGTCGTTCCCTTTGCCGACAGCTTACGGCTGGCCCAGACCATCCCGGTGGCCCGCCTGCACATTCTGCTGCGCACCGGACACCTGGTGCTGTTTGAGCGGCCGGACGACATTGAACGGCTGACCGCCGAGTGGCTGGCGGCTGACTGAGGCACCGTTGGCGCGGAGCCTACCCATGAGAGACGATCTGCGTGGCATCATCGCCCTGACGGCACTGACCTTCCACGAAGCGCGCCAGCGCAAGGTGCTTCTGCTGGCCTTTCTTCTGGGTCTTCTGTTTTTGGGGCTGTTCGCGTGGGGCGCGCACGCCACGGCCCGGCAGGCGGACGACCTGCCGCCGGCCATTGCCCGCATGCAGTTGAATTTTCTGACGCTGGCCGGGCTGTACGTCGTCAACTTCCTCGTTGCTGTCACCGCTGTGGCGCTGCCGGTGGACACGCTGTCGGGCGACATGGCTTCGGGCATCATCCACACCCTGCTGACGAAGCCGTTGCACCGTGCGGCGATTGTCATCGGCAAGTGGCTGGGCTTTCTGGTGCTGCTGACCCTGTACTTCGGCTTCATGGCCGGCGGCGTCCTGAGCGCGACGTGGCTGCTGGCCGGGTACGTCCCACCCGGCGTCCCCACGGCCTTTCCCCTGATGTGGCTGGGAGCCGTGGTGCTGCTGACGATGACCATTGCCGGCGGCACACGGCTTTCGACACTGGCCAACGGCGTCGTCATCTTCGGGCTGTACGGTATTGCCTTCATCGGCGGCTGGATGGAACGCATTGGCACGGTTCTGGGCAACGCGACGGCGCGGAATCTGGGCATTGTCTCAAGCCTGCTCGTGCCGACCGAAGTGATGTGGCAATACGCAGCAACCTTCATGCAGCCCGCCCTGCTGCGGCAGGCGGGACTGACGCCCTTTTCGGCAGCTTCCACACCGTCGCCGCTGATGGTGACCTGGGCCATAGGCTGCATTGCCGTCAATCTGGCGCTGGCCATGTGGTGGTTTGCCCGGCGCGACCTGTGACCGATTTGCTGTGCTCCCGCGTCGGACGTATGGTGGAAGAAAGGCTTGATCTTTCCCCGTGGAGTTTTCCCCATGCTCGTACTTCCTGAACGGCCACGGCGTAACCGGCGCACGGAAGCCATCCGCCGCATGGTACGCGAAACCTCGCTGACGCCGGCGCATCTGGTCGCGCCGCTGTTTGTCGTTGACGGCGACCGCGAACGCCAGCCCATTCCCTCGATGCCGGGCTGTGAACGGCTTTCGATTGACCTGCTGCTGGAGAAGTGCCAGCAGCTTGCCGACCTTGGCATTGGCGGCATTGCCCTGTTTCCGGCGCTGCCGACGTACAAAAAGGACAAAACCGCCTCGGAAGCCACCAACCCGGACGGTCTCTTCCCGCGCGCGGTCAGCGCCGTCAAGGAGCAGGTGCCGGAACTGACCATCTTCACCGATGTGGCGCTTGACCCCTATTCCTGCGACGGCCACGACGGGCTGGTTTCGGAAACGGGTGAAATCCTCAATGATGAAACTGTCGAAGTGCTGGCCCGGATGGCCGTGCTCCACGCCCGCGCCGGCGCCGATTACGTAGCGCCGTCCGACATGATGGACGGGCGGGTTGGGGCCATTCGGGAAGCCCTCGATGTCGAGGGTTTTCCCAATGTGGGCATCATGGCGTACTCCGCCAAGTACGCCTCGGCCTTCTACGGCCCGTTCCGGGACGCGCTCGATTCAGCGCCCAAATTTGGCGACAAGAAGACCTACCAGATGGACCCGGCCAACGTCCGGGAAGCCCTGCGGGAAGTGCGGCTCGATCTGGCCGAAGGCGCGGACATGGTGATGGTCAAACCGGCGCTGGCTTACCTCGATGTCATCCGGGCGATCTGGGAAATTTCGGACGTGCCCATCACGGCCTACCAGGTCAGCGGCGAATACGCCATGGTCAAGGCCGCGGCCGAGCGGGGCTGGATTGACGGCGACCGCGTCATGCTCGAAATCCTGCTGGCCATTCGCCGGGCCGGGGCCGATGTCATTTTCACCTACTTTGCCGAGGAAGCCGCACAACAGTTGGGATGACCCGCGAGGCGCTCAGGGAACTGCTGCTGGCCGTCCGGCAGGGAAGCTGCACACCGGAGGCGGCTCTGGCCCAACTGGCCGGACTGCCGGCGGAGCCGCTTGTCGGAGACGACGGTCAGCCCTTTGCCACCCTTGACCACGGGCGTGCGCTGCGGCAGGGCTTTCCCGAAGTCGTCTATGGCGCCTCGAAAACGCCGGAGCAGGTGGCGGCCATTGTCGGCCGCCTGTACGCGCATCACCCCAACCTGCTCGTCACACGTGCGTCGGAAGCGGCTTACCAGGCCGTGCAGGCGCTGGCACCGGAAGCCCGGTGGGATGCGACCTCCCGCCTGCTGTTCATCCGGCGCGATACGACCCGCCATGGCATCGGGCGCATTGTCGTTGTCTGCGCCGGCACGACCGACCTGCCGGTGGCGCGCGAGGCGCTTCTGACCTGCGAGGTCATGGGCAACGAAACGACGCTGGTGGCGGATGTCGGCGTTGCCGGACTGCATCGCCTGCTGGGCCACCTGGAAACGCTGCGGCAGGCGCGCGTCATTGTCTGTGTCGCTGGCATGGAAGCGGCGCTGGCCTCGGTTGTCGGCGGACTTGTGGCCGTCCCGGTGATTGCCGTTCCGACCAGTGTCGGCTACGGGACGGCCCTGGGCGGCCTTGCGGCACTGCTCGGCATGCTCAATAGCTGTGCGCCGAATGTCACCGTGGTCAACATAGACAACGGGTTTGGCGCCGGCTACGTTGCGGCGCTCATCAACCGGCAGCCGGGTATCCGGGAAAGCACCGGCTGACGGACAGGCCTTCCGGGCCGCGGCCCATTGGCTGCAAATTCGCTCCAAATGGCTGTTGCACCGGGTGAAGCCAAAGGCTTACCGTGACGGTTTGCAGGCCGTGTCGGTTTGCAGAACCTTCACCCCCGTGCCTGATGCAGCCAGCCTGCGTCTTCACTGTGTCTGTTTTTGGAGGAAAGTAACCCTGATGCCTGATACCCAGCAGCATGAGATGCGACTCAAAACCGGTCTGGCGGAAATGCTCAAAGGCGGCGTCATCATGGATGTCGTCAACGTCGAGCAGGCGCGCATTGCTGAAGAAGCCGGCGCCGTGGCCGTGATGGCGCTGGAGCGCGTCCCGGCCGACATTCGCCGCGATGGCGGGGTGGCGCGGATGTCCAACCCGCGCATGATCCGCCAGATTATGGAGGCCGTCTCGATTCCCGTCATGGCCAAGGTACGTATCGGACATACCGCCGAGGCCCAGGTGCTTGAAGCCCTTGGGGTGGACTTCATTGACGAGTCGGAGGTCCTCACTCCGGCCGACCCCTATCACCACGTCAACAAGTTTGCTTTCCGCGTCCCGTTCGTCTGCGGGGCGACCAACCTGGGTGAGGCGCTGCGCCGCATTGGCGAAGGTGCGGCCATGATTCGGAGCAAGGGGGAAGCCGGGACGGGCAACATCATCGAGGCGGTGCGCCACCTGCGGGAAATCCGCCGCGACATCCGCCTGCTGACCGTTCTCGACGAAGACGAGCTGATGGCCGAAGCCAAGCGGCTTCAGGCCCCCTATGAACTCGTGCGCTACGTGGCGCAGCACGGCAAGCTGCCGGTACCGCTCTTTGCCGCCGGCGGCGTCGCCACTCCGGCCGATGCGGCGCTCTGCATGCAACTGGGCGCTGAAACTGTGTTCGTTGGTTCGGGCGTCTTCAAATCCAATGACCCGGCCCGCTTTGCCCGCGCCATCGTCAAAGCCGTGACGTTTTATCAGGACCCGGCCAAGGTCCTGGAAGCCTGCGAGGAAATCGAAGACGGACAGCCCATGCGCGGGCTGGCAATTGAAACCCTCCCGGCCGAACAGGTGCTTGCCGCGCGCGGCTGGTAGCCAAACCTTCCTGACCGTCTGCGAACCACCGCAGACGGCATTGGACATCCATCCCGGACGTTGCCTATGCTGTAAAAGCTTCCCGGCAACGTCCTTTTGTTTTGGGATGCCTGCGATGTCACTGCGTGAAATCAGAATTACCCGTGTGACACCGGTCGGCCCGGCGCCAACCTACAACGTGACCATGCGGGCACCGCTGCACAACTATTTTGTCAACGACCTTCTGACGGCCAACAGCCACTCGGTCTGCTACGGTGTGCTCGCCTACCGCACGGCCTATCTCAAGGCACACTATCCGGCGCACTTCTGGGCGGCGGTGCTAACCAGCGAGCTGAACGACAGCGACAAGGTTGCCCGTTACATCGAGCGGGCGCGGGCGCAGGGCGTCGAAATTCTGCCGCCGGATGTCAACATCAGCGAGCACGGTTTTACGGCGACCGAGGGCCGGATTCGGTTTGGCCTGATGGCCATCAAGGGCATCGGGGAAGCCACCGTGGATGCCATCCTGGAAGCGCGTGAGCAAAGCGGCCCGTTCCGCTCGCTGTTTGACTTTACCGAGCGGCTTGACCCCAAGGCGCTCAACCGGCGGGTGCTGGAAAGTCTGGTCAAGTCCGGCGCACTGGACGGCCTGCCGGGGACGCGCGCCCAGAAGTTTGCCGCCATCGAAGCTGCACTCGAACATGGACTACAGGCGCACCGCGATGCCGTCGCGGGACAGGTCTCCCTGTTTGACACACTGGCGGCTGACTCCGACCAGCCCCCGGAAACTGAACTGCCCAGGGTTCCCGACTGGACGGCCAAGGAAAGCCTGGCCGGCGAAAAGGCCACCCTTGGGTTCTACCTGACCGGCCATCCCCTGGCCGGTTTCCGTGAAGCCCTGGCGGCGCGCAAAAGCCTGTCCTACGCCCAACTGGCCGGCCAGCCGTCGGGCGATACGGTCAGCATGGGGGGCGTCATCAGTGACTTCACCGTGAAAAACACGAAGAAAGGCGACCGCTTTGCCGTCTTCAGCCTCGAAGACGAAACCGGGAGCATCGAGGTCATTGCCTGGCCCGAAACCTTCAGGCGGCTGGGCGAGCAGGTCACGGATGGGGTGGCCGTACTGGTCACCGGCCGGCTGGAAATCGAAGACGGCAAAGCGACCAGAATCGTGGCCGAAGCAGCCGAACCGCTGGAAGGGCTGCGGGAGCGGCATGCCAAAAGTGTCATGCTGCGTTTTGCGGCGGACGCACTCGACACCGCACAACTCGAAAAGCTCCGTGAGGTGCTCGACCGCCATCGCGGAGAACGCCCCCTGATCTTCGCGCTCTCTCTGCCGAATGGTGTGGAAGCCCGCCTTCGCGCGCACCACACCTTCAGCGTGCGGCCCTCACCGGCGCTCGTGGAAGAACTGCAAGCCGGCTTCCCCGGCTGCACCGTTGTGCTTCAGTGAATGAAGCGCGCCGTTTCTGGACGCAGGTTTGCTTATGACATCCCAGGTTGCCTCGCCCCAGCCCGAACCGGCAGCACTGACCCCTGAACCGGCAGCGTCGGCCGTCGCGCCGGAGCTGCCGCCGGAATTCAACAGCATCATCAACCTTCAACTCCCGGTTGAGGACGGTGTTCCCCTGGAAAGCGTCTGGCATCGGCTGCAAATCAATCTGCTTGACGACTGCCTGCACCAGCACTGGCGTGGGCGGACGGACTTTTTCGCCAGCGGCAATATGTTTGTCTATTACAGCCTGCAACAGGTGAAGACGATGGACTACAAGGGGCCGGACTTCTTCGTGGTGAAGGATGTGGACGGCTCCTTCATGCGTGGGGCGTGGGTGGCCTGGGAGGAAGGCGGACGGCTCCCGGATGTCATTGTCGAGTTGCTCTCGCCTTCAACCCAGGCGGCCGATCTGGGTCAGAAAAAACAGCTCTACGAGCGGGTCCTTCGGACGGCCGAGTATTTCTGCTACGGCCCCGATCCGACGTTTGGCAAAACGCCGACCCTTCAGGGCTGGGGGCTTGTCCACGGGCAGTACGAAGCCATCGAATCCGATGCCCGTGGGTGGCTGTGGAGTAACCAGCTTGGGGCCTGGCTCGGTGAATGGGAAGGGCAGTACCACGGGATGCAGAACCGGTGGCTGCGGCTTTACGACTCCACGGGGCAGCTTATCCCGACCCGGGCCGAAGCGGCGGAAGCCGAAGCTGAACGTGCGCAGGCCGAAGCCGAACGTGCCCAGATGGAAGCCAGGCAGGCCCGCGACGAGGCGGAAGCCGAACGCGCCCGCGCTGAAGCCGCCGAGGCCCGGGCCGCCGCCCTCGCAGCGGAGATAGAGCGTCTGCGGTCCGGTCTGAAGGGAACGGACCAGGGCGCCGGCCCTGACGAGCCGGCTTAGTCCGCCCCGGACTCCTCCCCGGACGACTCCACCAGGCTCGCATCCACCACCCGGTCGTCTTCAGCCAGGGTGATGATCTTGACCCCCTGGGCATGGCGTCCGGTTTGCCGGATTTGGGCCACATCCACCCGGACAATCTGCCCCTGCTGTGTGATGACCATCAGCTCATGGCTCTCCCGGACAGGAAGCACCTTGACCACACCGCCGGTTCGCTCCGTGACATGCAGCGTGAGCACCCCCTTCCCGCCCCGGTGCTGAACGGGATACTCCGTGATGGGCGTCCGCTTGCCGAGGCCCAGTTCAGACAGGGAAAGAATCTCTTCGGTTCTCCCGACGACGGACATCCCCGTGACGTAATCGTTCTCCTCCAGCCGGATGCCAATCACGCCGTGCGCCGGGCGGCCCATCGGGCGCACGTCACTTTCGTTGAAGCAGATCGCCTGACCGCCAAAGGTCGAGATGAGAATGTGCTGGTTGCCGTCGCTCTTCTGGACGGCAATGAGTTCGTCATCCTCCGCCACGCCCATGGCAATGAGACCGTTGGAACGGATGTTGGCGTATTCCGACAGTTCGGTTTTCTTGATCATCCCCCGGCGGGTCACAAAGACGATGAACTGCCCCTCCGCAAATTCACGCACCGGGATGGTTCCGGCCACCCGTTCCCCTTCCGGCAGTTCGATCAGGTTGACGATGGCCCTACCGCGCCCGGCCGTGGCGGCATCGGGAATTTCATGCACTTTGATTTTATAAACCTGCCCCTTGGCGGTGAAAATGAGCAGAAAGCTGTGCGTTGAGGCCGTGTAGAGGGATTCGACGACATCCTCGGCTTTGGTCGTCATTCCCCGCCGTCCCATGCCGCCGCGTTTTTGTGTGCGGTAGGCCGAAACCGGTGTGCGCTTGATGTAGCCGCTGCGCGTAATGGTGATGGCCACGTCTTCATCCGGGATGAGGTCTTCAATCGTGAAATCCGTGCCTTCATCCACAATCTGGGTCCGGCGGGGTGTGCTGTACGCCTTCCGCACTTCCTGTAGTTCCTGCACGATGACCGCCCGGAGCCGGGCTTCCTTTTCCAGAATCTCCCGCAGTTGGGCCATGTGTTTGAGGAGATTTTCATACTCGTCCAGCAGCTTCTGGCGCTCCATTCCGGTCAACCGCTGAAGCTGCAATTCGAGGATGGCCTGCGCCTGGACCTGGGTCAGGGCAAAGCGCGTCATCAACCCCTCGCGGGCTTCGGCGCCGGACTTGGCCCCGCGAATCAGGGCAATGACCTCATCCAGGACATCCAGGGCTTTCCTGAAGCCCTCCAGAATGTGCGCCCGCTGCTCGGCTTTGCGCAGCTCAAAGGCCGTCCGCCGCCGGACGACCTCACGCCGGTGCTCGATGAAGTGGCGCAGTATCTCCGCCAGGTCGAGAATCTGCGGCTGTCCGTTGACGATGGCCAGCATGATGATGCTGAACTTGCTCTGCATTGGCGTATGCTTGAACAGGTTGTTGAGCACCACCTGAGCAATCGCGCCACGTTTCAACTCGATGACAATGCGCATGCCTTCCCGGTCGCTTTCATCCCGCAGGTCGGCAATGTCCTCGATTTTTTTCTCGCTGACCAGTTCGGCAATCTTTTCGAGCAGACTGGCCTTGTTGACCTGGTAGGGCAACTCGGTCACGACAATCGCCTGGCGCTCCCGTTCCCCCTTGCCGGCGACGTAATCAATCGCCGCCCGGGCGCGCATCGTCACCGAGCCACGTCCGGTCAGGTAGGCATCCCGAATGCCCTTGCGCCCACATATAAAACCGGCCGTCGGGAAATCCGGCCCCTGGACAAAGGGCAGCAGGTCTTCCACGGTGGCGGATGGATGGTTGACGAGATGGATGGTGGCATCGAGCACTTCGGCCAGATTGTGCGGCGGGATGCTGGTGGACATCCCGACGGCAATTCCGGCCGCGCCATTGACCAGGACGTTCGGAAAACGGGCCGGCAAAACCACCGGCTCCAGCAGTGAGCCGTCGTAGTTTTCCCGAAAGTCAACCGTTTCCTTTTCGATGTCGGCCAGCAGCATCCCGGCGATGGGCGCCAGACGCACTTCGGTGTAACGCATGGCCGCCGGCGCGTCGCCATCCACGCTGCCAAAGTTGCCCTGCCCGTCAATGAGCGGCACGCGCATGGAAAAGCTCTGGGCCAGCCGCACAATCGTGTCATACACCGGCTGGTCGCCGTGCGGGTGGTATTTACCAATGGCATCCCCCACCACGCGCGCACTTTTCTTGTATGGCTTGTCGTGGGTGTTGCCCAGTTCGTGCATCGTCCACATGACGCGCCGCTGCACGGGTTTGAGGCCATCGCGGACATCCGGCAACGCCCGGCTGACGATGACCGACATGGCATAGTCGAGGTAACTCCGGCGCATCTCATCTTCGATGTTCGCCGGGATGATTTTTTGTTCTGTCATAACGCCACTTCAGAAAACAAAGTTGAACCAGCCTGGAAAAACATCATCGGCTCAGACGCAGGGCAGACTGGCGCATCTGTCAGAGGGGCAGCCGCCAGGCCAACTGCCCGACTTGTCACCACTGCGCTGGCTTCAATGGCTTGCTTCACACCTCGGCGAACTGGCTCGGCAAACTGCTGAAGCAACCCACGATCACTCACACCTGTACTCCTTGAGTTTGATGGGATACGCCTTTCCGTGCCCGTCTGATCCGCACGGCACAACCCAAACTGCAGGGACTACCCTAGCCGCTCGATGAGGGCGCGGATGTTTTCGACGCCACGCTGCAGGTTGTCGAGCGAATTGGCGTAGGAAATCCGCAGGTAGCCCCCGGCTCCGAAAGCCGAGCCGGCCGTGACAACGACATGCGCTTCTTCGAGCAGACGTTGGGCAAAGTCCACATCGCGCAGCCCGGTTTTTTCCAGAACGGCCGAAATGTCGGGAAAGGCATAAAAAGCCCCTTCCGGCATCCGGCACCGTACCCCCGGCAGGGCCGCCAGCGCCGGCACGATCCAGTCCCGCCGCGTGCGATATTCCGCCAGCATGGCAGCGACCGAATCCTGGCTGCCACGCAGGGCCTCGATGGCGGCCCACTGGGCAAAGGTCGTCGGATTTGAGGTCGAATGGCTCTGCACCTTGGTCATCTCAGCCACCCAATCCGGGTGCGCCAGAGCATAGCCAATCCGCCACCCCGTCATGGCGTAGGTCTTCGACAGCGAGCCGGACACCAGCACCCGCTCCCGCAGCGCCGCCGGCAACGCTGCCGCCGAAAACGGACGCCCCGGCGGATAGACAAACCGGTAGTAACACTCATCCGAAATGAGCCACAGGTCCCGTGCGGCGCACAGCTCGGCAATCTGGTGAATGTCCTCCGGCGCGATGACCGCCCCCGACGGATTGGAGGGTGAGTTGAGGATGACGACTTTGGTACGTGGCGTCAAAACGCGCTCCACCATCGCAGCCGTCAGCCGGAAATCGTGCTCGTGCGTCGGAATGAAGACGCTGACGCCGCCGCAAAAGGCGACGATTTCGGGAAATGTCACCCAGTAGGGCGCCGGAATGACCACCTCATCCCCCGGATTGACCACACTCACCAGGGCATTGAACAACGTCTGCTTCCCGCCGGCTGACACGATGACGGCGCTGGCGGGATAGGTCGTTCCCGTCTCGCGCGCCATGTAGTCCACAATGGCCTGCTTGAGTTCGGCAATACCCGAAGCTGGCGTGTAGCGCGTCTTGCCTGTTTCGAGCGCCTGGATGGCTGCCCGGCGGATGTTCTCCGGGGTGTCGAAATCCGGTTCTCCGGCCCCCAAGTCAATCACCGTATGCCCTTGGGCGCGAAGCCGGGCCGCCGCCGCCGTGGCGGCCATGGTTGAAGAAGACTGCATGTGATCGAGCCGCAGGGCACGCCGAAACACCACCATAGCCAAGCCTCAGACAACCTTGTTTTGCAACTGCACAGACTGCAGATTGTGACCGAAAACCCACGTGGTGTCGAGTCAGGGCATCGCACAGGGCTTCATTTCCGACGCCCCGTGTTGATCACGACGAGGATGCCACCGGCAAAAAACGGGCGGCGGTGAATGGAAACCATCCACCGCCGCCGTACTCTTCAGACCTGCCCGGTGACATCAATCAAACCGGCCGTTGCCGCGTCCCTGCTGCCAACCCCACTCACGATTGCCGCGCCAGTCGGGACCTCAGTCATTGCCGCGTCCGCGTCCCCGTGGTCCGCGTCCCCGTCCGGGTGCGCCACGCAGATCGTTGTACCCCTGCTCATAGCCGGCGCGATAGCCATCACGGAAGCCGCGCCGGTAGTTGCCATCATGCCGCCACTCACGCTGGAAGCCCTGCATGGCGTTCTCATAGGTTGCATTGCGGAAGTTCGGCCGGAATCCCTGGCGGCGGTCCTGGCGTCCCTGTTCAAAACCAAGCTGAAATCCGATGTCCCGCCCGCGCTCGCGTACCCACTGCTCCGAAGGTGGGCGGCGATTGAAGCGCGGGTCACTGACGCCCCACGGGTCCCAGTTTTGCGCCACAGCCGGTTGTGGTCCGCGTCCCCGTCCGCGTGCGCCACGCAGATCGTTGTACCCCTGCTCATAGCCGGCGCGATAGCCATCACGGAAGCCGCGCCGGTAGTTGCCATCGTGCCGCCACTCACGCTGGAAGCCCTGCATGGCATTCTCATAGGTTGCATTGCGGAAGTTCGGCCGGAATCCCTGGCGGCGGTCCTGGCGTCCCTGTTCAAAACCAAGCTGAAATCCGATGCCCCGCCCGCGCTCGCGTACCCACTGCTCCGAAGGTGGGCGGCGATTGAAGCGCGGGTCACTGACGCCCCACGGGTCCCAGTTTTGCGCCACAGCCGGTTGCGGTGTTCCAGCCAGAAACAACACACCAAACAACACGGCGCTCCAGATGAAGATTCGGCTTCGCAGGGTGGTCATCATCGCGTTGTCCTCCACGATCAAAGATGTTCACCTGCCATGGAGAATAACCCGCGTGCCACAGCCCGGACATGGGCGTTTTTCAGGCGTTTTTCGGGTTGACCGGCGGGTTCCTCCACCGTCTTGCCCAAATGACTAACCCATATCGTGCAGCGCCGTTTGGACGGACACCCCAAACCGTCACCGGCCAGCCAGCCGTTGTCTGGCAGCATGTTCAGAGCAGGATGCAAAAAAACTGACTTTGTGCCCTTCTACAGCATCCAACCGCACTGTGTTGGCATACGCTGCCGGAAGTTCCGGGAGCACCCGGCCGACCAAAGGAAAGGCGACTGATGACAGACTCCGCCGGGCTTTCGGGCCATTATTCCGTGAGGAAAAGCCCTATGACCTTCCGTTTCATCCTGTGGCTCAGTTTGTGTGGGTTGGTGAGCGGCTGCCTCACCGCCCACCCGGCGCAGTCCCAGGCCCTGCCCAATCTCACCCGACACACCCTGTCACACGGCGGTCTGACACGTACCTACCACCTCCACCGGCCCAGCCGCCTGGCCACGACGCCCGCGCCAATCGTCTTCGTGCTGCACGGCGGCGGCGGCGCTGGCGCTGAAGAGCTGGAACGCCGCCTTGGTTTTGCCCGGCTTGGCGAACAGAAAGGCTTCATCACCGTCTATCCGGCCGGCGTGGACGGGCAGTGGAATGACGGACGTGGCAAGACCTTCCGCCGCGCACGCGGCAACACCGACGTGGACGATGTCGGCTTCTTCCGGGCGTTGATTGACCACCTCGTGAAAACCGGGCAGGCGGACCCACAGCGCATCTATGCCACCGGCTTTTCCAACGGCGGCATGATGACCTACCGCCTGGGCATCGAGCTGGGCGACAGGCTGGCCGCCATCGCCGCCGGGATAGCCAACCTGCCGACCCGGTGGCGCGATACCACGCCGCCGCACCCGCTGCCTGTTCTCATTATGAACGGTACGGATGACCCGATGATGCCCTGGAACGGCGGCGAAGTACGGGTTCTCGGACGGGGCTACGGCACAGTGCTTTCAACCCGGGAAACGGCTGATTTCTGGCGCCGGGCCGCCGGACTGCCGGAAGAGCCAGCCGTGGAACGCCTCCCTGACCGCATACCGGATGACAACTGCCGGGTGGAGGTGCGCCATTGGGCCGGCCGGGACGCGGCCCGTGAAGTCGTGCTCTACGCCCTGCTGGGCGGCGGACACCAGATACCCGGCGGCCAAACGCCCAAAGCCCCCCGTCTTGTCGGCAACCAGTGCATGGAGATTCAGGCCACTGAAGTCATCTGGGAGTTCTTTGCCCGCCATCGCCGCCGGTGACAGAGCCGGCACCCGGGCCGGACGCCAACCCGCTTTCCGGCTTGTTCTCCGGCCGGCGGATTTGCAGCATGGACACCAGACCCATTCCGCAAGGCAGGTGGCCGTCCCGTGGTGCACGTCGTCAACCGCCAACGCCATGAACGCCTTGACCGCGCCGGACTGGCGCAGCTTGCCCAGGCAACGCTGGAAGCCGTCCTCGGCCCCCGTCTCGCGGCTGCCGTGGACGTCAACCTCGTTTTCATTGGCGACACCGCCATGCGGCGGCTCAACCACACCTACCGGGGCGTGGATGCCCCAACGGATGTCCTGTCTTTCGTTCACCTGGAACTGCCTTCACCCTACACCCACCGGCCGGCCCAGCGTGAAACCTGGTTTTTCAGCCAGCCGGCAACGGGTCTCAATGGCGAACGTCCGCTTTTGGGCGAAGTCATCATTTCCACACCGACCGCGCGGCGCTATGCCGAACGCCATGCCTTGACATGCGCGGAAGAAATCCAAAGACTCGTCATCCATGGCATCATTCATCTGTGTGGGTACGACCATGAGACCGATACCGGGCAAATGACGCGCCTGGAACGTCGGCTTCGGCGGCGCTTCCTGCCTGCCGCCACAAACGCGCTGCCGGCTCATCAGCCGTGAGCCGCACACCGGCGCACCGGGTGGAGTAATGTACGTCGCTCTATGGAGTATGAGCTAGCCTTTGCGCTTCTGACCATTGGCGGCCTGTTTTTCCTGGCTCTCGTCGAAAGCGCCCACGGCTCGATTTCTGAAGTCACCCTCCGCTCACTGGCTGCCGAGTTGCCCGATCCTTCGCCGCAGCGCGCCTTTCTGCGCCATCTGCTCAGCCACCGGCTGGATTTCTGGTTGAGTCTGTCGCTCGGTCTCCAGTCGGGAACGCTCATCCTGACGGCGCTGGCCGTTCTGCTGGCCGATCGTTTTTCCTCGCCATGGGCATTGCCCGTGGCACTGGTCACGACGCTGTTTCTGGTCATCCCGGCCCGCCAAATCCTGCCGCGCATCCTTGTCCAGAATCAGCCCGAAGCCTATCTGCTCCGGCTGCTGCCCTGGTTTCGGTTGTACTTCCAAGCCGTCCAGCCCCTCGTCCGTCCCATGCGGCAGCTTATCCAGTGGTTTCGCATCGAGCCGGAGCGCAGCCTGGTTCCTGACTCGACGCCCCCCACCGAAGAGGAGAGCATTCAGGCGCTGATTGATGTCGGCGAAGAAGCTGGCATCATCGAGGAAGACGAAGGCGAACTCATCCAGTCAGTCATCGAGTTCAGCGACACAGCCGTGCGCGAAATCATGACGCAGCGCCCGGAAATCATTTCAGTTCGTGCGTCAGCCACTGTCCGTGAAGCCAGTGAAACCATGACGCGCGAACGGCACTCGCGGCTGCCGGTTTTCGAGCAGGACTCCGATGACATCGTGGGTTTTGTCTTCATCCGGGATGTCCTCGATTGCCTGCTCAACGGACGCGACCAGGAGCCGGTACGCAACATCGTCCGCCCGGCCTACTTCGTCCCCGAAAGCAAGAGCATCGCCGATCTGCTCGAAGACATGCGCAAGTCCGCCATGCAGATTGCCCTCGTCATTGACGAATACGGCGACGTGGCCGGACTCGTCACCATTGAGGACATCCTCGAAGAAATCGTCGGCGAAATCGAAGACGAAGACCAACAGTCAGAAGAAGCAGAAGTGCTTCAGGAAACCGATGGCGCGTGGCTGGTGCGCGGCAATACCGAAATTCGCAAGATCGAACTCGTCACGGAGCGCGAGCTGTCCGGCGACGACTTCCAGACGGTCAACGGCTTCATTGTCTCCGAGCTGGAGCGCGTGCCTTCGACGGGCGAACACTTCATCGTCCGCGGGCTGGAAGTTGAAGTCCTTGAAAGCGACGGGCGCGCCATCCGCCGCGCGCGGCTGCGCAAAGCCGCCCCCACGTCACCAGCGACTGAAGAAACTTAGCGTGGATTCACCCTGCTGGACGGCGCGGAAGCGGCGCAAGTCGCCAATCGTTTCCACCACGGCATGCTTGGCGTGGTGCTCGACGATGAACCAGCCGTCCTCGTCCAGAAGCGGCTGGGTTCCCAACAACTCAAACAGCGGATCGTACAGCGGTGAAGCGTAGGGCGGGTCACAGAAGATAAGATCGAAGCGCCGCCCGACCTGGATGAACTGTTTGACGGCGCTGACGGCATCGCGCTGGACAACTTCCGCTTCCTCACCGATGCCGCACCGCGCCAGGTTTTCCACCAATGCCACCAGCGCGCGGCGCGAGTGTTCCACGAAGGTTGCCCGCGCCGCCCCCCGGCTGAGCGCCTCGATGCCTACCGCGCCCGAACCGGCGCACAAATCCAGAAACGTCGTGTCGCCGATGCGCGGAGCGAGGATGTTGAACAGGGTCTCGCGCAACCGGTCAGACGTGGGACGCACACGCAAACCCGGTTCACTTCGCAGGCGCCTGCCTTTGTGAATCCCCGCGATGACACGCATAAGCTACTCGGCCGCCAAGACCAAACCGACGGCGTTCCAAAACCGTTGCCCGTGGGCCATCGGCAAGCATGCCGCGCCCGGAGACCGGCTTCAAGCCACGACCGGCGTCAGTTGACCACGTTCCAACCGCCAGACCTGCTGACAGGTGGCGGCCAGCCGGCTGTCGTGCGTGACAAGCACCAGCGTCAGACCCTGGTCGCGCTGAAGTTCATGGAGCAGACCGAGAACGTCAGCCGCTGTCCGCTCATCGAGGTTGCCGGTTGGCTCGTCGGCCAGCAGCAGCGGCGGCGCATTGGCCAGCGCCCGCGCCAGCGCCACCCGCTGACTTTCCCCGCCGGAAAGCTCTGCCGGCAGGTGATGCTGGCGCTGCTCCAGACCGACGCGCTCCAGCAGCCGCCGGGCCCGCCGGCAGCTTTCATCCCATCTGACGCCGGCCATCCGCATCGGCAGGGCGACGTTTTCCAGGGCCGTGAACTCCGGCAGCAGGTGGTGGAACTGAAAGACGAAGCCAATGCTCCGGTTCCGAAAGCGCGCGCGCTCCGTTGGCGACAGTTCCCACAGGGACGTGCCGCCAATGCGTACTTCACCGGCCGCTGGCGCATCGAGGCCGCCCAGAACGTGCAGCAGCGTGGACTTTCCCACGCCCGACGCGCCCACAATGGCGGCCGCCGCTCTGCCTTCCACCGCCCACGACAGGTTTTCAAAAACCACGAGCGGCGGCTGTCCGGGCGACGCTGGCGGATAGCGGTAGGTCAGTTGGTGGACGGTGAGCACGGCTGACAGAACATGACGGCTGGACTCCGGCCGGGCCCGACACCGGGTAGGCGCTGCCGGTCATTCCTTGCGTTTGGGGCGCAGGTTGGATGCCAACACCCGCTTACGCAGACGAATGGACTTGGGCGTGACTTCAACCAGCTCATCCTCAGCAATGAACTCCAGGGCCTGTTCAAGCGAAAGCTCCCGCGCCGGCACGAGCCGGATGCCTTCATCGGCCGTCGAAGCCCGCATGTTGGTGAGCTTTTTCTCGCGGATGACGTTCACATCCAGGTCATTTTCACGGGAGTTCTCACCCACGATCATGCCCTCATAGACGGGCGTGCCGGGCTTGATGAACATTTCGCCGCGCTCCTGCAGGTTGTAGAGCGCATAGGCCGTCGCCTCGCCGGCGCGGTCGGCCACCAGGACGCCATTGAGCCGGGAAGGAATCGGCCCCAGCCAGGCGTCCCAGCGCAGAAACATCGTGTTGAGCAGGCCCGTGCCTTTCGTATCGGTGAGAAACTCGGAGCGGAACCCAATCAGTCCCCGCGAGGGCACTTCAAACTCCATGCGGACGCGGCCCGTGCCGTGGTTGATCATTTTGGTCATCACGCCACGCCGCCGGCCCATCGCCTCGGTGACGACGCCCACGAAGGTGTCGGGGCAGTCCACCACGGCCAGCTCAATCGGCTCCTTGAGGGTTCCCTGTTCGTGGCGCGTCACCACTTCCGGCTTGGAAACCTGAATTTCATAGCCTTCGCGGCGCATCTGTTCGATGAGGATGGCAAGCTGCAACTCCCCGCGGCCCGTCACCTTGAAGGCATCGGGTGAGTCGGTGTCCTCGACGCGGATGGAAACATTGCCCAGCAGTTCTTTTTCCAGCCGTTCCCGAATCTGGCGCGAGGTCACATACTTCCCCTCACGTCCGGCAAAGGGCGAGGTATTGACGCCAAAGACCATCGAGATGGTGGGTTCGTCAATCTGAATGAGCGGCAGGGCCCTGGGCTGTTCGGCATCGGCAATGGTTTCACCGATGTTGATGTCGGGCACCCCGGCCACGGTGATGATGTCCCCCGCTCCGGCGCGCTCACATGGCACGCGCTTGAGGCCCTCAAAGGTGTAGAGCTGCGTGATGCGGTGCTTCTCGACCGAGCCATCCCGCTTGCACAGGCTGACCGCCTGCCCGGCCGTCAACTCACCGGCGACGATGCGGCCAATCCCCAGACGGCCCACATACTCGTCATAGCCGATGTTCGTCACCAGCACCTGCAGGGGGTCCTCCCGCCGGTCAATCGGCGCCGGGATGGTTTCAACAATCTGCTCAAACAGCACCCGCAGGTCAGAAGCGTCATCTTCCGGCCGCCGCTTGGCAATCCCATCGCGCCCAATCGTATAGACAATCGGAAACTCAATCTGTTCCTCGTTGGCGTCAAGGTCAATGAACAGGTCATAGACTTCGTTGACGACTTCCTGAATGCGCGCATCGGGGCGGTCAATCTTGTTGATGACGACAATGGCCTTGAGATTGAGTTCGAGGGCTTTGGAAAGCACATAGCGCGTCTGCGGCAGCGGCCCTTCCGAGGCATCCACGAGCAGGATGACGCCGTCCACCATTTTCAGAATGCGCTGCACCTCACCGCCAAAATCAGCGTGTCCCGGCGTATCCACGATGTTGATTTTGACATCGCCATAACGCACGGCCGTGTTTTTGGCCATAATCGTGATGCCGCGTTCGCGTTCGAGGTCCAGGTTGTCCATGACGCGCTCGGCCACTTTTTCATTGGCGCGGAAGGTGCCTGACTGGCGCAGCATGGCATCCACCAGCGTGGTCTTTCCGTGGTCAACGTGGGCAATAATGGCGACATTACGCAGATCGGCGCGGGTTTTCACAGCATCTACCTCATCTCAGGCTTCAGCCGTCGGGCATCCGGCTGGAAAGTTCAAAAAAGGGCGTAGGCTAGCGCACTTCCACCGAAAACGGCTACCAGACTTTCCACGAAAGGCGCTGCCGGCAACGTCTGTCGCGCGAAGCCGGCTTGGTGACTTCCGTATCAGCGCGGTAGATTGTGCCCCTGTGGGTGGTGGGCGGGGCGGAGGGTTCAATACACCGGTTTGAGCGAGGCAGGACCAATGACCGAACGCATTGCCGTGGCGATGTCAGGGGGCGTGGACAGTTCCACTGTGGCGGCCCTGCTGGCAGAGCAGGGGCACGACATCATCGGTTTCTCCATGCAGCTTTGGAACCAGCGCCGCATCAACGTGGATGCCGACGGCAATCCGCTGCCGTCCCGGTGCTGCTCCCTCGACGACCTCTACGATGCGCGGGCCGTGGCCGAGGCGCTGGGCATTCCTTTCTACGTCCTCAACTTCGAGGATGACTTCGAGACCCGCGTGGTACGGCCGTTCGTCGTGAGCTACCTCAACGGCAACACGCCCAGTCCGTGTGTGGCCTGCAACAGCCGGATGAAGTTTGACACCCTCGTGGCGCTGGCCCGGGATGTCGGCGCGGCGAAAGTCGCCACCGGACACTACGCCCGCGTGCAGTTCAACACCACGACCGGACGCTGGGAACTGCGCAAGGGCCGCGATGCCCGCAAGGACCAGTCCTACTTCCTCTTTGAACTCACCCAGGAGCAGCTTGCCAGTGCGCTGTTTCCGCTGGGCGAACTGTCGAAGGCTGAAACGCGCGCCATTGCGCGCCGCCATGGTCTGCCGACCGCCGAAAAGGCCGAAAGCCAGGAAATCTGCTTCATTCCCGACGGCAACTATGCCCGGTTCATCGAACGCTATCTTGCGGAAGCCGGTGGTACGGTTGCCGGCGAGCCGCAGTCTCCGGTAGCGCCGCGGCTGGTTCAACTTGGATTGCGTCGCAACCTGCCGCAACCGGGCGAGATTGTCACCACGGACGGACGCGTGCTTGGACGGCACAACGGCATTCATCGCTACACCATCGGCCAGCGCCGCGGCCTTGGCGTCACGGCCGGCGACGGCCGCCCGCTCTACGTCGTCGGCCTCGACGCCGCCCGGGGGCAGGTCATCGTCGGGCCCGAAGAAGCCCTGCCGGGCAAAACCCTGATAGCCACGCGCGTCAACTGGATTGCCCTGCCGGAGCTGACGGCTCCCCGCCGCTGTGCCGCACGCATCCGCTACCGCCACGAAGAAGCGCCCGCGACGCTTCACCCGCTGCCCGACGGCAATGTGCAGGTGGTTTTCGACACTCCACAAAAGGCCATCACGCCGGGACAGGCCGTGGTGTTTTACGACGGTGAGCTGGTGCTGGGCGGCGGCTGGATCACTGCACAAGACTGAAACACCTGCGCTGCCGGGCAGAGGTTTCAGGGACAACCGCGCCACGGATGGACGAAGACCCGGAAAAACCTTTCAGAGTGTAAGATTTTTGTTGCCTGGCGGGAGACGGCTGTTGCAGAGTCAGAAATCTTCAACGACGCATAGGTTTCAAACAAGCGCCATGGCAACGACCTCGACAACCTGTGTCTGGCTGCACGGCGACGGGCTGTCTCCCTATGATGCTGCGTTGCAGGCCTATCCGGCCGCGCCGGTCATTTTTGTCTTTGATGAACCGCTGCTGACGGAAGGCTATCACCTGACGTTCAAGCGGCTGTTTTTCATCTACGAGTGCATCGTGGACCTGTACGAACGCATCCCGAATCCGGTCAAGGAACTGCGGCGCGGAAACGTCGTCGAGGAGGTGCTCGACTTCTGCCGGACGCACAGGGCCACGCATCTGGCCGTCACAGAGACCTATGCCCCACGGTATCGGGAGTTCGTGCGCCTGTTTGAGCAGCAGGGATTGAACGTGCAACAGTTTCCAAAACCCAAACTCGTGCCGTATAGTGGGATTGCGCCCAAACGCTTCATGTCTTTCTGGAAGAACATCGAGCGGGCGGCCTTTCGTGACTGAAGCCATTGTGATGTGCCCGCGTGCCATCTTCATTCTGACTCCTGGTTGACCATGCCTCTCGCACGCCTTCTTCACCGCACCACGGCCAAGCATCCGCGCAGCCTCAAGCAACGGGATGCACTCATCGAACTGACGGCTGACCTCATTGAGCGGGCCAACCTGGAAGTCAAGGAAACCTACCGTTTTCAGATTGACCGGCAGGACATCGTGATTCCCAATCTGCCGGATGATTTTCACGGATTCACGATTGCCCAGCTTTCGGACATCCACCACAGCCCGTACCTCTCGCTGGAGCACCTGACTGAAGCCGTGACGGAAACCAATGCGCTGCGCCCGGATGTCATCGTCCTGACGGGAGACTACGTCACGCACACGGCGCGCTATGTCGAGCCGTGTGCTGAGTGTCTGGGCGGGCTGCGGGCACGTTTCGGCGTCTTCGCCGTTCTGGGCAACCACGATGTCTGGGTTGGAGCCTCTGCCGTCACCCAGGCTTTCGAGCGGCACGGCATCCCGGTACTGCACAACACCAACCTTCCGCTCTACATCGGTGGACGGTTCATTTACCTGTGCGGCCTCGGCGATACGACGACACGCAACCACGACCTCGTTGCGGCCCTCAAGGGCACCCGCCGCCGGGACGTGCGCATCCTGCTTTCACACAATCCCAACATCATCAAGGAAGCTTCACTCGCCGAGTGTGATCTTGTGCTGTCGGGACATACGCACGGCGGGCAGGTCAAGCTGCCGGTCATTGGTGCCCCGATTTCCTACAACCGCCACGGCAAGCAGTACACCCGTGGCTGGGCGCAGATGAAAAAGACCCAGATTTATGTCAACCGTGGGCTGGGAACAATCTTTCTGCCGATTCGCTATCAGTGCCCACCGGAAATTTCCCTGCTGCGGCTTCTTCGGACGCCTGACCAAAGACCAACCTGAACCAACTCCATGACGCACGGACGACCACGACAACGCGGCGCCGAGCGGGGAAGCGGATTTCAGGAAGCGATCAACCATACCAACGAAGCGTATGAGAAACTCGGACGGGCGTGCATTACACGCAAAGCCATTCCGGGAAAATACGTTGTGCCCATCGGTATCCGTCGCCGGGGGCTGGCAGTGCCGCTTCCTCCCTCGCTTGCGCCCCTGAAAACCGGGGATGCCCTCACCACCACGGCATTTCGGCAGGCGCTGGCCGCCGGCCGGGAAGGCGACCCGCGCGCGTTCATCCCGGAATCGCGCGGCGAACCGGATTACGGCGGGGTTGTGGCCCCGCACGGACGGGGCATCTTCTACGATGCCAAGACCACCAGGCGCGACCTGCTGGACTTCGACAACCTGCACCCCCACCAGGTGACATTTCTGGAAAGAATGGCCGCCTGTGGGGCCATTGCCGGGTTTCTCGTCGAGTTCGCCAAACACGGAGCGGTTTTTTTCATCCCCATTCAGATGGTCACGCTCTTTCGCGCCGCCCGTCGCCGCAAGAGCATTCCCTACCACGTCTGCGCCGCGCACCTCACACCGGTCCGGGCCGGGCGCGGATTGGTCATTTACGACTACCTGCCAGCCATCGAGCAGCAGGAACAGCGGTATGGGCCGGACTACGCCTGCCTGTGCTCCAGCATCAAAGGTGCGACACCCTCCCTGACAGCCCCAAGGCACGAGTGATGACCCCGCACCAGTTCCCCGCCTGCCGGAAAAGCGAAGCTAAAGCCGATGCCGAAGCCACTCATCCTCATTGCCGACGACGAAGAAATGCTGTGCGAGCTGTATGCCGAACTGCTTCAGCCGCACTATGAGATTGTTCTGGCGCACAATGGCACAAAAGCCAGGGAGAAAGCTCTTTCCACGCCGGGTCTGTGCGGCATCCTGATGGATGTCCAGATGCCCGGCATGAACGGCCTGCAGGTTGCCAGGGAAGTTCTCGTCAAACGTCCCGAAGTGCGGATCATCATCATGTCCGGCACGGACGTGACCTACCGCGTACGGCAGATGTTTGCCTCTGAACAGGTGGCTTTTCTCGTCAAGCCCTTTGAGCTGGAAGCTCTGCTGTCGCTGGTAAAACAGCATTTCAACCCGCCGGTCCCGGAGTAAACCGGAGTAAAACCATGCTCAGCGGTCAAACCCCACAATCAGCTCCGGCATTTCGGCGGCCAGAATCCGTTTGACCAGCGAGAACTTGTGTTCCTGCCACCGCTGCTGGAACACCTTGACGGTCGGTGCTTCCGGCGTGGCGTAGGTGGGATCAAATAATGGATTGCTGCCGCCAAAGGACAGCCCATCGCCAGCGCGCCGGATGTAGCCGCCACCCACCGTAAAAAACTCGACGATGAGTTCATCAGCCTTTTCACCCAACTGGTTTTCGATGAGCTGGCGCAGGCGTCCCAGGGCCGGCGTGGTTTCTGTCGTCTGACTCGGCAGCACAACCAGAAACAGGTGATCAGCCAGAATGACCAGGAGAAACCGCAGGGTGGCTTCGCCGGGATGAGTCTTCATAAGCCGGAGCAACGCCTGCCGGTCATCGGGCGGCAGCGAGGGGAAATCCTCCATGGCCTTGTCCACGTCGAGACGGAACATTTCCGTGCCATCGAGGTGTTTCTCCACCTGGTCGCGCTTCATCACCTGCACGGTGTTGCCCTCGGCCCCATAGCTCTGCGACAGGTCAAACATCATGCTGTGCAGGTTGGACAGAACGCCGGGAAAGCTCAGCAACAGGTCGCGCTGGCGGATGTTGGGCATGGCGCTCTCGAACATCGTCCGCAGGACCATCGTTTCGCGCACAACGTCGCGCAGATCGCCCCGGCGCAACAGCGTACCGACCTTGAGAAACGACATCGGATCGTCGAGACGCTTGCCCAGGAAATCCACGTAGAAGCGATTGAACAGCTCAATATCCGCTTCGGTAAGAGGTGAGTCACTGGCCTGACGGTGTTCCATAGTGAATCTGGTCGTACTTCAGGACATTGCCCTTTGAAAGCCGGGGCCTGCCGAAGAAAATGTGCAACCACACGATAAAAACAGCGTGAAGATAGGAACATCATGGTAATCATCCACTCCGGGAGTGTCCATACGGGATGTGGTGGCATCAGCGACACAGCAGCGTGATGTATCGGCGCTGGACTCCACACGGGTGGAGTCTCCTGCTTGCTGTGTGTCTGACCGGAATGTGTCTGACTGGAACGGCGTGGGCGCAGGAAAGCCGACGGCCCTTCGCCGAAGATGAAGAGGCGCAGACCCGCCTTCAGCGCGGGATTTCACTGTATCAGCAAAATCAGTATGCAGCGGCGCTGGAAGTGCTCGAACCGCTCGTCGTTCACCATCCTGAACAGGCGGTCGCCTATCGAATGCTCGGTTTGTGCTACCTGCAACTCAAGCAGTACCAGCCGGCCGCGACGGCGCTCCGCAAGGCGATTGAACTGACACGTGCCCAGGAAAAACGGGAGGATGCCGTTGCCCGCCTGGCACTGGGCAGGGCGCTGTTTCTGGCCGGAGACCCGGCAGCCGCCCTCCCCGAACTGGAATACGCGGCGCAGCGCCCCGAAGCCGACGCCGCAACCCTGACGCTGCTGGGCTATGCCTACTACCGGCAGGGCAACGAAGCCGCCGCACGGAAAACCCTGCTCCAGTCCGTGGCGCGGGACGAGCGGCAGGCCGAGGCGTGGCGGCTGCTGGCCGAACTTGATGTTCAGGCGGTCACGGCGACCCCGGACGACCCGGCCGCCGTCAAACGCGCTCAATCCAGTATCGAGAAAGCCAACCGTTTCGAGCCGGCCGTCGCAACCGGACTGCGTGGGCGACTGCTCGTGGCCCAGCGCCAGTTTGCCAGGGCCATCCCGGAACTCGACCGCGCCCTGATGACCCAACCTGATGATGCGGCGCTCGTGTTTGCTCTGGGGCTGGCGCTGTCCCGCGAGGGGCAGCTTGAGCGCGCCACAACCACACTGACCAGGGCGACTTCCCTGTTGCCGCAGGAAGCCGGCGTCTGGCGGGAGTTGGGTTACGTCCACGAACGTGCCGGGCGTACCGAAGCGGCCATTGCCGCCTATGAAAAGGCCGCAGCGCTGACCAACGGCCAGGATGCCTTCGTCACGCGCGCCTTGGAGCGGCTCAAAACGCCTTGAACCGCTTATGCCTCCTCGCCGGGCGAGCCATTCCAGATCAGGCGGAGGGCTTCCAGGGCATCGGCGCGCACCAGCTCGTTGTCATCTTTCACCACCGCCCGCCGCAGCGGACGGATGGCTTTCGGATGCCGGATGCGGCCCAGTGAACGGGCCGCGCCGGCGCGCACGAGGTAATCCACATCACCGGCCAGCAGGGGAATCAAAGCATCCACGGCGCGCACGTCTTCCAGCTCCCCAAGGGCAACAGCGGCGGCATAGCGTACCCAGTGGTGGTCATCGCCCAGCATAGCCAGCATCGTCTCAAAGTTCGGCTTGTGGCGCAGCCGTCCGAGCGCCAGCGTGACTGAACTCCGCACCAGTGGATCAGCATGTTGCAGGTCAGGCAACAATGCCTGGGCCGTCGTTTCGTCGCCCAGTTCGCCAATGGCATCAGCCACAGCCACCCGCACCCACCAGTCCGGGTCCTGCAAAAGCGGCAGAAGTTTTGGCAGGGCAGATACTTCTCTTTGCAACCGCAACGCTTCCACCGCATGCAGGCGAACTTGGGCAGACGCATCCGACAGTTGCTCGATAAGCAACTCCACAGATGGAGACGAGGAAGAATCGGTGGCGTGACTCATACAGGCGATGACCGTTACAGGCTATGACCGTCCGAGGCGATGGCGACCGGTCCAACCGGACTGATAGCCGCATCGGCAATTCATGGTGTGTTGACGTTCGCAGAAAGCAAAACTTACACTTTATGCTGCTTTGTGAACAAGCACCCGCCGCCTGCCGGCGACCGCACCAGAGCCAACCACCCGCAGCTCTTTATTCGCTGTGAAATCTTCTGACAAAGCCACATGACGACAACGTACCTGGCGCGCAGACAACCCGGCTTCGCCCTTACCCGACGGGAGAAAGTCACCCGCTGGATCGCGGTCATCCTGGGTTTTTGTCTGGTGGCGGCATTGGTCAGCGCCGGGATTCTGCTCTACATCCGGTATCCGTCGGCCCTGGGTAAGCTGGATGTGGTGACAACCCCACCGGGCGCTGAAATCTGGCTCGATGGGCGGCGCGTGGGCACGTCCCCCTGCACGATCGAACGGGTGGGCTTCGGCTTGCATACACTGCGGGCGGCCCACGCAGGGTTTCTGCTGGCAGAACGCGAAATCCTGGTTGAGTCAGGCGAGCAACCGGAAGCTGTCAGCTTCGTCCTGCAACCCATCAAGGCCGACCCGCCACCGGCGCGCACCAGTGGCAGCGCCCCAACGGAGCGGATAGCTGAGTTCATGCAGCGCGCGGCGGAAGCCTTTCAGCGCGGCGACTGGGTGACACCGGCCAATGACAACGCGCTGTACTACGCCGACGCGGTGCTGCTCATTCAACCAGATAACGAGCCGGCGCGCGCCATGCGCACCAGGGTGCAAAACGCCCTTGTGCGGCAGGCTGAACTGGCTGCCGGCCGCGGCGATCTCGCCACGGCCCAGTCCACCTACCACCTGCTGCTCAACCGCTTTCCCAGCGACGAACGCAGCCAGGCCGGCATAACGCGCATTGCCGACCTGATTGATGCCAACCGGGGGCAGGCCACACGCTTTCTCGCCCTGGCAGAAGCAGCCTTTGCGGCCGGGCGCTATCTCGATCCGCCCCACAACAACGCCTACTTTTACCTCTCGCAGGTCCTGGCGCATGAGCGTGGGCATCCGCAGGCGCAGGCCCTGCGGGCGGAAGTCCGCCGGCGCGTGCAAGCGCAGGCCGAAGCATGGGTGGAGGAAGGCGCGCTGGAACAGGCCGTTGGCGAATACCGGCGGCTGGCACGCCTTTTCCCGGAAGACCGGACATTGCTCTACCGCGCCGGACAACTTGAAAGGCAGCGGATGGCTGACCGGTCACTGGCGGTCTCGGCCGTGTCGGTGCCGGCAGTCCGTCAGACGCCAGGGACTCGTTCCGAAACCACCGGAACCCTGCGCTTTTCCGCTACGGGTCTGGTGTTCGCCGCCCCACGTGGCGCGGAAAGTCTTTCCCTGGCAACGGAAGACATTGCCGGGTGGCGTCTCCTCCGCAATGAGCTTGCCGTGACCACGACCACCGGCGCCGTGTATCGGTTCACCGGACGCGACCTCAAACACGGCGTCACCCTCTGGCAGACGCTGCGCCGGGCCCCACGCCCGGCTTCCCCACCATCCGAACAGGAATCTTCGCACACCCCAACCACCAACCCGAATGAATTCACACGACGACAACAACCGACTCCCACGCCCGACGGACAAACTCACCGCTTTCCTCAGTGACCACTTCCCAGCGGCGATTCTCTCCATCGAACCCCTCCTGGGCGATGCGTCAACCCGCATGTACTTCCGCATTCGCCGGGAGCAGGAAACCTTCATTGCGGCCGTCTATGCCGAACCGTTTGATGTCACGACCTTTGCCTATCTGGATGTCACCCGGCTGTTCCAGTCGGCCGGCATCCCTGTGCCCCAGGTGTTCGTGGTGGACGGCCGCCGGGGCGTGGTGCTCCAGCAGGATGTTGGCGACTGGCGGCTTCAGGATGTTCTCGCAGCCCAACCGGAAGCGGCCCGCCGCGTGGACTACGACGTGGCGCTCCACCTGATTGTGGACATCCAGAAAACAACCCCACTGGCCCAGGCCTGCAACTCTGTTGCCTGGCGGCAGGCGTTCGACGACGAAAAGCTGTTCTGGGAAATGAACTACTTTTTCCGCAACTACGTGGAACGGTATTGCGGCTGGGCGTTGCCGGCGGAGCAGGAAGCTCTGGTACTGGGTGAACTCTTTGCCCTCACCTACCGTCTGGCGCGGGTTCCGCGCGTTGTCTGTCACCGCGACTACCACGCACGCAACCTCATGCATCACGCCGGACGGCTCTGGGTCATTGATCATCAGGATGCCCGTATGGGGCCGGCCACCTACGATCTGGCCTCGCTTCTGGGCGACCCCTACGCGGCACTGGACGAGGACTTTCAGGCCACACTCAGGGAGCGGTTCTGGCAGCTCCACCAAGCCGCCTTTGGCGCGCAATACTACGCCTCCCGCCGCCAGTTCGAGCAGGAATACCAACTCATGCTGGTGCAACGCCTGCTCAAGGCCATTGGGACCTATGCCTATCAGTTCGCCGTGCGCAACAATCCGGTTTATTTGGGCTACATCCCGATTGCCCTGCGCACGACGGCCCGTGCTCTGGAAGGCATTGCCGACCTGCCCATGGTGAAGTGGCTTGTCGAGTCGGCTATCGAGCGCGAGGCGCAACGGGCTACCGCTGCGCCGGAAGTGTCCTCTACGGCAATCCTCTCCACAACACCTCTGGCCGGTACGTGAAACAGAACCACGCACCGGCCAGAGACAAAGGGCATCCGATTGGGCGCATCCGGTTTGGGAACCAGCCCTTCAGCGCTGCGCCGTGGCTTCCGCCGCCGGCGGTTCAGTTGGCGTCGTTGTGCCGGAAGGAATACCCGCCGTGATGGGCGCTGCGTCCGTGCGCTTCTTCTCGAAGCGCCGGATGTATTCGACCAGATAGTTGATCTGCTGCAGGGTCAGCTTGTCCTTGTAGGCCGGCATGACCTTGCCCTTGCCGTTGACAATGGAAGTGACCATCCCCGGTGATGAGTTATTGGCCTGCCAGCCGGCATCATGGAAGTTCGTGGCATTGATGGCTTTGTTGCCTCCACCGTTGACCTGATGGCATCCGGCGCAGGCCGCGTAGTTGCGGGTTTGCAGCTCGGCCAGCATCGCCTTGTAGTGGGCGATTTCATCCGCCGGCGTGTCTTTGGGAAGACCGTCCGTTGAGCCTTCGTACAGCACTTGCGCCTCCCGCAGATAGGCCGGGGCCGTACGCGAAGCGGCGATGGAAGAACTCCCCAGACGCGGTTCACTGGCATTGCGCGCGCCAACAAAACACCCCGTGGCCATCACTGCCGTCAGGCCCAGCAGGGCGACTGTTTTCACTTTGTCCGTCATGATCGTACTCCTTGTGCAAGCCTCCGGGTCGTAAGGCATAAGCCACGCTTCCTGCCGGGTGTCAACCGGGGATTCCCGGCACACGCGCCCCGTTTGACCACTGGGGGACCACGCCAGCACTAAGGCTTGTTCTGGCGCTCGGCCACCATGCGCTCAACATCGCTCAGGGTCGGCAAACCATTACACTGCCTTCCCTTGAAGGCGCGCAGATAGGCCACCAGGTAGCGAATCTGCTGGGGACTCAACTGGTTGTAGTAGGCCGGCATCGCGCCGCCGCCGTTGCCAATCCCCTTGCCGTTGTAAATCGAGGAATAAATCCCGCCGTCCGAGTTGTTTTCCTGCCAGCCGGGGTCGGTGAAGTTCGTCGAGCGTGGCACGTTCCCACAACCGTTGTGCCCGTGGCAGCCGACGCAGTTGTTCTGAAAGAGCGCGCGTCCTTCGCGGTAGATTTCAACCGGATCACGGTACATTTCGCCCTCATCCAGCACCACCCGCGCCGGCGTGCCCAGGGGGGCATTGCCGGCCACGTCCTGCTCGTTGACCTGTTGCAGGTTGAGCGGTGTCACCCGGTCACGCAACGCCGCGGCTTCGCGCGCGCCCGGCGTGTTCTGCGCCACACTTTCGCGCCGGATGTCCTCGGCGGTCTTGAGGGTTGATGTCTGGTTCTGAAGCGGCATCGGTTCCTTCGGGTAGCGGGTTTCATTCGGGTCACGCGAACCGACGAAACAGCCACCGACCAGAAGCGCCAGGGCGCCGCCAAGGACAATGATTTTGATACTTTTCATGGTCTCCACCTCACACAAGTCGCGGGACGCCATCACGACAAATCAGGCACTGGCCGGGGAACGCCGCAGCCGTGTCAAACGGGGGGGTTCAGGTTCACGCGCCCGTTCACGAAAGGTCACGGTGAGCAGCTCGCCGTCGGCGACATAGCCCACCATGTCAGAGTTCGACAGGATTCTCGGCAGCGAAACACTGCGGGCAATCCGGCCGACGCACATGTACAGGTCCATGCCTACCCGCTGGACCTCGATGTGCTCGTTTTCGGTCAGGAACGGAATCCGCACGACGAAACGCCGGATGTCCGGGTCATCCGTGGGCCGGCGCTCCTCGACCCACATGTTTTTCTTGCTGTAGAGCACCTGCCCCATGTCGGTTTCCCCGAACGCCTTGGCGCCGACCTGGCGCAGGGCTTCGACCCCCAACGGCTCACAGGGTTCCAGAAACAGCCTGAAAATCGGCAACGGGGCAAACGCTGACTCAATATCTTCGAGATACCGCCCGTGCAGCTTGGCCCAGTAATCGAAGTAGCTGCCAAGCTGCGCCCCGTGCAGTGCATCACCCACGGGGTAAATCTTGTTGACGACGACGGCATCAATCGTCAGACCGTAGATGTGGGTGAAGGTATAAGCCCGCTTGCTTTCGAGAATCGAAAGCTTTTCCGGGTTGATCACCAGGCGCAAGGTGACGTTTTCTCCGGTCAGAAACGCGCTGACCTGGTTCATCGAATCCAGCAACTGGTTGACTTCATTGAAGAATTCCGGGTCAGGCCCATTCGACGAACCAAACGGCTTCATCATCGAGGACATCCCCTGATACACCCGAAACAGCTTTTTGCCGGTGCTTCCGCCGACGATGAGTTCGGGGTACGCCAGCAGCCGCAAGGTGTTGCCGGTGGGCGAAGTGTCGAGGATGACCACATCCCACTGACCCGACAGCGCCTCGCGGTGGAGGCGTACCAGGGAGAAAATCTCATCGAGACCGGGCTGCGTGGAAAGCTCCGAGGCCACCGAGGAGCGGATACCCCGTTTTTCGTAGCTTTCAGACACGAACTTCTCGAAGTTGCCCATGTTGCGCCTGGCTTCGTAGAGCGTGTCGATTTCGAGGCCAAACAGGTTTTCGGCAATGGGGGTCGGCTCCGTCCGCGAAAGCGACACCTGAAAGACATCCCCCAGCGAGTGGGCCGGGTCGCTGGAGATGACCAGCACCCGCTTTCCAGCCGCTGCCAGGGTCACGGCGGTGGCCGCCGAGACGGTTGTTTTGCCTGTCCCCCCCTTGCCGGAGTAAATGATGACTCGCGTGTTCGTCATGATGTCCCTTTCCGGTGTATGCAGCCGTTTGCCCTGACACACCGGGACGAAATACCGGTGATGACACCCATCAACCAAAGAAAATGTCGAAGGGTGAGTAACTGCCCTTGCAGATACCCTCCGCCCAGGCTTTGTAGCGCCCACCCGTGAAGACCCGGACGTTTTCCGCCACCCGGTCCCATTCAAAGCTGTTGGCCGTCTCGACGAACTTCTTGCCCTTCGGAATCGAAACCTTGAAGCGAATGGCCAGATCGGCCGGCTCGGAGTTGACGGCAATGCCATGGTGGGCCAGCGGGACGAGCGGATGGTTGAGGATTTTGCGCTTGCCACCCTCGATGGGCACGGTGAAACCCGGCAGTTCGACGAAGAGCTTGACTTCAACGCCCTGCACGCTGGCGTTGAAGTTCCCCTGCAGGCGGGCCACCCGTCCGCCCTGATTGACCGGTTTGCCCAAGCCATCAATGGGGAACAGTTCGAGCCAGCGACTGATGGAGTCCACAATCCCTGTGCCGCCGCCGGCAAACCGGAAGTCAATGCGCGATTTCTCGCCACCCTCGACTTCCGAGAAGTAATACACGTCAATGTTGTCGAGGCTCTGTCCGGTTTGCTCCAGCGCGTTCCACAGCGGCCCGATCAGCCATACATCCTTGATGTAGTCGCCAAAGTTGGGCGAGTTGCGGAAGGCGTCCTGCATCTCCAGCCAGGTGTCAATGACTTCCTCGCTGTCGAGCGGCACGCGCACCGACAGGTCGTGAAAGAGGTTGCCGCACAGCAGGCGCTGTTTCCGCGCGATGATGTTGTCGTCTATCGCTTTCGACCGCCAGTACCGCAGACAATCCACAACGCCTTCAAACTCAAAGCGGTGTGAGAACTTGCCGACCGTAATCTTGCCATCCCCGGCGGCCACCCGGCGCGTCGGTGACTCGTTGGCAATGTCGGATTCCCCTTCCACCCGGCCCAGAATGCCATCCACGATGGATTGCCCAAAGAAGGTGAGCCGGACAACATCATCCTCAATCTTTTTGGCTTCGAGCTTCAGCTCGCCGTCAATCGGCAACAGAGGCGAAGCCGATGGTACATTGGAAATTCGGGCTTCGGCCCGCAGCGTTCCCCAACCCGTGGCATCTAGGTCGAGGTCGTAGTTTGAAGTGGTGAGTTTGCTTGCCATACAGCGGTCTCCTGCGGGAGGAACTCAAAGAAGGAAATCTCGGCTGACAACCGACATCAGCCCTCGGCCCCGGTTCTGCGACACGGGGCGGAGTATCAACACTGGCAGGGGACGCAAAGGGCGGAAGCCTTGTTTTCGGACGTGGCTCCCATCCGTCCACGTCCGCAGTCGCCGTCAGGTGTTACCATCGGGTGGCTGCGGACGACTCCGGGGTTGAGGTCTCACGGCATTTGAAGCCGCTTGGGGAGGTTTACACTTCCAGTGTACTTCACAGGATTGAACCAATCCGCGACAATTCGCTGCGTTGACGCCAGTAGGGCTCATCCACCATCTCGATGTGCAGGTAGTCCTCCATGTACTGCGTCCGCGACACTCCGCCTTCCGTAAAGACGACGGCATCGGTCGGGCAGGTGCCGGCCACGAAGCACAACGAACAACTGATGCACCGGGCCTGGTCAATCCAGTAGGTTTCACCACCATCGAGCACGGCTTCGACATCCCGTGGCAGAATGGCATTCACCTTGGGCGGACATTCATCCGTGCAGAAGCCGCACCCGATGCACAGCTCCTCGATGATGGTGTAAATCTGCCGCTCGCGCTTCCTTTTCGGTGCGGCCGTTTTGGGACGCGACAGGCGATTCGGCGGCCCCGGAATGGGCGGTGGCGCGGCCTTGGCCGGCGCCTTGGCGGCCGCTTTGGCCGGAGCTTTGGCGGCTGTTTTGGCGGATGCCTTGGCCGGCGCTTCCGCCGGCGTGCCATTGGTCGTTTCTGCTTTTTCCTCTGCTGCCATGGTGACTTTGCCTTTCACACCGTGAAAATGACGGAGAGTTTTTTCAAGCTCCGTGTTGAAAAAATGTCCACAACCGTCACCAGCGGCAATGTGAACTTTGTTACATGCTTCGGCACAGGGCCGGGAAAGAGCCGGCGGATGACGGACAGACGGCCATCCGCCGGTTTCGGCTGCCTACCGGTTCTGGAAGAAACCATCGGCAAAGTAGAGGAACACCAGCACAAAGGTTCCGGTATAGAAGAACACCGTACCCCACAGCTTGGCGGTGGCCAGGTTCGAGACCGGGAAGCGTACTTCCTGGAGGGTCTTGATGCCCAACCGTTTGCCCACCAGACGCACCCAGCGGCTCTGGATGTCACCTCCTTCTGCCCGCGAGCCGCGATCCTTGAACCAGAGCGCGAAGCTGACAAACCAGATGAGGTGACCAAGCAGCAGCATGGCCGTCAGGTGATTGTCGGTCCAAATCCAGGTTGTTTCGTTCCACATGTAGAGGAACACCCCGCCCGTGTGACTGATGTTGTGCGTGAGGTAGTAGGCTTCATTGCCCCGCGCCATCATCGTCGCAATCCAGCCGCCATCCAGATACCAGGCAATGGCCGAGAGCGGCTTGATGGAGAACAGGATACAGAACCACAACTGGTCCTGAATCGAAACGCCGCACGTACCGCCCTTGACCGGCCCGATGCACGGGAAGTCCGGCGACTGTTTCCGCCACTCAAAGTCGCGGTACCACGGGCTTTGATAGTTGTGGAAGGCAATGCGCAGCAGCGGAATGAACCCGAACAACCAGCCGCCGATCATCAGCCAGAAGAAGATGGCGTCGTTGATCTCGCCATCGCGGTGCTGATCACGCAGGTTGGAATAAAGCACGGCCGGCGTGCTGGCCAACCGCTCGTTCCATTCGAGCATGCTGGCGTGCACCTTTTCGAGTTCCGGGCGGAACTTGTCCAGCTCGGCCTGGGCCTTGTTCTTCGCGTCTTCCGTCTGGGCTTCGTCAAGCTGGTTGAGCAGGCTCACCGCCTTGAGATGCGCAGCCAGGTAGGCTTCATCGGCCTTGCGGGCCGCTTCAAAGGTCTTCTGGTTCTGGAGATACCAGATGCCCTTGTCCACCCAGAACAGGGGGTTGACCTTGCGCAGGAAGTGCGTCCAGCTTCCCCACTGCACGGCATACAGTTTCGGCTGCCCCCATTCCGGCTTGTAGTTGATTTCCTCGATGGTCGTGAAACTGTAGGTTGGAGACGACCCGATGCCGAGTTCTTCATTGAGGATGCGGTCGCCAACCTGGAGGTTACGTGCCTTGACCAGCTTGGCGGTTCCGTCCGGGTTCTTCACCCAGTCTCCGCCGGCCGTGGGGTCCCACGGATTCTTCGGACGAAACACCCGGTAGCCGACATTCCCCGCCTCACCGTCCATCTGAATCGCCCGGTAGGAACGGAACTGATAGATGCCGAAGTTGAGGTCGAGCTCTGAACCGGTGTTCCAGCAGATCATCCCATAACCGAACACTACGGTCACGAAACTGACGAACATGGTCGTCCCGACAATCTTGGTCTGGAGGTCGGGATTCTGGAACCAGGTGATGAACTTCGAGCGCGCCTGCTTGTACGCGCCGGAAATGTTCAGCCCATGCAGGTACTGCCCGCCGTGGAAGACGCCCGCCGCCACATAGAGCAACCCGACCTGCACGTGGTTGAACGTGATCATGTTGTGAATCATCCGACCGGGATTGACGATCTTCTTCCCGTAGATGATCACGTTCATGTCATTGAGCATCAGGTACGACGGGTGATTGCGCAGCGCCAGGAAACCAACGATAGCCAGCGCAAAACTCACGTACCCAATCGCCGTCAGGTGCACGTGGAAGACAGCCTTGGTGTCTTCCAGGTGCGTAATGTTGATGCTGCGCGGTGGGCGATACCACCAGTAAGCCCCCAGGGCCACAAACAGCACCCCCCAGACGAAACACATCGTGGTTTCGCCGTTGATGGTGTTCATCGGGTGCATGACCTGGTTGAGGTAGGGGTCAAACCAGCCATAGGGGAACTGTGCCTGTTCAATGGGCATCAGCCCGTTGGGCGTCATCACCTGTGCCGGCTGAAGCGGAACTGGCGGCTTGTCCAGCACAAACCACAGCACAAAGCCCCAGATGAAAAACAACAACCCGATGTACACCGTGTGTGGGCTCAGGGCGTCGGCGTAGGTGCGCCGCAGAATGGGCCAGGGTGTATTGGCAAAGCTCCCCCACGGCAGCCCGACCTTGTACCACGGCCCTTCCGGCGTGAACCACTTGATCTGGCACAGTCCCTTGAGTCCGGGGACGTAGGGCAGCAGCCAGAAAATTTCACCGATGGTGGCGCCCCCCCGCGCCCCGTAGTAGTGGGCAGCGCCGGCATAGACGAGCCAGAGTCCCAGGCCAATGTGGAAGCACCCCCAGCCAAAGAGCCGGAAATCGGTCATTGTCAGGGGATACTGTCCAAAAAACGGGAGCTTACTGGTGCTGAACTCACCAATGAGCGGCAGCCACACCCTCTGAATCTGTTCTGTGTCGTACGGGTCGTAAATCCCCAGTGAAATGAGACGTGGACGCAGCGTGAGATTCACATACCCGTCGTTCCACATCGTCATACTGGCGAAAAAGTACGTCCCAATCAGACATGCCAGCCCACCAATCAACATCATGTGCGCACCGAAAATGCGCTCTGGTGGCATCGGTAGTTCCAGTTTCTGGTACCACCGCTTCACCCCGTTGGCGTAGGACGAAAAGCTAGCCATAAGCAACTCCCTCTACAGAGGACTTTCTCACCAACCACATCGGCCGCATGGGGACGCCATGGGCTGCCTGTGGTGTCGTCAGCAACTTGACTTACGGGGACGTCGAAGCGGGGACGGAAACAATCCAGGACGGCGCGAGCGCGCCTGATTGCAGTCCTGCTGCCGTCGCCCGTTCATCCTGGAATCAGTGCGTAAAAAGTATCGGTGGCGACCGGCGGAGAAGCTTGGACTGTGATGGTTTCAACCTACTTTGACCGTCAACCAAGGTCAAACATTACTTCAGTGTCAGGCTTTGTCTGACGGGCTGACTGGGCTTTCGGGGTTCTGCCCCGGAGTCTGCGCTGGATTGGTCACAGCCCGGCCGCCGTGCTAGGCTTCCCAAGCTATGAATGACCGGCAAACCATTGGCGTCCTCAGCTTTCAAGGTGACTTTGCGGCCCATGCCGAGGCGCTCCGGCGGGCCGGCGCGACCCCGCGTTTCGTGCGTCACATTGCGGACCTCGCCGACCTGGACGGGCTCATCCTGCCGGGTGGGGAGAGCACGACCATGCTGCGCTTTCTCCAGGCCGAGCCATGGTTTGCGGCGATACGGGAGTTTGCGGCAGCGGGGCGACCGCTGCTGGGCACCTGCGCCGGGGCCATTCTGCTGGCGCGCGTTGTCACGCACCCGGCGCAAACCTCACTCGGCCTTGTGGACATGACCGTACGACGCAACGGCTACGGGCGACAGGTGGACAGCTTTACCACCACGCTGACCATCCCGCGACTGGGACCCGACCCGCTTGAACTCGTCTTCATTCGCGCACCCATCATCGAGGCCGTCGGCCCCGGCATCGAGGTGCTGGCCACCTGGGGCGATCATCCGGTGTGGGTTTGCCAGGGACAGATTTTTGCGGCCACCTTCCACCCGGAAATGACGAACGACGCCCGCATCCATCAGTTCGTCTTTGGCTTGAACCGGCCCTGAGCGCCCGCACGGGCGCTTGAACCATTCAGGAAAAAACAAATGGCACGCGGTAGCCGCGTGCCATGGTTACGGGTGGTGCCGAAGGGGGGACTCGAACCCCCACGGTTGCCCATACGCCCCTCAAACGTACGTGTCTACCAATTCCACCACTTCGGCATTGTTAGATTCTGTCCGCCCACTATATGCCCCGGCCGGGGGTGAAATCCAGAAAACCTGGCACCCCCTACTGATTTTTCCCTAGTGTTTCCGGCGGGCTGCCAGCCTTTTGCCCGCCCTTTGATTCGGGTTGGGACTGGGCTGGCTTGGCGTCTTTGTTTTCCTTGTTTTCCTCTTTGGGCTTGTCCTCGCTTGCGGCTGGAGCCGCCCCGGCGGGGGTCTCCGTCGCGCCGGCATCTTTCTTTTCTTCCGGCTTCGATTCCTCTTTCGGCTGCTCGGTCTTGGGCGGCGGTGGGGTGTCTTTGATCCCCGAAGCCACCGAACGCGGCAACAGCACTCCCGGAATGGAAAAGGTGAACGCCAGCACCATGAACAACCCGCTCAGGACGAACGTCACCCGTTCCAGGGGCTTTTGTGCGCCGCGCGGGCCGAAGGCGGTTTGGCTGCCGCCACCAAACAGGGCGATGTCGCCCTTGCCGGGCTGAAGCAGCACGACGCCGATAAGCAACAGGCAGACAAGGGCAAAGAGCGCATACAGCGCGTAAGCATACCAAGGCATGTCCTAAGACTTCACTCCACGACTCAACATTACCGCTTCTTCGATCCGGCACGTCCGATCGGGCACGGCACGCGCCTGCCTACGCCGATGCCACCTGCGACCGTTGTATGAGCTGGGCAAAGCCGTCCGGCGCAAGACTGGCACCGCCGACCAGCGCTCCGTCCACATCGGGCAGGGACGTAAACGCTGCGATATTGTCGGCGGTCACGCTTCCACCATACAGAATGCGCAGGGCCGCCGCAGCCGGGGCGTCGAAACATTCCTCCCACGTGGCCCGCAGGTGCCGGTGCATCGCCTGCGCCACTTCCGGCGTGGCGGCCCGGCCGGTGCCGATTGCCCATACCGGCTCATAAGCCAGCACTATACGAGGGGCCTCGTCTGGTGTCAACGTACCGGCAATGGCCCGGAGCTGCCGCTCGACGACGGTCAGCGCCGTTCCGGCTTCGCGTTCGTCCAGCGTCTCGCCCACACAGGCCACAGG
The DNA here is from genome assembly GCF_018304765.1 of Chloracidobacterium sp. N. Taxonomy (NCBI): domain Bacteria; kingdom Pseudomonadati; phylum Acidobacteriota; class Blastocatellia; order Chloracidobacteriales; family Chloracidobacteriaceae; genus Chloracidobacterium; species Candidatus Chloracidobacterium aggregatum. The sequence goes on from NZ_CP072642.1 coordinate 2,549,850, forward strand.
CAGAAGTTGGGCATCGAGGGTACGTCGCACCTTGGCCGCCACGATGGCATCGGTTTCGCCGTAGTAACGGCGCCGCTCGGAGTGCCCGACGATGACCCCGTAACAACCCACTTCCCGGAGCATTTCGGCTGCCACTTCTCCGGTGAAGGCCCCGGTTGGACCTTCGGTGGCGACATCCTGGGCCAACACCCGGAGGGTGCTCCCCTTGGCAGCCGTTGCCACGGAAGAGAGCGCCGTGAAAACGGGCGCAATTCCGATCTCAACGTCCGTCACCTGTGCGACCCGGGGAAGAAAGGCGGTGACATAAGCGACGGCCTCCGCGACCGTCTTGTGCATTTTCCAGTTTCCGATGATGAGAGGGGTACGCAGTGCCATGGGACCTGAACATAAAGAGACTCACTGGCGACACGTCATTGACGAGCCGACGGGTTCGTGGGATGACTTTAGCGTGCGCCCCCAAAATGACCAAGCAAAACCGAATCGAGGGAAAGCACGAAGCAGCACATCAGACAGGACGGGTTGGGATGGAAGTCGGCAACTTTTCACACTTTCCAACCGTAAGCCAGGCTCAGGGCGTCGGGGCGTGCATCCGGCACCGGAAATTTGGATCGGCGTCAACCATGTTTTCTTTGCGGAGACCGCCCGCCACGGGCTGACCACCACGACTTGGGGAGAAACCACGATGATTCGTTACACCTTCTGGCTGCTGACCACCACCCTGTGGATTATTGCCCTGGCCGATGCACTGCGCAGCGGTGGCACACTTGGCCGCAAAATTGTTTCCGTCGCGCTCATTGTCGCGTTTCCGGTCATCGGCTCGCTGGTTTACCTCTTTATGCTCCGGGACTGGGCCCAGGGGCGAGCCTGACACCGCGCCCACCACATCCAGCCTGCTGCCGGGCCGGCATCACACGCCAGCGTCAACGCCACGTGTGTCGGACAGAGTCCACGCGGCCGAACCGGCGGCCACGTCCCGGACGTTCCGGGGCGGGGGGGCTGTGCCCGGGCCGGCCCTGAAACCACAGAACTGTTGACCGGAAAGCGGCTTGCCCGATGTAAGGTTTTGGCTATAATCGGTGACTGCTTTGGCTTCTCGACAATCATCCACAGCAGTTCAAGATGAGGTCAGGTGCGATGATACGTTGCCCGCAGTGCGGTACGGACAATCTCGACGGCTCTGAGTACTGCGACGAGTGCGGCTATCAGCTTTCCGCCATGCGTGGTGCGCCCGCGTCAGGTGTGACACCTCACGGTGGTGGGCCATCCGCTCCACCTCGAACCGCACCACCCGCTGCAGTCCCGCCGCGCGACCAGGTTCCCTACGGGGCGGCCTCCCTGGCTGGCGGGCCGGAACCCAAGATGACACCGCTGGGAATGGCACCGGCCGATTTTTCGCCCCCGCCGCCGAACGTTCCTTCGGTTGCCATGGCGCCGCAACCCTATCCTGCCGCGCCACCGGCAGCCGATGTCTTTGCTGTAGCGCCGCCACTGTTTTCGGCCGGAGCCAGTGCCCCGTCCTCCATGACGCCGCCAGCACCGCCGGTTCCACCACCGATGCCGGCTCCGCCGGCCATGTCGTCACCGCCGGTCACGCCGGCCCCTCCTCCGGTGGCGGCTGTTCCGACAGCCAGCCATCCCGCCCCTCCCCAGAAAACGCCTACGCCCGGTTCACCGCCACCGGCGACATCCTCCACGTCGTCCTCGGTGCCACGCGCCAAACTGGTCATCCAGCGGGGTGGAACGGTTGGCAAGGAGTTCCTGCTGACCGAAACGGAGTCCAATATCGGGCGCTGGGATGCGGACGGGGGTATCTTTCCGGATGTTGACCTTGATCAGGATGACCCGGAAGCCAAGGTTTCGCGCCGCCATGCCCGCATCGTCTGCCAGGATGGGCAGTATGTCCTCGAAGACCTGGGCAGCACGAATGGAACGTTTGTCAACCGTGGACGACGCCTTCTGCCTGGCAACCGGCATCCACTCAACGACGGTGACGAAATCATCGTCGGCAAGACGTTTTTGAAGTTTCACTACATTCGCTGATTCCCTGTCGCGCCCGGCCGCCGCAGGGGACAGGGTGATTTGCCTGCCACCGCGTTGCCAACCCCATGGTGAACCAAAAACAACTCGCGCCGGAGACCATCCTTGAAGGACGCTACCGCATTGTCAAACGCATTGGCGGGGGCGGCATGGGCAGCGTCTATCTGGCGTATGACCAAAAATTCGGGCCAGCCAACGACAAGACCCGCCGGGCCGTGAAGGAAATGTACGACCTGTTCACGGACCCTGCCCAACGTCAGAAGGCCATCGAGGATTTCCAGCGCGAGGGGCAACTGCTTGCCAGCCTGGAACACCCCTCCATTCCCACCGTCTATGATTACTTCGTCAACGATGGCAAATACTACCTGGTGATGAAGTACGTGCCGGGGGGGGACCTGGCCAGAAAGCTCAAGGAAAGTGATGCGGGCTATATTGACGAGCGAACCGTGACCGAGTGGGCCATTCAGGTCTGTGATGTCCTTGATTACATCCACAACCAGAACCCACCCGTCATCTACCGCGACCTCAAACCGGCCAACCTCATGCTTGATGACACCCGGACGCCGCCGCGTGTCATGCTGATTGACTTTGGCATTGCCCGTTTCGTGTCGCCCACCCAGAAAGGGGTCACCGCCATTGGGACCATGGGGTACGCCCCACCCGAACTGTTTTCGGGGCAGGTCGAACCACGCTCAGACCTCTACTCCCTTGGGGCGACGATGTTTCACCTGCTGACCGGGGCCGACCCGCAGGACAATCCGCTCCTGATTTTCGACTTTGACCGTAACCCGCGTCCGCGCGACATCAACCCTAAACTGACCGCGGGCATTGAGACGATTGTCATGAAGGCCGTCGCGCACAAGGCGCAGGACCGTCCGGCTTCGGCGGCTGAAATGAAGCGCATGCTGGAAGAGCATCTGCGCCGGCTCGACAGCCCGCCCATGCCCAATCTCGATTTGACCTTCTGCATTGCCTGCGGTGGCAGTATTGCGCCGGACGATGCCTTTTGCCCCCACTGTGGCGCAGCCCAAGGACAGGGAGGTGGTGGACGCAAGGCAACCCCCAACCGCCAGATCGCCCGCCTCCAGGTGCTCGATGGGCACGGCAGCCCCAAGGCCGCCTACGAACTCATCAAAGATACGATGCTGCTGGGACGGACCGACCCACATACCGGCAACTTCCCGGAAATCGATCTGACCCCGCACGATGCCGAAACCAAGGTTTCGCGTCGGCACGCCCGGTTGTTTCAGGAAGGTGGGCGGTTTTTCATTGAAGACCTGTCGAGTGTCAACGGTACGTTCCTGAATGGCAACGTGCGGCTGATACCCAAAACGCCACATCCCCTGCAAGACGGTGACGAGCTCAAACTCGGTGAAACGCGCGTGCGCTTCACGATCCGATGACTGAGACGCGGCCCCTGCCCGTTGTTCGCTCGCAGGGTAGCCATGGCCAGGCTGCATGACGTCACGCAAGCTACCCCCGGCGATTCATGTCCGTCCACCATCGGGGGCGTCTTTTGAAGTGCCGCTCAGGAGCGTCCGGCTGACGATTGGGCGGTCGTCACGCAACGACATCTGCCTCAACGACCCCTTCGTGTCACGTCTCCACGCTGAAATCCGGCGTGACGGCGAGTTTTTTGTTCTCTACGACAGCGGCAGCGCCAACGGCACCTATCACAACGGACAACGCATCGAGTCGAGCGCGGCGCTCCACTTTGGCGATGTCATCCGCATTGGCGAAACCGAGCTGCGGGTGGCGGACGGACTGACCACGTCCTCCGGCTCCTACAAAACACCGCCGGCCTTTCGCTTCACTGAAGGTGGACAAAGTGCGCCGACCGAAATTCTCGCCTTCCCCAAGGGCAAGGATTTTCTCCCGGGGCCGGACCAACTCGTGGCCGTAACCACGCCTCCCATGGCGCCTCCGGCCACCCAACGGCTGGCGACACCCAACTGGTTGCCGATCTTCAGCAAGGTCGTGGAAACCCTGTCCATGGATCAGTCTCTGGAAGAAACCCTCGACACCATCCTGGGACTGGCGTTCGAGGCCATTGCCCCGGAGCGTGCGTACCTCCTGCTCCGGGATGAGCACGGACAGCTTCAGCTACAGGCCCACCGCACCACCCAACAGACGGCACATCTGGAGGTGATGCTTCCATGGTCCATCCATGCCCATGTGCTGCAGGATGGAAAACCCATTCTGGTCAGTCATGCGCGGCACGAGGGGCCGCACGGCGCCGACACCCCGGCCGCCTCGCTCATCGCGGCCCCCCTGCTGGCCGGAAGCGAAGTGCTGGGCATGCTGTATATGGACAGCCCCTTCACGCCAGCCTACTTTGGCCAGAATGCCCTCGACCTGCTGACCACGATTGCCCGTGTGGCCGCCATCAAAATCGAAAACACCCGTCTGCTTGAGGCCCGCCTCGAAAAACGTCGCTTTGAAGAAGAGCTCCAGGTCGCCAGCGAAATTCAGCTCAGCCTGCATCCGACCCGCCCCCCGCAACTGGCCGGCTGGGACATCGCCGGACTCAGCTTTCCCTGCCGTGAAATCGGCGGGGACTACTACGACTTCATTCCCCGTGGTGACGACAAGCTCCTGCTGGCCGTCGGCGACGTGTCCGGCAAAGGCATGGGGGCGGCGCTGATGATGTCGAGCGTCCACGCGGCGCTGCGCGCCCAAGCGCAGACGGCGCGGACGCTGGCCGACATCGTCGCGGCCGTCAATGATTACCTGGTCGAAAATTCCCCCGAAAACAAGTTTCTCACCCTGTTTTGCGCGGAACTCGACCCGGCCACCGGCATCCTCCACTACACCAGCGCCGGTCATGACCCGGCTCTGCTCGTGCGCGCGGATGGCACCTATACCGAACTTGCGGCCCAGGGGATTCCCCTTGGGATTCTGCCCAACATCGCACCGGCGATTCACCAGGTCAGTCTGTTGCCCGGCGATGTGCTTGCCATCTACACCGACGGCCTGACCGAAAGCCTGAACGAACAGGGCGAAATTCTGGGACTGGAACGACTTGCCCAAACCATCCTCAAACACCGGGGCCTCAGTGCCTCGCGCCTGCGCGATCGGGTGGAGGAAGCCGTGAGCCGCTTTGTCGGACGCGCACCCACGGCGGATGACCTGACCCTGCTGCTGCTGCGCCGCCTTCCCGCCTGAGCCGGTTTCCCACGCCCGTCCACCGGAAGGTTGACCGGGCCGGAACCGGCCCGACTCACGGGCGGTAGGCCGGCAGCGATTCCGTCCGAAAGAAGTTCTGGAGCAGCTCGGCGCACTCGTCAGGGTATTCCAGGGTTGGCAGGTGACCGGCCTCACGCACCGTTGCCGTCTGTCCCCGCTGGATGCAGTCAAACATATCCCGGTGGGTTGTGGGTGAAAGCACATCATCCAACGCCCCCCGCACCAGCAGGATGGGCAGGGGAACCTGCCGCAGGGCCTCCCAGAACCGCAGGCGGATGACGACATCGCGGATGGATTGCGCCAGTCCATAGGCAGCGCGGGGGTCGGTCGCCGCAAAGTCTTCATAGAGCTGCGTCCGGTGCGGTTCGGGCACCCGCCGGTAGCGCCACAGCAACAGTTGGCGCACATAGGGCAGGGTGGCGGCTTCCTGCAAAAGCACCCGGGCCTGGGTCCAGAGCAGGTCTGTCTCGGCCTCCCGGTCGCGGCCCGTCGGGGGAGGAAGACACTCCGTGCCAATCAGGGTCAGCGAGGAAAAGTTTTGCGGGCGCTCGCGGGCGGCCAGCAGACTGACCACCGCCCCGGTTCCCTGCCCGACGACGTGGGCATCCCAGCCCTGGACATAGCGCAGCACGGCGTGGAGGTCGGCCACGGCGTCCTCGACCTCAAAGGTCGTGCCGAGGGCGGTGGCCAGCGAGCGCCCGGTGCCCCGTGGGTCGTAGAGCACACACCGATACGACCGAGACAGGCGCTTGACCAATGGCAGCCACATCTGACACGTTGCGGCCCAGCCATTGACAAAGATGATCGGCAGGCCCCTGTCGCCAATGACCTGCACATACAGTCGGACACAATCCGTATCAAGAAAAGGCATCGTGGCTGTCGGGTTGGCGTCCGCCGCCAGTTGGAAATGGCTCCTCCCCGGTTGGGGTGCTGTTCAGACAGGAACTACATGCAATGTTGGAACGAAAATTTGAGATTCGCATCCCGGCGTCAACGGCCAACCTGGGTCCGGGATTTGACACCATGGGCCTGGCTCTGGGTCTCTACCTTCACGTCCGGGGACAAATCCAGCCGGCGGGCCAGCCTTGGCGGCTGTCGGTTGGTGGGCAACATACCGCGGGCATTCCCCTCGATCCGGCAGACAATCTCATCTGCCGTGTCGCACGCCATACGGCAGCCGGGGCCTATGTCAATTTACCTTCTCTCGACCTGCACATCAGCAACGACATTCCGCTGGGCAGCGGTCTGGGAAGCAGCGCCGCCGCCATTATTGCCGGGGTGTCGCTGGTGGAAGCCGTAACGGGGATGGAGTTCGCACAACCGGAACTGCTGCGGCACGCCATGGTGTTTGAAAACTATACGGATAACCTCGCCCCGGCCCGCTACGGTGGATGGATTACCTCTTGCGGGCGCGCGCACGGCACCCCCATTCTCTTTCATCGCACGTTCCCTGCCGACATCCATCTGATTATTGTTACGCCGGACTTTGCGCTTCCCACCGAGCAGATGCGGGCCATCCTGCCGGACGCCATCCCCCGCGCCGAAGCCATTTTCCAGATGCAGCACGTGATGATGTTTGTGGGGGCGCTGGAACATCACCGCTATGAGTTGCTGCGTGAAGCCATGCGCGATCACCTGCACCAGCCCTACCGTGCGCCGTTCGTGCCCGGACTGGCGGAAATCCTCGAACTCAAACAGGACGGACTCTGGGCAACGGCGCTCAGCGGCGCCGGGCCGTCCGCACTGGCCCTGGCTTCACATAACCAGGAGCGCATCGCCACGGCCATGCAGCAGTGCTTTGCCGCACATGGCCACCAGTCGGTGGTGTATTACCCGCGGATTGATACCATCGGGCGCACGATTCGCTACCTGCGCCCGGACGAAGACCTTCGCGCACCCACATCGGAGGCCCCGCCCCGCTCCCTCCGGGTGGGACAAGCCACAGCCGACAGGGACTAGGGCAGACGCGCCAGAGCTTCCTGCACCTGGGTGCGCCAGAAGGCATCCGTCTCTTTTTCGGTCAGCTTCAGAACGTTTTCATAGCTGCGGCGCGCGTCGGCATAGTTCCCCAGAGCGGCCTGGATACGCGCCAGATTCCACTGCACACCGGTTTCCAGGGCCGGGTCTGACAACTGGCGGATGGCAGTGAGTGCCTCACGCTGGAGTTCCAGCGCCTTTTTCAGGTCGCCGGACTCGCCATAGACCATCCCCATCCAGGCCAGCAGGGCGATTTGCAGACGCGCTGACCGGGCTCCGCGCTGGACACTGCGCCCCGCCTCAATGGACTGCTGGGCTTCAGTGCGTCGGCCGAGCGTCCCCGCACAGCGTTCCAGCCAGACCGCATTTTCAACGACCCCACGCGCCCCGTCATCCAGCTTTGTGTAGGCATCGAAGCCAAGGTCAAAAGCCTGGTAGGCCGTTTCCATGTCCCCCAGCCGGAAGAACAGCCGCCCGGACAGCGTGACGAGCATCGCATCCAGTTCCCGGTCAATGAGGGAACGACTGCTCAGATTGGTGCGTGCGGTGGCTTGTCTGAAAAAGTCCAGTCCGGCTGCCGCAGCGCGCCGGGCGGTCTCCGGGGATTTCCCCTCCAGTGCGTCCAGGTAGGCAAGGCTGACCTCAGACAGCACAACGGCCCGCTGGTTGCCGGCGTTTTGGCCGAAATCACGGGCGCGCTGGAAGGCCTCCCGCGCCCTGGCGGTCTGCCCCAGATCGAGATAGGCCGCGCCGAGCATATAGAGCGCTGTAGCCTCACGCCCGGCGTATTCAACCTCATCGAAAATACGGGTAGCCCAGGCAAAGCGCACCAGCGCCAACCGCGAGTCATCCGGGTTGGCCAGAAAGAAATACCCGATCCCTTCGCGGAAGAGGCGTTCGGCCTCGATGGCACGGGACGCCGGGTTGAGCGTGGTGATGTTGACCGGCACCGGGGGAAGCCCCGCCAGAAGCTGGCCGAGCTTGCCGGGCCCGGTCGCCACCGGCGTCAACCGGCGGGCAATCACCAGCCGCCCCACCTCTGACCAGGTCGCCTGAAGCTGATGACGGGCCAGGACGACATCCAGAACCTCGTTCCACGGCTCCTCGTTGACGACCACCGTATCGGCGACCCGCTGCCACTGCTGCGCCTCTGGAAACTCGAAGCGGAGACCCGCCTTGGCCAGAATGCCCTGAATGACATCCGGGAGCGAACAGCTCTCACATTTGAAACTAATCCGTGCCCCGACATAGCCGGGGTCGCCATAGCGCAGCTTCGGCTTGGGGGCCGAGTTGGGATCCGCCGGGGATTGTGCCAGGGAAAGTGTCGTCAGCAGGCAAAGCCAGAGGCCAAGTAAGCGCAGATAAGCCATGAGTGAATTCATGTTTTTTTGTCTCGTGGTGTCTCTTGTCCCGTGTGTGATGGCCGAGGGGGCCCGTTCACGAGAAAAGATACATCAGAAGGGCAACGAGCAGGACCAGGAAGACCACAACCGCCGCCACCACCCAGCGCAGCCAGAGTTGACTGTCGGCTGATGACTGCCCGTAGGTGGCCAGGCTGCTTCCGTCCCAGGCGGTGCCCGCGGTCGGCGGTGGGGCAGCCGGCAGCGGCGGTGCCAGCGAAGGTGATGGCGACGGCACAGGCGCGGACGGCACAGGCGCGGGAGATGGAGGCGTGGAGGCTGGACGACGCTCAACCGGGCGTTGTCTCACGGTGGAGGGAGGCGGGACAGGTGAGGCCGCCAGTGGCGGGGCGCCGTTGGAAGGCGTGAGGGAGGCATCCAGAATTTTCTCGACCAGCGGCGTGACCGGATCAAATGACGGGCTGACCAGCCGCGCCACCCGCGCCAGCTCCTCTGCAAACTCGCGGGCGCTGGCCGGGCGGTCGGCCTTGGACTTCGCCAGGGCGCTCATCACAAGGTCATCCAGGGCCTTTGGGATTTCGGGATTGAGTTTGCGCAGGCTGGGCGGGGGTTCATTCGCGTGGAGCAGGGCCACCGCCACCGGTGTTACCGCCGTGAAGGGCACCTGCCCGGTCAGCATCTCGAACAACACAATGCCCAGCGAATAAATATCCGAACGGGCGTCCAGTTCCTGCCCGGTGCACTGCTCCGGCGACAGGTAGTGCGGCGAACCGATGATCATCCCCTGACGGGTCAGCGGCGGGCCGCCCTGCGAGGTATCGGTCACAATCTTGGCAATGCCAAAATCTATGACTTTGACGAAGTAGGACCCGTCGGGCTGGGGCGACAGAAAGATGTTTTCCGGTTTGATGTCGCGGTGGATGACGCCGCTGCGATGGGCGGCTTCAAGCGCCCCACACACCTGACGGGCAATGGCAATGGCCGTGGCATAGGGGAGCTTTTTTTCGCGTTCGAGGACCTTGCGCAGCGATTCCCCCTCGAACAGCTCCATGACGATGTAGTTGATCTGGTCTTCCGTAACGCCAAAGTCTGTCACGGCAATGGCATTCGAGTGCCGGATGCGGGCCATCGCCTGGGCCTCGCGCTGGAAGCGCGCCACCGAAGTGGCATCGGAAACCAGCGACGGATGCAGCACCTTGATGGCCAGATGGGTGTCCATCAGCACGTGCCGCGCGCGATACACCGCCCCCATCCCGCCCTCACCAATCTTGGCTTCGATGCGGTATTTTCCATCGAGCGTCTGACCGATGAAAGCGTCCTGTTCGATAGTTTCCAAAGCGCCGCCATCAAACGGACAAAACCGCATCTGGTCATGGAATTCCTTGCCACAGATGACGCAGCGCTTCATAACCGTCGTGCCTGGAGCGTGGGAGGGAGGGGCAACGGAACGACCGTTGCGAAACATCAACCGCCGATGTGCAGAACGTGTCAAACTCTACAGAAGCCATCTTTCGCTTGTCAAACAGACTCTCGGCGCACCGCACCACCCCACTGGCGGGGGGAACATCATCACCATTAGCAATGTGGCAGTGGATTCGTCAGGCGTGGGAGCGCAGTGAACAGGCGCTCGACATACTCGCCCAACTTCACCGGGACAACACGCTGGCGCGCCTGGCGGCCGGGGAAATCCGCGTGGATGAGACCCATCTGAACAAGGCGCTGGCGACGACACCCATGCGCGGCGTGCGGGAGGTCACACTCCAGACCCAGGAGGGAAGCTTTACCATCTCGGCCCGCAGCGAACGGTTTTTCCTCGCCCGGGTCAGTGTCCCGCTGCGCATCGAGCACGTCACCTTCACGCGCTATCGCCGGCGCATCTATCTCGCGCCAGCCGGCCCGGTGGCCGTCCAGGGCACACAACTCTGGCAACGGGCCGCCGCCCACCTGCTGACCCTGCTCTTTCACCACGTGCTGGGCGAGGCGCATGCCCTGCGCGAGGCCGGCGACCCCTCGGCCGGGCTCCACTTCGACGGGCGCGGACTGGAAGTCAACCTCAACCAGATTCCCGAAATGCGGGTGGCGCTCAATCTGGAATACACGCTGGCCGGACGGCGACTGCGCCCACTGCATTTTGTTACCGTGGACTCGATTACCCCCGTTCCGGGGCACTTTCTTGTCCGCACCTCGGTCAACTGGACAGAATTGACCGAGGCGCTCCGGCGTCCGACGGTCTGATATGGTCCACGTCGCAGCCCACCAACCCCATGCTCATTGACACCATCACCAGCCGCAGCAACCCATTTGTCAAACGCTTCGTCGCCGCCCGCGAGGGACGTGATCGGCACGTCATCTTCATTGAAGGTGTACGGCTGGTCGAGGAAGCCCTGCGCAGTCACCTCGTCTTTGAAGCCATCGCGTACAGCCCACGGCTGTGCGACACCCCGCGTGGCGCACAACTGCTCGCCGACCTGCAACCGCAGCCCTGCCGGGGCGCCATGCTGACCGAGGCCGTCATGGCACATATCAGCGATGTGGAAACGCCGCCGGGCATCGTGGCGCTGGGACGCCGTCCGGTGTCCACCCTGCCGGACAGCACCGCCCACCCGACGCCACTGTTCATTCTGGCGGATGGCATCCAGTCCCCCGGCAACCTGGGCGCGCTGATTCGTACCGCCGAAGCCGCCGGCGCGACGGCAGCCCTGGTGACCGTCGGCACCGTGGACCCCTTCCAGCCCAAAGCCCTGCGGGCCGCCGCCGGCTCAGCCTTCCGGCTGCCCATCATCGCCGGACCCGACGTGGGCGATGAACTGCGGAAGCTCCACCGGCAGGGCGTCCGCCTGGTTGCGGCGGACAGCCAGGGCGACACCCCCTATGAGGCTTTCGACTGGTGCCAGCCGGTGCTCATCTGGCTTGGGTCGGAAGGCCACGGCCTGCGCTCGCTGACCGATGAATGGCAGGCCCAGCTTGCCGCCCGCCTGGTGATTCCCATGGCCGGACCGGTTGAATCCCTGAATGTTGCCGTGGCCGGCGCCATCCTGCTCTACGAAGCCCGGCGACAACGCCAACCGGCTGCCGGGTCTCCGCCACCTGCCCCTCAGCAACCTCCGGCCGGAGGGACGACCGATGCGCCGTAAGCTCATCGTCAATGCCGACGACTTCGGGATGTGTGTCGGCGTCAACACCGGCATTCTCCGCGCCCACCAGACCGGCATCGTGACGAGTACCACCCTCATGGCCAACGGGCTGGCCTTCGATGACGCCGTGGCGCGTCTCCGTGATGCGCCCCGGCTGGGCGTCGGCATCCATCTCGTTCTTTTGGGAGGCCAACCGGTTGCTCCGCCGTCTGACGTGCGCAGCCTGCTCGGTCCCGATGGCACCCTTCCCAACGACTTCGGCCTGTTCCTGCGCCGCCTCCTGCGCCGGGAACTCCGCCCGGCGGAAATCGAAATCGAGTTCCGCGCCCAGGTGGAAAAAGTCCTCGCCGCCGGGCTGCAACCAACCCATCTGGACAGCCACAAACACACGCATGCCCACCCACAGGTGCTGGACGTGATGCTCCGGGTCGCCGAAAGCTACGGCATCCGGTCTGTGCGGCAGCCGCACGAGCGCCTGACATTTGCTCCGCTGGCCGGGCTGCGTCCCGGTCAAACCCTGACCTTCATCAAGCAGAAAGCCAGTACGCTGGCGCTGACCCGCTATGCGGCCGACTTCCGGGCGCGGCTGCGGACAGCCAGCGTCCGCACCCCGGATGCCTTCTTCGGCTTTGCCCACACCGGATTGCTCAATCCCGCCCTTATCTGCTATATCCTTCGCCTTTTGCCCGTCGGGACGAGTGAACTGATGTGTCACCCGTCTGAGATGGATGATACCCTGCGGCACTACCCGACCCGCCTCAAGGCATCGCGCGTCCGGGAACTCGCCGCCCTGACGGATGCCCGGGTGCGGGCTGAAATCACCCGGCAGAACATTCAGCTCGTGAGTTTTGCCCATCTCGATCACTGTGACGAACCGCGTACGACCGACCATGCTCGATGAAACCGACCAACTCCCGCCGCCGGAAATTTCGGTTGTCATCCCGATGCACAACGAAGAGGGCAGCGTCGAAAAGCTCTACGAACGCCTGTGCGCCGTTCTGGAAGCCCACTACCCCTCGTTTGAAATCATCTTCGTGGACGATGCCAGCCGCGACCGGACGTATCAGCTTCTGACCGACATTGCTGCCGGTGATTCCCGGGTGACGGTCATCAAACTCAAGCGCAACTTCGGACAAACCCCCGCCCTGGCCGCCGGTTTCGATTACGCCCGGGGCGACATCATCGTGTCCATGGACGGCGACCTGCAGCATGACCCCAGCGATTTGCCGGCTCTGGTGGAACCCATTTACGCCGGCTATGACCTGGCCAGCGGATGGCGGCACAAGCGGATTGACAACCTTGTGCTGCGCCGCATTCCCTCACGGGTGGCCAACTGGCTGATGGCCAAGCTGTCAGGCGTTGAGCTGCACGACTTCGGCACGACCTTCAAGGCCTACCGGCGCGATACCATCAAGCGCATCCGGCTGTATGGCGAACTCCACCGGTTCATTCCGGCCCTGGCAAGCTGGAATGGCGCGCGCATCATCGAAGTCCCCATCAGAAACATCAACCGCGAGGACGGGCAATCCCACTACGGCATCTCACGGACCTTCCGGGTGCTGTTTGACCTTGTCACCGTGCGGTTTCTGCTCAAGTACGTCACCCGCCCCCTGCACTTCTTCGGCATGCCGGGACTGCTCAGCCTCTTTGTCGGGATCGGCATCTGGGTGGTGCTCGCCGCCAAGAAGCTCTGGACAGGCGGCGATGTTTTCACGGTTCATGCCCCCTGGATGATGATGGGCACGCTGTTGATTCTGGCCGGCATCCAGCTTTTTTCGACGGGCCTGGTCGCCGAGTTGCTGGCGCGCACCTATTTTGAGTCACAGGGGCAGCCGATTTACACCGTTGAAAAGGTGGTGCACCATCCCTCGGCGCGTCCGCCGGCTTCGGCTACCGCGCTTCGCACCTAGCCTCCCCCCGGACGGGGCGCACCGGTGAGACGTGCTTCGTCACCACCGATGTTGACCGCTTCCGCCGGCCAACCGCAAATCCTGTGGGCGCCATGTTCGATAAACTGAAAGCAATTGAAGAAAAATACGATGCTCTCACGGCACAGCTCAGCGACCCGGATGTGGTGGCTGATGCGGCGCGCTACGCCAAGCTGGCCAAGCAGCACAGCGAACTGACGGAAGTCGTGGAGAAATTCCGGGAGTACCGCACCATTGACGCCAACCTGGCCGGGGCGCGGGAACTGCTCAGCGAAGCCGATGACGCCGAAATGCAGGCCCTGGCGCGGGAGGAAATTGCGCTGCTCGAAAAGCAGCGGGCGGAATGCCAGCTCGAACTGGAGCGCCTGCTCACGCCCAAGGACCCCAACGACGGCAAGAACGTCCTGCTTGAAATCCGGGCCGGAACCGGCGGGAACGAGGCCTCGCTTTTTGCCAGCGAGCTGTTGCGCATGTATCTGCGCTATGCCGAACGGCAGGGCTGGCGGGTGCAGATTCTGGATGAATCCCTGTCGGAAGTCGGCGGCCTCAAGGAAGGGGTGGTGCTCATCGAAGGCGCACGGGTCTATTCCCGTCTCAAGCATGAGTCCGGCGTTCACCGCGTCCAGCGGGTGCCGGCCACGGAATCGGCCGGGCGCATTCACACCTCGACGGTGACGGTGGCCGTCCTGCCTGAAGCCGAAGAGGTGGACATCGAAATTGACCCAAAGGACGTTCGGATTGACACGTTCTGCTCTTCGGGACCTGGAGGGCAGTCGGTCAACACCACCTACTCCGCCGTACGGCTGACCCACCTGCCCACGGGGGTCGTCGTCTCCATGCAGGACGAAAAATCCCAGATCAAGAACCGCGAAAAAGCCTTTCGGATTCTCCGCGCCCGGCTGCTCGATCTGGAGCGGCAGAAGCAGCACGAAGCCATTGCCGGCGAACGCCGCGCTCAGGTGGGGACCGGTGAGCGCAGCGAAAAGATTCGCACCTACAACTTCAAGGAAAATCGCATCACCGACCACCGCATCGGACTCACCCTGCACCAACTCGACACGGTGATGGAGGGCGACCTGGACGGACTGCTCGATCCGCTCGTGGCCCACTTCCAGGCGCTCAGGATGCAGGCCGAAGCCGCCGCCTGAAGTTCTCCGGCAGAGCATGGTCGCAACGCCCCACCCAACCACGACGCTGGTGGTCGCTGCCGTCTGTGTGGACGGCCCGCACGTCCTGCTGACACAACGGCTGCCCACCGGACGGTTTGCCAACCAGTGGGAATTTCCCGGTGGCAAACTCCACTGGAACGAAGCTCCCGAGGCTGGACTCCGGCGCGAACTGGACGAAGAACTCGGCGTGCAGATTGCCGTCGGACACCCCCTGCACATCATTCACTATGCCGTGGATGCCCGGCAGGCCTTCGCCGTCATGTTTTACTGGGCGCGCATCACCGGCGGCGTCCCGGCCTTGCGTGGCGTTCAGGCCGCCTGCTGGGTGCGGCCGGAAGAGATGACCACGTTGGACATTCTGGCCCCCAACCGCCCGGTGGTTACCCGCCTGTGCCAACTCGCGGCCCGCCCCGGTGGGCTGTGTCCGCAGTTCGATTGAGACAGTCCGGCCGGCAGCGCCGGCGTCCGGCCGGGGCGCGGATGGTGTGCAGGGCATCAGGCCGACGAAAGGGTGTTCCCCGGGTCCGGCTGGTCCGGCACTTTCCAGAAGCCGCTCGGACGGGGTCGCCCAAGGGCTTCACTTTCGACCACGCAGACGCGATTGCGTCCATTTTGCTTGGCGCGGTACAGCGCGCGGTCAGCCAACTCCAGAAGCTGCTTGGGCCCGCTGGTGTCCGAGGGCAGGGCGGCCACCCCCAGGCTGACGGTCAGGCGCCCGCCGGGCTGCGACTCCCGCCCGGCAAAGGGATATTCGGCCACCCGCCGCCGCAGCCGCTCGGCCAGCACCGCCGCCTGGCTCTTGGGGGTGTTGGGCAGCAGCACCACGAACTCTTCGCCACCGTACCGCGCCAGAACATCACTGCGCCGGAAACAACGTTCCATCAACCGGGACAGGTCTTTGAGCAACTCGTTGCCGGCTTCGTGGCCATTGGTGTCGTTGAAGTGCTTGAACCGATCTACATCAAGCATGATGATCGACAGTGGGTGTCCGCTTCGTTCTGCGAGTTCAGCCTCACGGGTGAGTTTTTCCAGAAAGTAGGCGTGATTGAACAGGCCCGTCAGTCCGTCGGTGATGGCCCGGTGCCGGGCACTGTGATAGGCCCGCAGCATCGCTTCAAATTCACGCTTCTGGGCAATGAGCGCCTTGACGCGCATGAGGAGTTCCCTGCGGTTGATGGGCTTGGTGAGGACATCCGTCGCGCCGACTTCCAGCCCGCGCAGTTTCTCCGTGGTCTCCGGCGAGGCCGTCAGCATCAGGACCGGCAGATAGCGGGTGGCCTCGGTTTGCTTGATGAGGCGACACAGTTCGTAACCATCGGTCATCGGCAGGGAGGCATCGAGGAGGACGACATCCGGCAGCCGTGTGGCTGACTCGAAGTAGTTGGCATGGAGCATGGCCGCCGTGTCGTTGCCGGACGCCACGACAAGCTGCGCCCGGAGATTTTCGCTCTCCAGAATCGTGCGCAGAAGATTGCCGCTTTCGGCACTGGCATCCACGATGAGCACCTGGGACATTTCCAGTTGCGAGGCGGACAAGCGGTGTGGGAGACGGAAAATCAGACGGCAGCCCTGCGTGGCGTCGCCCTCGACCGTCAGGGTCGCGCCGTGGAGTTGCAGGATGCGATAGGTCACACTCAGCCCCAAGGCAATACCACGGGAGGGCACCTGGCTGGCCGCGTTTTGCAGGGCACGATAGGTGGCCAGCCGCTGCTCGGCCACGATGCCGGACATATCATCCTGAAGGGTGATGACCAGGCTCTGGACATGGCTGGAAACACGCTGTAACTCACCGGTCAGGCGCAGCATCCCACCCCGTGGGATGTACCGGAGAGCGTCGTCCAGAAGCTGGGAAAGGGCTTCGTACAGCCGGGCTTCATCGCCCACAATCATGCCAGCCGCCGGATCGAGCCGGACTTCCAGCCGGACCTGCCGGCGCTCCGCCAGGGGTGCAAAGGCCGACTGGACGGACTGAAACAGGCGCGCCGCCGAAAATTCACGAATATCCAGGGCATCCCCGCCTCGTTCGAGCCGAACCAGGCGCATGAGATCATCCACAATGTGGAGCAACGCCTGTCCGCCAGCTTCAATGTGGCGCAGAAAACTGCGCTGGGTATCGGTCAGTGGCCCATAGGTGGCATCCTGCAGCATCTCGCAGTAACCCAGCACCGTCGTCAACGGAGCGCGCAGCTCGTAATCCACGTTGGCAATGAACTTTTCGCGGTCGCGGATGGACTGCTCACCCAACTCGGTCAACCGCTCGATGGCATGCCGCGCCGCTTCCAGTTGGCGGCTCATCTCCACCACCTGGGCTTCCGCTTCGGTCAGGCGGGCGCACCATCCGCTTTCACGGATGAGAAACGACCAGGACAACTCCTGTCCGGCCAGGGCGGCTTCCAGTTGCTCATCTGCCGCCGACTCCACCAGCAGGACGCCACACAACAACTGATCAAGGGTAAACCGCCGCAGCAGCAGCGTCGTGCTGTCAGCCACCGCAAAGGGAAAGCCGGGCAGCGCAGCACGTGGCGCGCAGACCAGAAGATTCGCCTGAATGGCGTTGAGCCGTTCGGTCAGCGTTGTTTCAAGGGTCTCACGGGCAAACTCCTCGTAGCCCACCGAGGCCAGCAGACGAAACCGCTCATCATCAAAAAAAGCCACAGCCAGCGGCGCCCGCGCCAAGTGGACAGACAGAGACGTGGTTGCCTGCTGCAGGCGGTAGATCAACGTCGGCGTGAGTGATTTGGAAACCCAGGTCTTCAATGTCTTCAGGGACAAGCCACCACCCCCTCAACCACAGCGCATGGGCGCTTCCCCCGCTGGACGGCACAGAGCCGGGACCGGCTGCAAGGCTGAACTGGCGCTTGCTGCGCATTATGCCGACGGCTGGGAGCTTGCCGCAAGCATCCCGCAGGCGGCGAAAATGTCCCGCCCGCGCGGGCGGCGGAGATAGGTCGGCAAGCCCTTCGCCCGCAGCAGCGCCTGAAAGCGCAGCACCCGCTCCGGCGGCGGCGGTTGAAAGGGAAGTCCCGGCACGGGATTGTGCGGGATGAGGTTGACCTTGGCCGCTTCCCGGGCCCGCAGTGGCGCCAGCCAGCGCAGCAGTGCCCGCGCCTGCTCATCCGCGTCATTGACGCCACCCAGCAGCACATACTCAAAGGTGATCCGCTCGCCCGGATGCCGTGGAAACATCAGGCACGCCTCACGCAAGGCTTCCAGCGGGTAGGTCAGGTTGACCGGCATCAGCCGCGCCCGCAAGTCATCGGTTGCCGCCGTCAGCGAAACCGCCAGGCGCGGACGGTCCGGCTCGCGTCCCAGAGCCATGATCCGGGGAACAATCCCAACGGTTGAAAGCGTCACGCGCCGGGGGACGATATGCAGCCCTTCCGGGTCCGCCAGGACACGGAGCGCGTGGAGCACATGGTCGTAGTTGAGCAACGGCTCCCCCATCCCCATCAGCACCAGATTGATGCCAGCCGGACGCGGTTGTTGCCGGCGATGGACAGCATCCCGCAGCACGTACAAAACCTGCGCGACGATTTCGCCCGCCGTCAGATTCCGCTGCAACCCCAGGGTCGCTGTGGCGCAAAAGGCGCAGCGCATCGGACAGCCCGCCTGCGAAGAAAGGCACAATGTGATCCGTCCACCATCGGGAATCCAGACGGTTTCAATGGCATGCCCGCCGCGTACGGTGAACAGGTAGCGGCGTGTCCCATCCGCAGCCTCAAACACTTCTGTCAGCGACAGCGGCCGCAGATCAGTCCCGGCGGCCAGCCCGGTGCGCAGCGCACGGGGCAGCTCCGGCACGTCTTCCAGTGTTTCGACGAGCCGCCGGTGGAGGGCCTGGAAAAGCTGCCGCCCGCGATACGCCGGCAGCCCACGCTCCACCATGAAGGCGCACATCTGCTGGCAGGTGAAGCCCAACAGGTCGTGGCCCGCCACGGCGACGGATGCAGATGACACAGGCGCCGACAACCTCCCTTCAATCATGGCTTCAACCCGGATTCCACGTGCACGGGCAACAGCCTATCAAAGCATGCCTGTGACTACTGACCAAGCCGGTCCCGTGCCCGGACGGCAGCCGCCCAAAACATCCGCCCTGGGCTGGAAAGCGTACGCGCCGAAGCACAAAGTACGTTAGCCTACGCACAGGACGACCGCCGCTGGCTTACATTTGTAAAAAAATGTTTTGACCTGCCCTCCGGTCGGTCATCCACCAGAACCGACAGAGCAGCTTTACTGAGTCTTGTGCTTTCCTTGGCGGCTGTTTCCTTGACCGTTATGCTTTCCTTGCCTTTCTGTCCAGGGTGAAACGACGATGCCGACGCGAGCTTTCTGCGACTGCTGTGACGAACCGACCCGGCAGCTTTTCGACATCACGCGCATCCCGGAACTGGCTTCCGTGGTACGCCAGTTTGGCTACCGGGCCGTGTGTCAGGCTTGCTATGACAATCTCTTTGAGGAACTCGAACGCGAACGGGAACGCGAGGAAGAAGACGTGGATGCCTAGCCTGGCCCCGCGCCGGGTGCCCGTTCGCCATCCCGCGAATCGCTGAAACCGGCGCTATCAAGCCCGGCGCAAGGTCTTGAAACCATGAACGAACGAGCTGAAGTCGTCATCATCGGTGGCGGCGTGATCGGATGCAGCATTGCCTATTTTCTGACTCGGCACGGGTGCCGCGACGTGCTCATTCTCGAACGTGAGAACTTTCAGGGCAAACACTCCACCGGACGGAGCGCCGGCGGTGTTCGCCAGCAGTTTGCCACCCCGGTCAACATCCGCATGTCGCGGTTTTCGATTGATTTTTTCACGCACTTCGAGGAACTCACCGGACAGGACCCCGAATACCGGCGCTATGGCTACCTGTTCATTGCCACCGAGCCGGCCCACGTGGACTACCTGCAACAGAATCTGCGCGTCCAGCAGGCGGAAGGTATCCCCGTGGAGTTTCTGACCCGCGAAGACATTGCCAAACTCGTCCCCCAGCTTTACGTCGAAGACGTACTGGGTGGCACCTACTGCCCGACGGATGGCTTCGTTGACCCCTACAGCATCATGCAGGGCTTCAACCGCAAGGCCCGCGAACAGGGAGCGCGCATCGAACTGGAGACCGAAGTGCTGGATTTCACCGTGGAGCACGGACGAATCACGGGTGTGGTCACGAACCGGGGACACATTGCAACGCCGGTAGTGGTCAACGCCGCCGGGGCCTGGTCGCATCTGGTCGGACGCAAACTTGGCGTGGACATCCCCATCCGTCCCACCAAGCGGCAAATCGTGACGACCGAACGCTTCGATGAACTGCCCCGCGAATTGCCCATGCTCGTGGATTTGAGCACCGGCTGCTACATGCGCAAGGAAGGCGACGGCGTCATGCTGGGCTGGGCCGATCCCGACGAGCCGGAAAGTTTCGATACGACCTTCAACCCGGACTTCATTGACGCCATTATCGAACGGGCGCTTCCGCGCGTGCCCTGCCTGGAAAACGCCGCGATCAACCTGCGCCGCTGCTGGGGCGGACTTTACGACATCTCGCCCGATCACCACGCCATCGTCGGCCCGGTGCCGCAGGTGGCGGGCTTTTATGTCTGCACCGGCTTCAGTGGGCACGGCATCATGCACTCGCCGGCCATGGGAACGGCCATTGCCGAAATGATTTTGTTCGGCGAATCCCGTACCCTCGACGTGAAACCGCTCTCCATCGAACGCTTCACCACCGGCGAACTGCTGCACGAAACGGCCGTCATCTGACGCCCCATGGCCCCTACCTACGCCATCTTTGGCGCCACTTCGGGCATTGCGCGGGCGGTCACTGCCGAACTGGCCCGGCGCGGCACCACCCTGGTGCTCGCCGGACGCAACCTGCCTGAAGTCGAACGCATTGCCGCTGACACTCACCTGCGCTACGGCGTTCCAACCCACAGCCTGGCGTTTGACGCCTGTGATCTGTCCAGCCACGGCGCAGTCTGGACGGCGGCCGTGGCCTGTACCGGCCGCCTGGATGGCATCCTCGTGGCTTTCGGAACGCTGACCGACCAGAAACAGGCCGAGCAGGATGTTGCCGCTGCCGAAGCCATGCTGGCCTCGAACTATGTCGGCGTGGTGTCGCTGGTGACGCACGCCGCCAACTACTTTGAAAAGGAACGCCGGGGCGTCATCGGCGTGATCTCCTCTGTGGCCGGCGATCGCGGACGCCAGAGCAACTACATTTACGGCTCAGCCAAAGCGGGCGTCACGGCCTTTTGCCAGGGGCTGCGGCAGCGACTGTTCAAAAGCGGCGTACGGGTCGTCACCATCAAGCCGGGGATTGTGGACACGCCGATGACCTACGGGATGAAGCTCCCCCCTCTGGTTGCCAGACCGGAGCGCGTCGCGCGGGACATTGTGCGCGCCCTGTACCGCGCCGACGGCGACATCTACACCCCGTTTTTCTGGCGCTTCATCACGCTGGTCATTCGGATGATTCCCGAACCCATCTTCAAACGGCTCTCATTATGACCGATTCCTGGCCTCGCTGGTGGTGGCTGCTGCTCCCCATCAGTTGGATGGCGGCGATTTTTGTGTTTTCAAGCGACTGGCTTGCCTGGCGGAACACCGCGCCGGTGGCCTATGGCTGGCTGCGGTGGTGGCTGCCCAACCTGGGGGCGGCGCAGCTTGAAAGCCTGCACCTTCTCCTGCGCAAGCTGGGACACGTCACTGAGTATGCGCTGCTGGCCGTGCTCTGGTACGTGGCCTTGCGCCGGGCCCACCGGTGGCAGGCGTGGCAGGCCGGACTGGGCGCGGGCGTGGTTTCCATCCTCTATGCCGCGCTGGACGAATGGCGGCAGACGTTCACGGCGGAACGCAGCGGAAGCCTTGCCGATGTGCTGCTGGACAGCCTCGGCGTCGGGCTGGCCATCGGCAGCATTGGACTGCTCTATGTGGCGCGGAAGCTGCGGGAGTGGCGGCGGTCTTACCTGGTTCAGCGCAGACGCTGGCGCAGGCGTCCGAGATATTCGTACATAGCCCGCTCGGACTGATGCAGCCCGGCGCCGCTCGGATAGATGTCGCCCGGCGTCCATACGCCATCTGATCCTGCGGCCTGAAAGTCGGTCGGCGCCGGCAGCGCGTGCAGGCCCTGCTTCCGGCAGGCTTCCAGCGCGCGCGGCATGTGCGCGGCCGAAGTGACGAGCAGAAACGAGTCCTGTCCGACGAGTCCGGCCACGGCGGCCACTTCCTCGACGGTATTGCGCCCCACGGGCTGGACGGCAATCCGTTCGGGGGAAACACCAAGGGCGCAGGCGGCGTCCCGCATCACCTCGCCGGCCGGGCGTGGCGTGAACACGGCTCCGCCGGATGTTACCAGCCGGGCCGCCGGCAACAGGCGGTGCAGACGGATGCCTTCGACGAGCCGCCGCAGGGAGGCGTCCGAAAGACATTCCGTAGGCGGCAGGTGTTCATCACCGCCCACGCCGCCCCCCAAAACGACAACCCAGCGGATGTTGTGGGCATCCGGCGGCACTTCGCCCCGTGGGGCAAACGTGACCTGCCCCTGCTCCAGGGGCGTCAGCAGGGCATTGGCCGTCCAACCGTGACCGGCCACCACCAGAACCACGGCGGCCACCGTCACCACGGCTTTGCCTGCCCGTTGCCAGCGGGAAAACCACAGCAGCCCCAGTCCCACTCCCAGCCCCATCAGCACGAGGGACAGCGGAAACAACAGCGGCGCCAGAAACTTTTCGAGAGCGAACACACACTATTCCACCGTCACGCTCTTGGCGAGATTGCGTGGCTGATCCACGTCGCAGCCGCGCCGTACGGCAATGTGGTAGGCCAGCAACTGCAACGGCACCACGGCCAGCACGGCGGAGAGCAGTTCACTTGTGGCCGGAATGGGAATGACATACTCAGCCAGCCCGGCAGCCTCGGTATCGCCTTCCGTGACAATGGCGATGACACGCCCATCGCGGGCTTTGACTTCCTGCAGATTCGACAGCGTCTTTTCGTACCGCAGCTCGGAAGCCGCATTGCCAACTTCCCGGGGCATCACCATGACAACCGGCAGGCGCTCGTCAATGAGCGCGTTCGGTCCGTGCTTCATTTCCCCGGCTGGAAAGCCCTCGGCGTGAATGTAGCTGATTTCCTTGAGCTTGAGTGCGCCTTCCAGCGCAATGGGAAAGTTCACGCCGCGGCCGAGGTAGAGAAAATCTGACGCCCGGAAAAACTCTCTGGACAGTTCGGCAATGGCCGCGTCCTGCTCCAGCGCAGCTTCCAGTTTGACCGGCAGGGCCAGCAGTTGTTCGACGTGCTTCATCACGGCCGTCGGCGATAATGTCCCCCGGCACTGCCCCAGATGCAGTGCCAGCAGGTAGAGCGCCACGATCTGGGAAGTAAACGCCTTGGTGGAAGCCACCGAAATTTCCGGCCCGGCATGGGTCAGCAGGACGCCGTGGGCTTCGCGCGCGGCCATCGAGCCGGGCACGTTGCAGATGGCGAAGGTGTGGCAGCCACGCTGCTTGGCTTCGCGCAGCGCTGCCAGCGTGTCGGCGGTTTCGCCGGACTGCGTGATGACAACGACCAGCGTCTGCGCATCGAGCAGCGGATTGCGGTAGCGGAACTCACTGGCGTAGTCCACCTCGACCGGCAGGCGGGCCAGTTCTTCGATGAGGACTTTCCCAACCAGCGCCGCGTGCCAGCTCGTCCCACAGGCCGGAATCACGATCCGGGTGAATGCCTGCCAGTCGGCGTCGGGAATGTCCGTCGGATCGAGATACACCCGCCCTTCATCCAGGCTGACCCGCCCGGCCAGGGTTTCCCGGATGGCGTGCGGCTGCTCGTGAATTTCCTTGAGCATGAAGTGCTTGAAGCCACCCTTCTCGGCCAGGACAGGGTCCCAGGTGACGCGCTGCACCGTCGGCGTCACCGGCCGCCCGGCAAAGTCCGTGAAGGTGACTTCGTTGGCACGTACAACGGCCACCTGCCCGTCTTCGAGAAACACCACCTCCCGGGTGTGCTGGAGAATGGCCGTGACATCGGAAGCCACGAAGTTTTCCTCCTGCCCCAGCCCGACAATCACCGGCGGGCCAAAGCGTGCCGCCACAATCGTGTCCGGCTCGTCGGCTGCAATCACCGCCAGGGCGAACATCCCCGAAAGCTCGGCAATGGCCTGCCGGACGGCATCCGCCAGCCCCAGACCCGCCTGCTGATACTTGCCGATGAGGTGGGCAATCACCTCCGTGTCCGTCTGCGTCGCGAAAGCGTGGCCTTCCTGTTCCAGCGCCCGCTTCAGGGAAAGGTAGTTTTCGATGATGCCGTTGTGGACGACCACCACCCGTCCGCTGGCGTCGCGGTGCGGGTGGGCATTTTCCTCAGTCGGGCGTCCGTGGGTGGCCCAGCGGGTGTGCCCGATGCCGTAGCTGCCGGCAAGCGGCGCCCGCTGAATGACCGCTTCCAGGTTGTAGAGTTTTCCCGATGCGCGCCGCAGTTCAAGCTGCCCATCGGCCACAACCGCCAGTCCGGCCGAGTCATAACCCCGGTACTCCAACCGCTTGAGACCATCGAGCAGAACCGAAACGACCGGCTTGGCGCCAACATAACCAACGATACCGCACATGGACGGAAGCCTTCTTTCAGGGCAGGGAATTCGTCTCCGGCGCGTCATCCGGCGCGGCGTCACCGGGTGACGCATCAATGGACTGCCCGTAGCGTTTTTCGACCAGCCGCCGGTTGCCCAGGCGAAAAATCAGGCGGTTTGGCTCAATCTTTTCGAGGACGCCATCGTAAAAACGCATCCCGGCGCGCACCACGAGGGTCGTTTCATCCTCGACGCGGATGAAGGCCGTCAACCCCCGGGGCGATTCCGAAATGCCCAGCACTTCGACCCCGGCGATGAGATAGGGTAGGGTGTCCTCGCGCTTGATTTTTTTGGCTTCGAGCTGCTCGCGGTAGGCCGCCACCCGCGCTTCGACCGGAGGGTACTTGTCTTTGGCCGGACGTGATGGAGCTTCCGCCGGCGCGGCCGGGCGGTCAGGCGTGGCAGCCGGACGCGCTGACTTGCGCCTGGCGCTCGCCGGGCGGGTCGTCTGGGCCAGTCCACTGGCGCTGTCCAGGGCCAGCAGCAGGGCGCCAACCGCCAGCGGTTTCCACCACGCGGCGTAGTGCCAACGATACCAAGGGAAAGTATCTGTCTCCATGGGGGGGGTACATCACTCACTGGGATTGGTGTAGTAACCGGCGCGGTGGCGCACTTTCCAATCGGGATGGCGCGGCACTTCAATGCGGATGGTGCGGAACGTGGCCGCTTCATTCGCCGGTGTATAGGCCAGAACGAAGCGTTGCCGCAAATCGGTGTCAATCTGCTCGAACGCCGTAAAAAACTCACGGTCCAGCCGTGGGAAAAAGGCCTGTCCGCCGGTTGCCGCGCACAGTCGTTCCAGGTCCGCCCGATTGACCATCCGGTTGTCATCGGTTGCGGTCAGCTCCGGTTGCCCAATGCCCAAGGCGTAGAGGCTCACCTGATTCCGCCAGGCGTGTTCGATGACTTCCCCGATCCGAACCAGACCTTCACTGTCAAAGCCGTCACTGATGGCGACCACCACCCGCCGCCGCTCGTCCGTTGCTTCCGGGATCAACTCGATGGCGGCATACAGGGCCGCATAGAGCGCCGTTCCCGGCGGTGTGTCCTGCCTGGGATCGAAGGGCATCACCCGTCCCAGTGGTGACGGCAACCGCTCATCCAGAGTCGCCAGCGACTGCCGCAGGGCGTCCAGGCTGCCCGTCAGCGGCTGCGCCAGCAGCAGGTCCTGCTGACAGGCCAGCAGGGCCGCGCGGTCCTGTGGCAATCGCAGGATGCGTTCGAGAAACGTCAGCGTCGCCCGTTTGGCGAGTGGCAGGCGGCCCACCATACTGCCGCTGCAATCGAGCACCACCACGACCGTCGTGGGCAGGTCAGGTGCCCGCCCCAGCGCGACGATGTCCTGCTCGACGCCATCTTCAAAGAGCCTGACATCGGCGGCCGTGATCGTCGTAACCGGACGATTGAGCCGATCCACGACAGTAAACGGCACAAGCACCTGCTGGGCGCGCAGCGTCACCAGGGTGTCATCCGGCACCACCGCCCGCTCCTGGGCCACGGCTTCCACAGCCCCCAATCCCAGGCTACACAGACCCAGACTGCACAGAGCGACCAGCCCCTTCAGCCACGGCCTGCCGCCCCACGCCCGCATCTGGTCCGGGGCGTGCCGCAGGCTACGACTCCGGGTCCGGGTCGCCGAGTATGCCCCGTGAGCTGTGTCCGTTGGTTTTGGCCAGTTCATTGATGGCAGCCCGCAACTCGTACTTTTCTGCCGCCGGCAACAATAACCGCCGCAGGCGTTCGAGACGTTCCCTGGTGTCGGTCAACTCCATCAGTGCCATCTTCTGCTCTTCGCTCATCTGCAACAGCGACGCCACAAGAAATGACAACGCCCGTGGGTCTTCCGGCAGTTCATCCGGGAAGTTGTCGTCTTCCCGGCTCATCGCGCGAATGGCCTTGACCGTTCGCTTGAACGTCACGCGCACGGTTTCAGCCATTTCGGTGAGGTCTTCCCGCACCGGCTGATCATCAAAAAAGGTGACGAGACCTTCCAGATAGGGCTCATCCTGAAAGTATTCGAGGGCATGGTAGCGAGCCAGTCCGGTTGTGAGGATGTTCATCCGTCCCTCTTCCAAGGGCACTGTTGCCAGGATGAAAGCCGCACACCCCACCCGCCCTACGGGCGGCGGGAAACCTTCGCGTCCTCTGACAAAGGTCACGCCGAAGATTTTTTCCCCGGCCAGACAATCACGCACCATAGCCTTGTACCGCTCCTCGAAAATGTGCAGCGGCAGCATCATCCCTGGAAACAAGGCGACCGGGAGCGGAAAGATGGGAATCCGCTTTGTACCTTCAAGGATGGGCAAGGGTTGGTTCATAACACATCATTGACAAACACGGGTTTCGACCAGCGTATGATTTCACACCCGGCCGGGTTTTGTCGAAGTCGGATGCCCTGACGCAGCCGGGAAACGACCACGACCATAGTCGCAGCCTGACCTGGCGATTCAGAAACGGATGGTGTAGCGCACGGTCAGATTGCGCCCCGGCGCGTCTATCCCGGAGGAAATCGTGCGGTAGTTCTGATCGAGCAGGTTGTCAAAAGCAATCAGCACGTCATGTCGCTCGCCAAACCGGTATCCCCCGCGCAGGTTGAGCGTGGCCCATCCGGGCAGACGCGGGAACAGCGGCGCACTGGCGGCTGTTCCCAACACGCGGGCTTGAATCTGCGCCAGGGTTTCGCCGGTCAGCCGCAGCCGGTCATCGGCCGTGCCCAGCCGCCCGTCGGGGCCGGCTTCGACAAATCCCCGCACCGTGGCGCCCCGACGGAAAAAGTTTTGAATCTGGGTGCGCGTCCGGGCCGCACCAATCCGGCGGTCATCGAGATTGAGCGACGACAGGCGCGTTTGCCGGTGGGCAGCCGCCACAACGCCTTCCACCCACCATGTGCGACCGGGCGGCTGATAGCGCAGCCGCAGCAACCCCTGTGGCGGCGGGGTTCCACCTTCCACATCGGGCGGCCGCCCGGTGGCGCGGTCTTCCGCATGCAGCCAGGTAAAGTTGCCGCCAAGTGACCAGCTTGCCGTCAACCTGACGCCCAGCGAACTCTCAACGCCGTAGATACGCGCATCGGTGAAGTTGGCCCGGACGCGCACGGGACTCGTTGCCGGCGCAACGAACACCGCCCCCGTCGGCAGTTGCGCCGTGATGATTTCCGTCCCCAGGCGCGTCCCCACTGCCCCCGGCGGCAGGATCAGGGTCTGTGTCGTGAGCAGGTCATTGATATTCGTCACAAAGCCGGTCAGATCGGCATCCATCCGTCCATTGCGGTAGCGCAGGCTGCCTTCGTAGCTCAGACTGCTTTCCGGGATGACCTGTCTGACCGGCAGCCCGGTTGACACGGCGGAGGCATCGGCCGTCGTGCCGATGAAGGCCTGCCGTCCGGCAACGGCTGGCGCAGCGATTTCAAAAACGCCATTCCCCTGCAGGCCCAGCGATCCCAGGTCGGTCATGTTGGGTGGACGAAAGCCACGGGCCACATTGCCGGCCAGCACCCAGCCGCGCCCCAGTTGCCACGCGCCGCTGAAGCGGAACGTCCAGGCTGCCGTGCGTACGCTGTCGTCCTCGACCACGGCACGCCCTCCGACGAGCGCATTGTCGCGGGCGCGGGCGCGGTAGGAAGCCACGCCATAGCGCAGGCTGGCCGCTAGGCGCAGCCGATTCGGCACGGCCTCCCACACGTCCTGCACAAAAAAGCCGTAGTTGTTGAAATACGCGCCGTTGGGAACACGTGGACGGGCCGCCGTGGCGATGCCGGTCACAGGATGGGCATCGAAGGCGCGCGCCCGCATGACATCGCGGTAGGCATCCGCGCCACCCAGCACCGTGTGCCGTCCCGGAAGCGTCTTTGCACCAAATAACGACAGGCCCACAGCCCGGGTGCGTTCATACTGGGCGTTGATGAGCGCCCGGGGATTGCCCTGCCCGCCCTGATTGATCCGTTCTTCCCGCTGGATGTTGAAACTGCCGGTGACGGTCACACTGTCCAGACCGCCCACCCGCTGGCCGTCATAGCGCAGGTAGCCAAAGTCCAGCATCAGGTTGCCCAGTTTCGCCAGCAGGTTGCCGTCACCGCCCAGCAACTGATCGGAGCGTTGGCCGCCGTCCTGCTGTCCACGCTGGTAATGGACGACGAACTGGTGTCCGGCGCGGGGTGTCGCCACGGCCTTGAGGCTGCCGGCATATTCGGTGAAGGCGGTATCCGGTTGGCGCGTGCCGTAGAAGCGGTTTGAAGGCAGGTCAAAAAACCGGGTCACGGCTGCGCGCGAATCTATGCCGCCGCCAGCGCGCAGGGTATTGATGCGCCGTCCGGCCAGATTGACCACGCCACCGAAGCGTGGGGTGCCGAAGGACAGACGGGTGGCGTGGCCGAAGCCGGACGTGGCACTGATGCCAAAGAAGGTGCTTTCTCCCTGAAACACAAAACCGCCGGTGGTCAGAGGCGCGGTGGCCGTGAGCAACTGGGCGCTTCCCCCCAGGCTGTCGCTGCCGTACTGCGCGCCGTGCGGCCCGTGCAGCACCTCCACGCCGCGCAAGCTGCCTGGTTCGAGCAGGTTGAAAAACGTACTGATGCCGCCCCGCTGCGCACCTGTCGTGTAGCGGACGCCATCCACGAACACCGACACCCGGCTGGCCACGAGTCCGCGCACGAAGACGCCGCCCAGCGTGGCGCTGGTCTGCTGTACGGATAGCCCGGCTTCCTCGGCAAAAGCCTGGGCCAGCCCCTGGGTGGCGCGTTCCTGCAGGCGTCCGGCCGGAATCACCGTGACGGTCTGCCCCAGTTCATCCTTGTCCTGGACAAGGCCAACGTCGGCCGTCACTGTGACGGTCTCGGCGACCGGCGTGGGCAGTACGGTGAGATCGCGCACCGTGGTGATGCCAGCCGCGAGTGAAACCGCCAGCCGCACCCCAAGCCCATCGGAGGTGGCCGCAACGAGTTCATAGGTTCCGGGCGTGACATCATCGAACAGGTACCGCCCATCAGCGGCGCTGACCGTGGTGGCCGCGACCGTCTGGCGCGCTGTCAGAAGCGTCAGCCGCGCTTGGGCAACAGGTGTACCGTTCACGTTACGCACGTAACCGGTCAGCGTCGCCGATTCCGGGACTGGCGTTTTGGCGAGCGTTGTTGCACAAGCGCCTCCCAACAGCCAGGCGAGAAACAGCAGGCAGGCCAAAAAAGGCTTGGTGTCGGCTTGGTTCACTTGGTTCATTGAAGGAAGCCCCAAGCGACCACCGCCTGGTCAGCAGTGCAGGCAGCGTACATTTCGCTTGGGGCGCAGCGTTTTGAGGAAAGACTGAAGAGGAAGGTGGCGGAGAAGGAGGGATTCGAACCCTCGGTACGCTTTCGCGTACACCGGTTTAGCAAACCAGCGCACTAGGCCACTATGCGACTTCTCCGCGCGCGCTAACGATGCACAATGAGTATCAAGCGCCTTGCCACAAGCTGTCAAGAGACTTGGCGACGACCAATCCCTGCAGGAAAAATGGCAAACGGCTGCCAGGCCAACTCCCTCACTCAAGCCCTGATGTCCCCGGTTTTGATGCGTATGAACTTCAATGTACCGCGCCAGCTCAGATTGACTTTGGGAATCAGCCTGACGCTTCTGGCCATGCTCTTCACTGGTGGACGCCTGGCCGCCGACCGGCAACCCCAGCCGGAGTTTCGCCTGACGCCGGCTGGGACGCTCATCCGGGACGCCGCCACCCACCAGCCCGCCGTCGGGGCACTTCCCGTCAACCTCATCCGCTCACCCGATGGGCGCTACCTCATTGCCGTCAACAGCGGCTTCGGCATCCAGCGCAACGCCACCCACAAACTGCACCAGTCGCTGGCCGTGATTGACCTTGCCGCGCGTCCCGCGCCGACCGTCATCCAGAACGTCTATGTTCCCGTTCCGCAAAGCGTCTGTGTCGGGGCCGTGTTTGTCCCACCGCCTCACCCCGACGGCACCTGCACGTTTTATGTTTCCGGCGGCCACGAAAACAAAATCTGGCGCTTTCAGTTTGTCCCCGGCGCGCGGCAGCCGCTCCAGCCCGGCGTCAGCAACTTCAACACCCCGCTCGAAGCCCCGTTTATCGAAGTGTCCGGCCTGGCCGCCGAGCCGCCTTCGCCGCGCTACAACAACAACCTGGCGGCCGTCTTTCCCCTCGGCCTCGCCCTCAGTACCGATGGCGAAACGCTCTACACCGCCAACAACCTGGGCGACAGCCTGGGTCTGATTCACCACCATCAGGGCAAGCCAGAACTGGAAAGCCTCAAGCTCCAGAACCCCAAACGTCCGAACCAGGCCACGTACCCCTACGAAGTCAAAGTCGTTCCAACCGGGCAAGGCGACAAGGTATATGTCTCCTGCTGGGGCGATGGCTCGCTGGCTGTCGTTAACCCAACGACGAAAGCCGTCCGTTTCGTGGACATCGGCCGGCATCCAACCGCCATGACACTTGACCGCGCCCAAACCCGACTCTACGTGGTCAACTCGGACGGAGATGCCGTGAGCGTCATGGACACAGCCACGGATACTGAAATCGAACGCATTGCCCTGCGCCTCGATGAACGGAACCAGGGCGGAACAAGTCCGCAAAGCCTTGCCCTCGACGAAGACGAAACCACACTGTACGTTGCCAATGCCCGCGCCAACTGCGTTGCCGTCGTCAGGCTGGGCGCGCAGGCACGGCCAACCGCACAACGTCATGACGCATCCGAAGCGCGTCATCAGTCTGCGTCAAAAAAGCCTTCTCGCAAAACGAAAGTCCGTTCCGAACCGGAGTCCACCGCCGAGCCTGAGAGACGGCAACAAGCCTCCGTTGTCAAAGGCTTCATCCCAACCGGGCTTT
Source organism: Chloracidobacterium sp. N (assembly GCF_018304765.1). Taxonomy (NCBI): domain Bacteria; kingdom Pseudomonadati; phylum Acidobacteriota; class Blastocatellia; order Chloracidobacteriales; family Chloracidobacteriaceae; genus Chloracidobacterium; species Candidatus Chloracidobacterium aggregatum. The sequence continues at coordinate 2,581,084 of NZ_CP072642.1, forward strand.
ATCCGTCGGCCGTTGCCGTCGTCGGCAGGACGCTGGTTGTCGGCAATGGCAAAGGCACCGGCTTTGAAAACTCCTCGGTTGTAGCCAACACCTCCGGGCGGTTTCCCAACGCGCCCAACGATCGCTTCCCGGCGGAAGCGGAATCGGGAAGGCAGGGCGGGCAGTACAGTGTCGCCCTTGTGGCCGGAACGCTCAGCCGCATCCCGCTGCCGGATGACCGGCAACTGGCGGACTACACGCGCCAGACACTGCAAAACAACGGTCTGCTCGGCCCCCACAAAACGCGCCTTTTCAAGGGCCCGTCGCCCATCCGGCACATCATCTACATCATCAAGGAAAACCGTACCTACGACGCCGTTTTTGGCGATCTGGAGCGCGCCGGGAACGGGCTTCCGGCCGACGGCGATCCCTACCTTGCCATTTTCGGAGCCGGAGAGGCCGCCATCGCGCGGGACGGCACCCCGCAGGACATCACCCCCAACCACCGCGCCCTGGCGCTGCGCTTCGGTCTGTTTGACCGCTTTTTTGTTAACTCCGAAGCCAGCCCCGACGGACACAACTGGGCCACGGCCGCCCTGTCGAGTGACTACACCGACAAGGCTTTTCGCTGGGAGTATTCCCGGCGGTCACGCACCTACGACTACGAAGGTTTCAACCGCCTGCCAAACTTCGCGCCGCGTCAGGGTGTTCCCCCGGCTTTCGACCTGCCGGTTACGGCGGATGACATTGAACGTTACCTCGTCCGCTTCATCCCCTACCGCCAGGGGGCCCGTGACATTGCGGAACCCGACACCCTGTATCTCTGGGACGCCGCCGCGCGCGCCGGATTGACCTACCGCAACTATGGCGAATTCGTCGGCACGGTCTCCCAGGTGGAGTTGGACGCCATCAACCGCAACCAACGACGGAGCTACCCCGACCTGACGCCCAACGTCACGGCCACCCCGACCAAAAAAACCCTCGAAGGCCACGTCTGCCCGACGTTCCGCAACTTCGACATGCACACCCCCGATGCCATGACGACCGACTCCTACCTGGCGGCGTTGAACAGCCATGGACAGACCGACCCGCTCATCACCGTGCAGCACCCTGATGCCCGCTTCCGTGGCACATCGCGGCTTGGCGCCTGGCTCGCTGAGTTCCAGCAGTGCGTGGAGACCCGGCAGACCACCGGACGCGATGAACTGCCAAATTTTTCGATTGTCCGGCTGCCCAACGATCACACCAGCGGAATGATGCCCGGTCTTCCCACTCCGCAGTTTCACGTGGCGGACAACGACTATGCTCTGGGGCGTCTGGTGGAAGCCGTCTCGACCTCACCATACTGGAAAGACACCGCCATCTTTGTCGTCGAAGATGATGCTCAGAACGGCCCCGACCACGTGGACTGTCACCGGTCGGTGGCCCTGGTCATCAGCGCCTACAACCGGCCGGGCCAACTCATTCACGAATATCACACGACCGTCAGCCTGATTCGGACCATGGAACTTCTCCTGGGGCTGCCGCCAATGAATGCCCTGGACGCCAACGCGGTGCCCATGGACATCTTTCAGGACAAACCCGACCTCCGCCCATACCGGGCAATCCTGCCGCGCGTGGCGGCCGGTAATCTTCTCGTCGCGCCGCCACAAACCGCCCGCGAAGCCGCCATGGTGCGGTGGTGCCAGGCGATGAACCTGGCGCATGCCGATCTCGAAGATGCCGATGCGCTCAATGCCATCATCTGGTACGCCACCTGTGGCAGCCACCGTCCCCCGCCGGCGCAAAGTCCTGATTTGCCGGTGTTTGCCGCCCTCGCTCAGGGGGTTGCCGGGCGCGATGAGTGACGCTCCGGCGCAGAAAACGTTGGTAAAAAACTTGACACTGCGGATGACAACGGGATAGAGAACGCCCGTCCTTACCATTATTCCCGTAATTTTGAGAGTCAACGAACCATGGTGCTTCGCTTGAAGAAGCAACTTCGTCGCTTTTTTGTGATGACAGTTGCCGTACTCGGTCTGGCCACGGCAGTCACGGCCCAGGTGGAAGACAACACCCATCAACCTTACAAAGGGTTTAGCTGGGGCTATTGCACATACTACGCCGCGCAGGTTTTCGACCGCTTTGCGGCGGCGGAAGGCGGCATTGACTGGCGCGGCAACGGCGGCATGTGGCTGCGCGCCGCACAGGAAAAAGGCTGGCAGACGAGTACCAACCCGCGCGATGCGCGCGTGGGCGCCATCATCGTCTGGCAAAATGACGGTCGGGGACACGTCGGCGTTGTGGATGACGTGTATCCAGATGGCATCCTCATCAGCGAGATGAACTGGCGCGTCAACAGCGATGGCGACGCCACGGGTGGTTTCAACCGCATCAGCCAGTCGTTTTTGCCGTTTTCGACCAACCTCGACCGTGGCGTGCGGCGGCGGTACTTTTTTGCCGGATTCATCTTCCCGGAAAGGGCGGCAACGGCGCGCAAAAGCTTTTCCACGCAGGACGCACGTGGGAGGGGCCGCCAGATTCGGACGGTGGATGCCGTTTCGCGGCCGCGTGTCGTCCGCAAGGGCCGCCCCTAGAGCGACCCGACCTGGGATAAGGCGGTTTTCCGGCCTCGAACCTTCCCCCCCTGGGACAGGTGTTTTTCTGAGCTTTCCGCAGCCTGCGCGGCTGGGTTAGCCTCTTTTTGTGTGCTGACCTGCACGGTTACGTCGGTCTCCACAGGGTCGTATCGTGCGGCCCGGGACGCGGGCGGTTTGGATGGTCAAAAGGGGAGAAGTTTCATGAGCACCACCCCGTTGCCCCTTTGGACACGCGAGGTCTCCGCCCGGCGTTCAGCCTGGTATCTTGGGCTGACGACGTTCAGCATCCTCGTGCTCGAACTGGCCGCCATCCGGTGGATTGGCTCGCAAATCCGGGTCTTCGCCTACTTTGCCAACCTGGTACTCATGGCGGTTTTCCTTGGGATGGGCCTTGGGGTGGCCCTTGGCCGCCGGTATCCGCATCTTTTCGAGTGGGTGTTCCCGGCGCTGCTCGTCCTGGCCGCAGTTCTGGCTTTGTCCAAGCAGGTCGGGCTGATGGACTTGGGATTCCCTGACCCATCCATCAGCCTCTGGGGAGCTGATGTCAGGATGGTGTCTTTCGGCCAGTTCTGTCTGGCGACGCTGGTTGTCGTTGGACTGTTCTGGCTGGTGGCACTGGTGTTTTTGCTCATGGCCATTCCGGTGGGCTGGTGGTTCGGGCAGCTTCCGCCCCTGCGGGCTTATACCTATGACCTGCTTGGCTCACTCCTCGGCGTGCTGGCGTTCACCGCGGTGGCGGCGCTGCACCTGCCACCGGCCGTCTGGTTCGGACTGGGGTTGCTTCCGCTCGCCTGGGTCAGCCGCCGGTGGTGGGCAGCGTTCGGCATCGGCGTCATCCTGCTGACCGGCTGGGCCAGCCAGGGGGCTTACTTTTCGCCCTACAACCGCATTGATCTTGCAACCGACGATTTTTTCACCGGGGAGGGCCAGCCCCCCAACCCGGTTGCGCGCCCGGAATACAAGCTCAGTGTCAACCGGGACTTTCACCAGCACCTGCTCGATCTTTCCACCGCCACGGTCAGCCAGGAACCGCCCGATGCACTCCGGGCGCGGATTCAGAAAATCTACGAAATCCCGTTCCGTCTTACGTCGCGGCGCGACCGCGCCCTGGTCGTCGGGGCCGGCACGGGCAACGATGCCGCCGCTGCCCTGCGGGCCGGATTTGCCCACGTTTCCTGTGTCGAAATCGATCCGGTGATTTTACGCCTGGGGCGTGAGAAACACCCGGAACAACCATACACCCGCCCCAACGTCCGGCTCATCAACAACGATGCCCGCGCCTACTTCGAGCAAAACCATACCGACCAGTACGATGTCGTCTGCTACGGACTCGTGGACTCCCACGCCATGTTCTCGGCCCTGTCCACGCTCCGTCTGGACAACTACCTCTACACGGTCGAGGGGCTTCGTTCCGGCTGGAAGCACGTCGCACCGGGCGGCATCATGTCCGTTTCCTTCTCGGTTTTCGCCGGCGACTGGATGCTCTACCGCCTCAACAACACCCTTCTGGAGGCGACCGGCCTTCAGCCTTTGGTGATTCTGCACGGCTATAACTACGGGGTGACGTTTCTCGTAGGGCGCGAACTGATGCCCCAGACGGTGCAGGCCACAACGGGCTTTCCGGTTCACGTCCTCCCTGAAATGGAAATCCGCATTCCAACCGACGACTGGCCGTTTCTTTATCTGCGCCCCAATACGGTGCCCTATGCCTACCTGACCGTTCTGACGCTGATCCTCGTCACGGCCCTGGTGGCTGTCCGGCAGACGTTCGGGGCCGACCTGCTCACCTCGCGCCGGTTTGACCCGGTGCTGTTTCTGATGGGTGCGGCCTTTCTGTTGCTTGAAACGCGGATGGTCACGGAGTTGGGTCTGCTCTTTGGTTCGACGTGGGTCGTCAACGCCTCCGTTTTTGCCGGCGTTCTTGTCATGGTGCTGCTGGCCAACGGCTACGTCATCCGGCGGACGGCCTCCCGGATTCAGCCGTGGTACGTCCCCTTGGTCATATCCCTGCTCGCGGTGTAGTGGTTGGGGGCTGGGACGCTCAATCAGTTTTCGCTACTGACGCGCGGCATCCTGGGCGGACTGCTCTTTGCCCTGCCGGTGTTTTTTGCCGGGGTCATCGTCTCCACCCTTCTGAAGCGGGCCCAGGATGTCCCCGGTGCGCTGGGATCCAACATCCTGGGTTCAGTGGTCGGCGGCTGCCTGGAATACCTTTCGATGTACGCGGGGTTACGCAAGATGACCTTGCTGGCGATGGCGCTCTACCTGACGGCGTATCTCATTCTGGCGCGGCAGGCGGCCCAGCCGGAAGCGGCTGAAGCAGCGCTTCCCCGCGAAGCCGATGCCTGATGGGGTCAGAACGGACACCCTAGCGACGGGGCAGGGCAACGGGCGCTTCCGCCACCTCCGCTGCCGGCTTCAACCCCTGAGTCAGTTTCCGAATGTCACTTTCTTCCAGGGTTTCGCGTTCAAGTAACTCGCGGGTACAACGCTCCAGCACCTCGCGGTTGCTTTCGAGAATGCGGTAGGCACGCTCAAAAGCGCCCATGACAATGTCCCGGATGGCTTGGTCAATCCGCGCCTGCGTGGACTCGGCCACCCGGCATCCGCCCGGCGCCAACTCCGGCACGTCCAGAAAACGCGGCTTCTGCGCCTCAAAGGCAACATAGCCCAGCCCTTCGTCCATGCCGTAACGGGTGATCATGTCGCGGGCAATGTCGGTTGCCCGCGCCAGGTCATCGGCCGCGCCCGTCGAAATTTCCCCAAACACGAGCTTTTCGGCTGCCCGGCCGCCCAACAGCACGGCAATTTTGTTTTCCAAATCGGCGCGTGTCATCAGAAACCGGTCTTCGGTTGGCCGCTGCAAGGTGTACCCAAGCGCCCCAATCCCACGGGGAATGATCGAAATCTTGTGGACGGCATCCGCCCCCGGCAAAGCCAGCGCGACCAGTGCATGCCCGATTTCGTGATAGGCCACGGTTTCGCGCTCTCTGGGGTTGATGACGCGGTTTTTCTTTTCCAGACCGGCCACCAGGCGCTCCAGCGCCACCGTAAAATCCACCAGCTCGACCGCTGCCGCCTTGCGCCGGGTTGCCGCCAGTGCGGCTTCATTGACGAGATTGGCCAGATCAGCACCGGAAAAACCGGTCGTCAACGCGGCGACCTGCTCCAGGTCGAGACCGGGTGCCAGCGTGATCTTCCTGGCGTGAACTTTGAGAATCTCCAGCCGTCCCTTCTTGTCGGGACGGTCCACGAGCACCTGCCGGTCAAACCGGCCGGCGCGCAGCAGCGCCGGGTCAAGAATCTCCGGTCGGTTGGTTGCCGCCAGAATGATCAGGCCCACTGACGTATCGAAACCATCCATTTCAGTCAGCAACTGATTGAGCGTCTGCTCGCGCTCGTCGTGTCCGACCAGCGGGCCGCCCGCGCCGCGCGCCCGTCCCAGCGCATCCAGTTCGTCAATGAAAATGATCGCCGGTGCGTGCGTGCGCGCCTGCTCAAACAGATCACGTACCCGGGCAGCGCCCACTCCGACAAACATTTCAATGAACTCCGAACCCGAAATCGAGAAAAACGGCACGCCGGCTTCACCGGCAACGGCCTTGGCCAGCAGGGTTTTGCCGGTGCCCGGCGGGCCCACCAGCAGCACCCCCTTGGGAATCCGCGCGCCCAGACGACCATATTCCTGCGGCGCTTTCAGAAAGTTGACGACTTCCTCCAGTTCGGCTTTGGCTTCATCCACCCCTGCCACGTCGCCAAACGTCACGCCGGTTTTTTTCTCGACATACACCTTGGCGCGGCTCCTGCCGACGCTCATGAAGCCGCCCATGCCCTGCTTTTCAGCAAACCGCCGGAACAGGAAAAACCACACCCCGAAGAAGACCAAAACCGGCAGCACCCACGAAAGCAGGTCACGCACCCAGGTGCTTTCCACGATGCGGCTGTACCGGACGCCATACCCCGACAACCGCTCGGCCAGTTCCGGCTCCACCCGCGTCGCCGCAATCGAGGTCTTGCCGCGATTGTCCGGCGCTTTCAACCGCCCGGTTATCGTCCTGTCCGTGACGATGACCTCCTCCACCCGCCCTTCCGCCAGGGCCTTTTCAAACTCACTGTAAGGAACGGGCTCGACGGTACTTACCCGCTGCCAGTACTCCTGGAACACCAGCAGCGCCAGAATGGCCACCATCCAGTATCCGAAATTCCAGCGACTTTCCTGCTTCATCCCTGATTCGTCCTTGACAACGCGGGGCGTGGTGGCTGGTGCAGACGTACCCTGCCACAGCTATGCCTCGTCTCCCAAAGGTAACAAAAAACGCCGCCCCTGGAGCGGTGTTTCGGGCGGCGTGCTGAACTTCGGCGGCTCCGCAACCGCCTAACTCTCAATGGGAATGGGACGCCCCCGCTGCGGCCGGCTCGGCGTCCGCTTGCCAATCGTCAACGTCAGGACACCGTTCCTGAAACTGGCCTTGATATTGTCAGCATCCGCATCGTCGGGCAGGTTGAGCATCCGCTGAAAAGCGCCATACGTACGCTCGATCCGATGCTGCTGCCCGTCTTTGTACTCCTGCTCGTGGCGCTTTTCGCCCTGAATGTACAGCACGTCTTCGTCCAGCGTGATGTTGACATCCTTCGGCTCTACACCGGGTAGCTCCAGTGCAATGTGGTAGTGCGTCTCTGTTTCGTGAATGTCGAGCGCCGGGCGGAGCAGCCCCTGCCAGTCGGAAGCCGGCCAGTCCGGCATTGTCATGGATGGCCACGCCAGTCCAAAGTTGCGCAACGCCTCGTTGAACAGCCGGTCAATCTCGCGTTGCAGTTGCACCACCGGCAAAAAGGGCGTGGGAGGAGCAGGTTCTGCCGTCCCGCGCGATGTCCCCGAAGACTCTGCTTTGCGGACCGGGAGCGTTGTCGGTTGGGTTTCCTGTTCTTTCCTGAACCAGTTCCAGGGGGCCAGTTTTTTCAGGTCCATGGCAGTTCTCCTCGATATGAAAGTCCTGTCTGTAAACATACACCCGGTGAATAGCGAATAGCGAATAGCAAGGCGGTTTGGCCCCTTCGCTGAAGCTCGTCATCAAAGCTCGTCGTCGTTCCCCCAGCCTGAATTTTGGCGGTCAACGGTGAAGCGGTTCGGGCAACCGGAGTGGATGGACGCGCCGGGCTGCTTTACGGCGGAGCCGGCTTTTTCTGTGGCAGCCGCAATCTGGTGGCTACCGTTGAAACCAGCTTCCGAGCAGCGTGACGAGACCCAGCAGGGCAAAGACAGCGGCGGCCACGGCGTGAACCAGCTTCATCGGGATTTTGGACGCCAGCCTGTCCCCGACAAAGATGGCGGGCACGTCGGCGATGAGCATCCCCAGGGTGGTGCCAAGGATGACCATCCAGGGCGCGGCATAGTGGGCGGCAAGGGCCACGGTGGCGATCTGGGTTTTGTCACCCATTTCCACGAGGAAAAACGTCAGCAGCGTTGCACCGAAGACACCGAAGCGCCGGGCAACCTGGGTTTCTTCCTCTTCGATGCGGTCAGGGATGAGCGTCCAGATAGCCATGCCGATAAAGGACAGACCAAGCACCCAGCGCAGCACATCAGGGCTGACGACGCGGGTGAGCCAGGCTCCCAGCGCACCGGCCAGTCCGTGGTTGAGCAGGGTGGCCACCAGGATGCCCAGAATGATGGGCAACGGCTTTTTGAACCGCGCCGCAAGGATGAAGGCGAGAAGCTGGGTTTTGTCGCCGATCTCCGCCAGTGCGACAACGGCCGTTGAAACGAGAAGGGATTCCATGGAGAGCCTGAAGGGAAAGCCCGGAGTGGTGCCTTGCCGGGATGCCCGGCATCCGCCTCTGGGAGATGTCGCCAGGAACGGCGGCCGGGCAGCCCGAAAGCCTACATATCAGGGCTATCGGGGCGCGTTCAAGAAAAGAGCGCGGCGTATGCAGCAGCCTCACATCAAGCTGGCGTCCTGGGAGGGCGGGCTTCCAGCCCGCCAAGGACGTGGGCGGGACGCCCGCGCTCCCAGGCATTCACCCGTGGCCACCGTGGATTTGTCGCAGGCGATCACCGGCCCGGGCAGGGACATCTGGGCCTTCAATAGTTATGCTCGAAGTGTATGTAGCGAACTGGTTGAGTCCGGCAGGAGGCATGAAGGTGGTTGGCTGGATTCTGGTGGCGTTAGCGACCACGGCGGTTGCTGTGTGGACAGCGGGCTATTGGCGCTGGTCATACAAAACACGGGTGCTGCTGCAGCGGCTCGAAGCCGCCCGGGTGAACACCCCGCCCGCGCGTTTCGACCTTCGCGAGCTCGACGGCTTGCCCGAGCCGGTAGCCCGGCACCTGCGGCAGGTCTTGCCGGAGGGTGCATCAATCATCCGTGCGGCTGATGTGGTGCACGCCGGCACCTTCAACCTGAGCCAAACCGACGAACAGTGGAAGCCATTCACTTCACGGCAGAGGGTTGTCACGCAACGGCCGGGTTTCGTCTGGGACGGAAGGGTGGCAATGGCACCGGGACTGGCCGTGCATGTGCACGACGCCTACGTGGATGGCGAAGGCATCCTCGAGCCCGCCATCCTGGGGCTGTTCACCCTGGTGAATCTTCGGGATCGCGGCGAGGTGGCGCGGGGTGAGTTGGTGCGTTTCATGGCAGAGGCTGCCTGGTACCCCACCGCCCTGCTCCCGAGTCAGGGCATGTGCTGGGAACCCATCGACGACCGAAGCGCGCGCGCCACACTCAGCGATGGGGATGTCCGACTGACCATGACGTTCCATTTCGGCAACGACGGTCTCATCGCCACGATCCGCGCCGAGGACCGTGGGCGTACCGTCGGCGACCGGGTTATCCCGACCCCGTGGGAAGGAAGAATGTTCGACTACCAGCGGCGTCAGGGACTGCTCGTCCCGATCCGGGGAGAGGTGGCCTGGCTGACCCCGGAAGGCCGGCTGCCATACTGGCGCGGCACGATCAAGGAACTCAGATTCGAGTATTGACCCGGATCATCGGATCGCTGTCATGTCGCCTGGACTGCCAATCCAAACGCGATAGACAACCGATGGTCATGACGCAGCGGTTCGGCCTGAAGACCCAAAAGTTCACAGGGTGTCGTTACCGGACTCAACTCACGCCTGCACCGGTGGGCAGGATGCACTGGTTGTGGGGTCAATGTACCTGATTGGCCCATTCTGGATTGGGCCATCCTGGTGAGAGAACGCGGCCTATTGTTCCAGGCGTTTCTGCCGATGAACACCCGAAGCCCTGATGGGCGGGACTTGATGACTGGAACGCTCCCCGGCGCAGGGGTGGCTGGCAAGCAAAAAGGGCCCGGAAACTATCCGCGCCCTTGGAAGTGGTGGAGATGGAGGGAGTCGAACCCTCGTCCGTGAACCTTCGGCGCCGGAGACTACGTGCGTAGTCGCTTCCGTTGTATCTCGTACCCCGGCCGCCGGAACAGCGACCTGAAGCCGCCGGGATACCAGCCCAGTGCTATCTCGCGGTGACGCCCCAGGCGTAACATCACCACCAGCTCGTGAACGTCACGCCCGCTTCATTCGGCACGAGCCACCAAATGAGCAGACGGCTCAGCAGTGATTAGGCTGCGAGAGCGAATTCCTGCGTTTCGGCAGGTAATGGTTTCCACGCTTTTTGACGAGCGGCATGGTCGCCCGGCACGCCTCACGTGCACCTCACAATGTCCACGTCGAAACCGTGTCATCCCCACATTCTCAAAGAGCCATGTGCTGCCCGACAGCACAGCCATCCGCAACTATACCACAGATGTGTATGCCCACCACACCAAGCCTGACCTGAAAACCCGGCCGGCAACTGGCAGCCACACCGGGCAGCTACCCTGCCCCTGATGGCTACGGCTGGCAGTGATTCGTGAAATACAGGGCCGGCGCGTGCTATCGTTGCCCCAACTCCCGATTTTGTGTCGTGTCTGCACGCTTCATGGATATTCAGCACATCCGCAATTTCTCCATTATCGCCCACATTGATCACGGCAAATCCACGCTGGCCGACCGCCTGCTCGAACGCACCGGCGCCCTGACCCAACGTGAGATGGCCGAGCAGGTTCTCGACGCCATGGACCTCGAACGGGAGCGTGGCATCACCATCAAGGCCCACGCCGTCCGTCTCAACTACCGGGCGCGCAACGGCGAAGACTATGTCCTGAACCTTATTGACACCCCGGGCCACGTGGACTTCAGCTACGAAGTCTCGCGCTCGCTGGCCGCATGTGAAGGCGCACTCGTCGTCGTGGACGCCACCCAGGGCGTCGAAGCCCAGACGCTCGCCAACGCCTACCTGGCGCTCGAAAACAATCTCGAAATGTTCCCGGTCATCAACAAGATTGACCTGCCATCGGCCGAACCGGAGCGCGTGCTGTCCCAGATCGAACAGGTCATCGGGCTTGACCCCACACATGCCGTTCTCGCCAGCGCCAAGACGGGCGTGGGGACGGAAGAACTCCTTGAACGCATCGTGGAAAAAATCCCGCCCCCGCAGGGTGACCGCAACGCCCCGCTCAAGGCGCTTATTTTCGATTCCTGGTTTGACAGCTACAAAGGTGTCATCGTGCTCGTCCGGGTCGTGGATGGCGTGCTGCGACCGGGGATGAAAATCCGCTTCATGGCCACGGGCCGCGACTACGAAGTGGAAGGCGTCGGCGTCATGACGCCCAAGATGCGTGAAATCAGTGAACTGGGCGCCGGAGAAGTCGGCTTCTTCTTCTCCAACATTAAAACCGTCGCCGACGTGCGCATCGGCGACACGGTGACCGAAGCAGCCCGTCCAGCCGCCGAGCCGTTGCCCGGCTTCCAGGAAGTCAAGCCCATGGTCTTTGCCGGGCTGTACCCGGTTGAAAGTGACCAGTACGAAGCCCTGCGCGACGCGCTCGACAAGCTGCGCCTCAATGACTCGTCCTTTCTCTACGAACCGGAACACTCCGCCGCCCTCGGCTTTGGCTTTCGCTGTGGCTTCCTCGGACTGCTCCACATGGAAATCGTCCAGGAACGACTCGAACGGGAGTTCGGCCTTGACCTCATCACCACGGCGCCCAGTGTCCGCTTTGATGTCTATCTGACGAACGGTGAGAAGCTCACCATTGACAGCCCCTCCAAGCTGCCCGATCCGGCCAAGATCGAGCGCATCGAGGAACCCATCATCCGCGCCACCATCATGACGCAGGATGATTACCTTGGTCCAATCCTGACCCTGCTCGACGAAAAACGCGGCGTTCAGCGTGGCTTTGACTACATCGGCGAAAAGCGCGTCATGCTGACTTACGACATTCCGCTGCTCGAAGTCGTTCTCGACTTCTTTGACCGGCTGAAATCCGTATCACGCGGCTATGCTTCGCTCGATTACCACCTGAAAGGTTACGAACCGGCCGATCTCGTCAAGCTCGATGTTCTGGTTTCCGGTGAGCCGGTGGATGCACTGTCGCTCATCATTCACCGCGACAACGCCTACACCCGCGGACGCGCCCTTGCCGAGAAAATGAAGGAACTCATCCCCCGGCAACTTTTCGAGGTGCCCATTCAGGCAGCCATTGGAAACCGGGTCATTGCCCGCGAAACCGTCAAGGCCATGGGCAAGAATGTCCTCGCCAAATGCTACGGCGGTGACATCACGCGCAAGAAGAAACTGCTCGAAAAGCAGAAGGAAGGGAAAAAGCGCATGAAAAAGGTTGGGCGCGTGGATATTCCGCAGGAAGCTTTTCTGGCCGTGCTGCGCGTTGGTGACAACAAGTGAAAGCGCGTCAATTCTTATAACGCACCCGATGAGGCGATTTTGCACCACGCACAAGGCAGTCCCTGCATGGCTGCCTTTTCAGCGCGCATAAACCCGGTAATCCATCTCCGGGAAAATCGTGTCGCGTTTCTCCACTTCGGCCAGCCAGTCTTCATCCACCGTCTCGCTGGTGAGCATTTCATACAGGCGGGTGAAGCGGTGGATGTGGTCACGGAAGCGCTTCTCGGCATACTGGACCATGGTTTTGTTGGTAATGATGAACGCCCAGTCGCTTGACTGCGCCAGCAACAGTTCCCGCGCCGCCTGATTGAGCGCCCGGTGCACAAGCGGACTGCCCGGTGTGGGAAACCGCCGGGCCAGTTCCTCCATGCGCCGTTCGGCCTGGTGCTGGTGGCGATACATCCACTGCGTATCCCGGTTGAGCCAAACCCGGTTGTAACCCTCTGCGCCCCACGACGAAGCCGATGGCACCTGGGGCTGGTTGTGGGGAAACATCTGCAGGTAGTCGCTCGGTGTGGCCAGAACGACCTCATCCTGGTCAAAGTGGATTTTGCGGATGAGGAAGTCCAGAAACTGCGGCCCCTCATACCACCAGTGACCGTACAGCTCGGCATCGTAGGGCGACACCACCAGCGGGGCGCGCCCGATGACCGTCCGCAGGTGGCGCATCTGGGCCTGCCGGGAAGCGAGAAAATGCCCGGCGTGTTCGGCGGCGGTTTCAGTGGCCCAGGCCGGTATGTAGGGCTGCTTGTGGTGCAGGTCCACCTTGCCCGTGACGCGAAAGTATTTGATGCCGATGTTGCGGCGCACCCCGTCCGCGTGCAGGTAGGGCTTGATGTAGTCGTAGTCGGCTTCATAGCCCAGGTCTTTGTAAAACTCCCGGTAGTTGGGATGGCCCGGATAACCGACCAGTGAACTCCAGACCTGCTCGCTGGTTTCCACATCGCGGGCAAAGGCCGCAACGCCCGAAGGGGTGATGGTCGGCGCAAAGATGCCCCGCGCCGGCCGCGGCGAACCAAACATGATGCTGTGCGAGTCCACGATAAAGTAGCGCAAGCCGACTTCGGCCAGCAGCGCATCAATGCCCGGTTCGTAAGCACATTCTGCCAGCCAGATGCCGGAGGGCAACCGGCCGAAATGCTTTTCGTAGTTGCGTACCGCAACCCGGATTTGCGCCCGCCGCGCCGATTCATAGCGCATCAGTGGCAAAAACCCGTGTGTGGCACAACAGGTGATGATCTCCAGCACGCCCTCATCCTGCAATCGCCGGAAAGCGCCAACCAGATCACGGTGATAGACGTTTTCATACAGGTTTTGGACAGCACGGAAGTGTTCGTGGTGCGCCTGTGCCGCCGGAGCAAAGGGAGTGCCTTTGGTACGAACGATTTCCTTCTCGGCCAGCTCGACGAGTTTGCCCAGATGACGGACGTACCGCTCGCGCAAAAGGTCATCCACGAGCATTTCGCACAGCGGCGGCGTCAGGGTCATGGTCAGCCGGACGCGCACCCCAGCCCGGTGCAGGCTCTCGAAAACGAACAACAGCGGGACGTAGGTTTCACTGATGGCTTCGTAGAGCCAGTCTTCCTCCAGAAACTCCGGGTATTCTGGATGCCGCACAAACGGCAGGTGGGCATGCAGAATCAGTGACAGAAATCCGGTGGTCATGCGTAGGGTATGGACTGAAACGGCTTTACCGTTGTCTCCCGAATGGCTTGCCGTAGCGGTATGGTGCTCTCCACCGAACCGGCAACCAGCCCGGTGGCTGCCTGGAGGCGGGCATCAGATGTGAATGGGACTGCCAAAAACTCCGTGCGCCGCCTCCATAACTGACTCCGATAGGGTTGGATGGGCGTGAATCGTGCGCACAAGTTCTTCGGTTGTCAGTTCACCACGGAGCGCGACACAGGCTTCGGCAATCAGCTCTGTGGCGCGGGGGCCGATGATGTGGACGCCCAGAATTTCGTCATACTTCGCATCGCTGACGATTTTCACCATGCCTTCCGTCCGCCCCAGAATCCGCGCCTTGCCGCTGGCGGCAAAGGGAAAGGAACCAACTTTGACCTCGTAGCCCCGTTCGCGGGCTTTGGCTTCGGTCAGGCCGACGCTGGCGACTTCCGGCTCGCAGTAGGTGCAGCTTGGCACACGGTCATAGTTGATGGGCTCGGTGGTGTGTCCGGCCATGTGTTCGACCGCCACGATGCCTTCCGCCGAGGCAACGTGGGCCAGCCAGGGGGTGTTGATGACATCCCCGATGGCATACACATTCGGTTCTGCCGTTTGCAAGAAGCCATTGACTGCGATGTAACCACCCTTTTCCACCACGGCCCTGGTGTTTTCGAGGCCAATTCCATCGCTGATGGGGCGTCGCCCGACGGCCACCAACAGTTTTTCGGTTTGCAACGTGGTGCGTTCACCCTGCCCATCCACAAGTGTCACCGCTACGCCCTGGTCATTGACCTTGGCAGCTTCACATTTGGTGCTGGTTTTGACCGTGATTTTCTGCGCCCGTAGTGCGCGCTCCAGTTCGGCGCTGATGGCGGCGTCCTCGATGGGCAGCACACGCGGCAGCATTTCGACGAGCGTCGTTTGAACGCCAAAGCGCGTCATGACGGAAGCAAACTCCACACCTACCGCGCCGGCCCCAAGAATGACGATGGAAGCCGGCAGCTCCGTCATCTCCAAGGCATGGTCGCTGTTGATGATACGCACACCATCGGTCGGAAAGAGCGGAATGTCCCGCGGCACCGAACCCGTGGCCACCAGAATGAACCGCGCCGTGAGGTATTCCTTTGTATCGCCATTGGTCACGCTGACGGTGTGCGGGTCCTCGATAAAGCCAAAGCCCTTGAAGACGTTGACCTTGTTTTTGTTCATCAGGTACTCGACACCCTTGGCCGATTTGATCACAATTTTGTGCTTGTATTTCCGCACGCCCTCGTAATCGAGTTTCACATCCGAAACGATCACGCCATAGTCAGCCGCGTGTTTGGACTGCTCATAGATGGTCGCACTTTCGAGCAGCGCCTTGGTGGGAATGCAGCCGCGCAGCAGGCACGTCCCACCCAGATGTTTGTCCTTTTCGACAATAGCCACACTCAGCCCAAGCTGCGCCGCCCGGATGGCCGCCACATAACCACCCGGCCCGGCGCCGATAATCACCACATCAAAGGAAGCGTTGGAAGAACTCACGGTTATGCCTCATATCACGGGATGGCAGACGGACCGGGGAGCAGCCAGCACTGCATTTTTCCGGAGTTGGGAAGGCGCTTGGACGGGAAGCCCGGCATGCTGGGGGCGCCTGTGACCCGATAGCCACCATCCGACATCATCAGACATCATCAGAATGGAAAAAACGGATGCCAAGCGGCATCCGTTTTGTATGGGGAGGGTTGGCTGGGAGACAGGGATTCGAACCCCGATACTCTGGTCCAGAGCCAGATGTCCTACCATTGAACGATCTCCCAACAAGGACTGACCGCAGCCAGCAGTGGCTATGCTGGCTGAAAAGCCCCCGGAAAGTCAACCCAAACCTCACCTGAAACTGGCTATCCGCTTGACAAAACACACCTGTGCAGCCATATCCCACCTCTGGCACTTTTGGCTCCATGTGGTATGGATGAAGGGCCCGCACAAGTTCTCCACAGGAATTTCAGGAATTGTACCAATGGACAAAGTCGCGCTCATCACGGGCATCACCGGACAGGACGGCTCCTACCTGACCGAGTTGCTGATCGCCAAGGGGTATGCTGTCCACGGCATCGTTCGGCGCAGCAGTTCGTTTTCCACGGGACGCATTGACCACCTGTACCGTGACCCGCATGACCCACTGCGTCAACTCACCCTGCATTACGGCGATCTGGCTGACAGCACCAGCCTGCGGCGCATCCTTGAAGCCGTCCAGCCGGATGAAATCTACAATCTCGCTGCACAGTCACACGTCAAGGTATCCTTCGAGCAGGCGGAGTACACCGGCGATGTCGTCGCCACCGGAACGTTACGGTTGCTGGAATCCATGCGGGATGTCGTGGCCCGTACCGGCAAGCCCATCCGCTACTACCAGGCCGGTTCATCGGAAATGTTTGGTGCAGCCCCGCCACCGCAAAGCGAAGCCACGCTGTTCTATCCCCGCAGTCCTTATGCCGTGGCCAAAGTGGCTGCCTACTGGTACACTGTCAACTACCGCGAAGCCTACGGCCTTTTTGCCTGCAACGGTATCCTGTTCAACCACGAGAGCGAACGACGGGGCGAGACCTTTGTGACGCGCAAGATTACGCGCGCCGTCGGGCGTATCAAATACGGGCTTCAGAAAAAACTCTACCTGGGCAACCTCGACGCCAAGCGTGACTGGGGCTTTGCCGGCGATTACGTCGAAGCCATGTGGCGGATGCTCCAGCAGGCAGCCCCGGATGACTACGTCATCGCCACGGGTGAAGCTCACTCGGTACGGGAGTTTCTCGAAGCGGCGTTTGCCCACGTGGAGCTCGACTGGCGGGATTACGTCGAGATTGACCCACGGTATTTTCGCCCGACGGAAGTCGATCACCTGCTTGGCGACGCCAGCAAGGCGCGGCAACATCTGGGCTGGCAACCACAGGTTTCCTTCCCGGCGCTTGTCGCCCGCATGGTTGACCATGATCTGGAATTGGCACGGCGCGAAGCCCTTGTGCGCGCCTCCCTCTGAATGACGGGGTTTGCCCTATGGAAAAAGACGCCAGAATCTATGTGGCCGGACACCGGGGACTGGTCGGTTCAGCCATCGTACGCAGGCTCCGCGCGGAGGGCTTTACGAACCTGCTTCTGCGAACGCGGGCGGAACTTGATCTGACACGGCAGACGGAAGTTGAAGCCTTTTTTGCCGCTGAACGTCCGGCGTATGTCTTTCTGGCGGCAGCCAAGGTCGGCGGCATCCTGGCCAATGACACCTACGGCGGGGATTTCATCCGGGACAATCTTCTTATCCAGACGCATGTCATCGAAGCTGCCCGCCAGACCGATGTCCAGAAACTCCTGTTCCTCGGCTCGTCCTGTATCTATCCCAAGTTTGCACCACAGCCGATGCCGGAGAATTGCCTGCTGACCGGCATTCTGGAACCGACCAATGAGCCTTATGCCGTGGCCAAGATTGCCGGGCTGACGATGGTCAAAGCATACCGAAAACAGTATGGTTTCAACGGCATCTCATTGATGCCAACGAACTTGTACGGTCCGGGCGACAACTTTGACCTGACCTCGTCGCACGTTCTGGCGGCGCTTCTGCGGAAGTTTCACGAAGCCAGGCTGACCAGCGCCCCTACTGTTACCGTGTGGGGCACCGGGAAACCACGCCGCGAGTTTCTTCACGTGGACGATCTGGCGGATGCGGCTTTGTTTCTCATGCAACGCTACGAAAGTGAAGACCCCATCAATGTTGGCGTCGGTGAAGACATCTCCATTGGTGAGCTGGCGATGATGATCCGCGACATCGTGGGTTATACCGGCGACATCATCTACGACACGGCAAAGCCGGACGGCACGCCGCGCAAACTGCTCGATGTCTCCCGGCTGCATGCCCTGGGCTGGCAGGCCCGGATCGGACTTCGCGAAGGAATTGCGGCAACTTATGCCTGGTATTGCGCTCACCATGGCGGATGAAATGCACACCATACCGGAAGGTGTCTCACCGGAGCGTCCACAACGCCTGCCCTTCGTTGCGGATCGGGATGTGCCGTTGTTTCGGGCGCAGTTGACCGTGGCGCTGGCAAACCACGGGATAGCCATGGATGCCGCGCAGGTGACGGCACTCGTCACCCACTACCATCTGCTTGGTGAGGCGAACAATCGGTTCAACCTGACCCGGTTGATAGCTCCCGCCGAGGCCGTTCGCTGGCACTACCTCGATGTTCTGGCAGCACTACCGTGTTTGACGGCTCCTGATTTACCGGATCGGTGGGTGGACATCGGCTCCGGCGGTGGTTTTCCTGGACTGGTTCTGGCTGTCGCGCGCCCGGACTGGCAGTTTATTCTCACCGAACGGCGCGCCAAAAAAGCGGCGTTTCTTCGCCACTGTGTGGCTGAACTTGATCTTGGCAGGCGGGTTCAGGTCTTTGCCGGCGACATCGAACCGGGCACCGTCAGGCGGGCGCTGAGTTCCTGCGGGACGGATGTTTCACGTGAAACGTGCGGTATCCTGGCGCGGGCTGTCGAGGACGGCCCGCGCCGTCTGCCACGGCTGTTGCGTGTGTCCCCCTTTGTGAGCGCTGCCTTCTGGTTCGGACAGGAAGATGCCCGGGCACTGGCCAGCCGTTTGCCTCCAACCTGGGAACTACGCCAGCACCACCCGCTCCCGACGGGAGACCGGCGTGCAGTCATTCTGCTAACCCGGCGCACCAACTAATCCTTTTACGCTCCCCCGGCGGCTGCGCTACAATGCCCCTCCGGGTAGCCAACACAGGCAGCTAACACAGGTAGCCAACAGAAACAGCCAAATGGTTACAGCGGAACTGGCGGAAGCCGGAAGTCGCTGCCGGGTGTTTCACGTTTCACATTTTGAGCACGAACAAGGGGGACGGCATGGGGAAAATCATCGCCGTTGCCAACCAGAAAGGCGGCGTTGGCAAGACGACGACAGCCATCAATCTGGCGGCAAGCCTGGCTGTCAATGACCAGCGGACACTCCTCGTGGACGCCGATCCACAGGCCAATGCCAGCAGTGGCGTCGGCATCCGGCGTGGTACGCTGCGGCGCACGCTCTACCATGCCCTCATTTTGGATGAACCGCTGCACAATATCATCCAGACCACGGAACTGCCGGCGCTCCAGGTTGCGCCAGCCGACCGCAACCTGGCCGGAGCAGAAGTCGAACTCGTCAACCTCGAAGAACGCGAATTCGTCCTGCGCCGGGTACTTGAAAATCATCGGCAGCAATACGACTACATCATCATTGACTGCCCGCCCAGCCTGGGACTGTTGACCATCAACGCCCTCAGTGCTGCTGACTCTGTCCTGGTGCCAATCCAGTGCGAATACTTTGCCCTGGAGGGTGTATCGGAGCTGCTCGACACCCTGGCGCGCATCCGGCGCAGCTTCAACCCAACCCTGGCCATCGAGGGTTTTCTGCTCACCATGTTCGATGAGCGGACGAATCTTTCCAACCAGGTCATGGCCGATTTGCGGGACTTTTACGGCAAACAGGTCTTCGATACGGTCATCACCCGCAACATCCGTCTTGCCGAAGCGCCAAGCCACGGGAAGCCCATCATCCTCTACGACATCAAGTCGCGGGGGGCAAATGCCTACCTACAACTCGCCAAGGAGGTCATCTCGCATGACAACCAGAAGGGCGCTTGGACGCGGACTGAGCGCGCTGCTTCCTGAACGTACGCCACCCGCCAGCGAAACCCTGCTCGAACTCGACATCGAGCGTATCCTGCCCAACCTGGAGCAACCGCGCGTCACGTTCCACGAAGGAAAGCTTGAGGAACTGGCACAGTCCATCCGGGAACACGGTCTGCTTCAGCCCATCGTCGTACGGCCACAGGGCGACAACTTCCAGATCATTGCCGGTGAACGCCGGTGGCGGGCCGCCCAACGGGCAGGACTGCACCGCATTCCGGCGGTGGTGCGGGAAGTCCCCGACGGGCAACTGCTTGAACTGGCGCTGGTCGAAAACATTCAACGTGAAGACCTGACGCCCATCGAGGAAGCCCAGGCCTACCGCCGCCTGATGGACGAGTTGGGACTGACCCAGGAACAGGTGGCCGCCCGGTTGGGCAAGGACCGGGCCACCATCGCCAATGCCATCCGGCTGCTCCGGCTTCCGCCTGACATTCAAAAACTGGTTGAAGACCGCCTGCTCAGTCCCGGTCATGCTCGTGCCTTGCTCGCTCTGGAAAATGAGGCGCTCCAGCGGCGTGTCGCCGAAGGCGTCATCGAGCGGGGGTTGTCTGTCCGCGAAACCGAGCGTTTCGTCAAACGTGTCCTGCGTGGCGAGCCGGTTCTCGTGGGCAACGTCCATCCGACGGATCCGAATGTCAAGTTTGCCGAGTCCAAGCTCTCCAAACTGCTCGGCACAAAAGTTCGCATTGTCGGACGGGGACGCGGCGGCTGCATCGAAATCGAATACTACAGTGCAGAAGACCTCGACCGGCTCTACAACCGGCTGCTACGGCTGACTGACAGCCAGTGAACCGACCGTCTGTGAGCGGCAGGCTGTTTCACGTGAAACACCGGCTGCAATGCGTCGCCCACTTCACCACGGCATTCCCCTGTGGTTACAATCCGCGGCTTCGATGTAACCCGACACTTGGACGCATGTCCTCTGGGAGGCTCCTGGCCCATGGCCTCTGCACCTGAAGCAACAGCGACACTGGTCGTCACCCCTGAACTTCTGGCTGTTCACCGTCTGACATCCGAGGAGTATGCCCGGCTGTGCCAACTTCTGGGACGCACACCAACCCTGGTTGAACTGGGCATATTCTCGGTTATGTGGTCTGAACACTGCTCGTACAAGTCTTCACGGACGTACCTGAAGACGCTTCCGACGACAGGGCCGCGGGTGGTACAGGGACCCGGCGAAAATGCCGGTATCCTTGATATTGGCGAAGGCTGGTGTATCGCCTTCAAGATTGAGTCACACAACCACCCTTCATTCATTGAGCCCTTTCAGGGGGCTGCCACCGGCGTCGGCGGTATTCTGCGCGATGTCTTTACCATGGGGGCGCGTCCCGTTGCCCTGCTCAACTCCCTGCGCTTTGGTCCACTTGATGCACCCCGGCACGGCCCGCGCAACCGGGCGCTTCTGGACGGGGTCGTACGTGGAATTGCCCACTACGGCAATGCTTTTGGCTGCCCAACCATCGGTGGCGAGGTCTATTTCGAGGACTGTTACAGCCTGAATCCGCTCGTCAATGCCTTTGCCTTGGGGCTTGTTCGTCATGACCAGATTTTTTTGGGCAAGGCGGCTGGGATTGGCAACCCCGTCATGTACGTCGGCGCGAAGACCGGACGTGATGGCATTCACGGCGCGACCATGGCCTCGGCCGAGTTTGACGACAACGCCCTTGCCAAACGCCCAACCGTCCAGGTTGGCGATCCGTTCTGCGAAAAACTGTTGCTCGAAGCCTGTCTCGAAGCCATGCGGGCTGGTTGCATTGTCGGCATTCAGGATATGGGCGCGGCCGGGCTGACCTCTTCCAGTTGCGAAATGGGTGCCCGTGCCGGAACCGGTATTGACCTGGAGCTGTCCCACGTCCCGCAGCGCGAAACCGGCATGACACCTTATGAAATCATGCTCTCGGAGTCGCAGGAACGCATGCTGCTGGTGGCCGACAGCGGGCGGGAGCGGGAAGTACAGGAGATATTTGCCAAGTGGGGGCTTTCAGCCGTCGTCGTCGGGCGCGTCACCGATACCCAACGGTTGCGGGTCTATCACCACGGCCGGATCGTTGCTGACATTCCAAACCGGTTTCTCACCGATGACGCACCGCGTTACGAACGCCCGGCAGCCCCTCCGGCCGGGTGGATTGCGGATGCCGCCGCCCGTCAGTCCGCCCGGGAAGCCGAGCTGGCCCGGATATTTCCCGTGGCCGAACGGCGGCTCTCTGCCGCACAAATCCAGACTGACCTGCGACAGTTGCTCGGCTCGCCCAACCTCGCTTCACGACAGTGGATTTACCGGCAGTACGATCACATGGTGCGCACAAACACCATCGTCCTGCCCGGAGCCGATGCCGCCGTCATCCGCATCAAGGAAACCCGCAAGGCAGTGGCCATGACGCTCGACGGCAACGGACGCTACGTAGCCATTGACCCCCGCCGTGGAGCCGCTCTGGCCGTTGCCGAAGCCTGCCGCAACCTGGTGGCCGTCGGCGCTGAACCCATCGGATTGACCAACTGCCTCAACTTTGCCTCTCCAGAGCGCCCGGAAGTGATGTGGCAACTCCGGGAAGCCATTGCCGGTATGGGAGAGGCGGCAGCGTTCTTCGCCACGCCCATCGTCAGCGGCAACGTCAGTCTCTACAACGAAACAGAAGGGCACGGCGTCTTCCCGACCCCAGTCATTGGTGCAGTTGGTCTCATCGAGGATGTGCGGCTGGTCATCCCCCCCCGCACGCTGGACGAAGGGGCCGCCGTGTACGTGTTGGGCGCAACCGGCGAAGACTTGGGCGGCACAGAGTATCTCCGACAACGTTTCGGCGTGATCACCGGTCCGTTGCCGGTGCTGAATCTGGACGCGGAACGCCGACTCCAGCACTGCGTCCTGGAGGGCGCACAGCAACGCCTGTGGGCAGCCGCACACGACTGTTCAGACGGCGGGCTGTTGGTGGCGCTTGCTGAACTGTGTTTTTCTAGCCACGGTAAAGCCCTGTCTGGTATGGATTTATGCCTTTCAGCCGAAGCCCCTGGACTTTCCCGGGCCGGACTTCTGTTCGGCGAAACACCCGGACGGATGCTGGTTGTGGTTGCGGCATCCCACCGCGCTGAAGCGGAAGCGCTCTGTCAGAAGCATCAGGTTCCATGCCATCCGCTGGGCATCGTTCGCGGCAACCGGTTTACGGTTACGCTGGATGGTGAACTGGCGCTCGATGAACCCGTCGCAGAACTGGAGCACCTCTGGCGGACGGCACTGTGCCTGTAGCCCCTGCCTTGTCCCAACAGGCAGCGATTGCAGGGCGCTTTCAGAACGTCAGCCGGTGCTCTTGAGGCCGCTCGAAATGGCGTTGATGGTCAACAGCAAGTCCACCAGCAGACTTTCGCTTTGCGTGTCATCCGATGCCGCGCGGGCCGCGCGCCATGTCTTGAGAAGTTCAATCTGCCGCTGGTGCAGCGCCGCCAGCCCGGCCCGCCGGAGTTGCATGGTGAGTGCCGTCCGCTGGCGACGTTCGGTAAGCGGTACGCCAAAAACCTGCTCGACGCCGCGGCGCGTCCGCTCGAACTCAGCCAGAATGGTTGAAAGCACGGTCGTTCGGGCGATGGTATCAGGCACCAGCTCCGCATAGGCCTGCATCCAGGCCGCATCGGCCAGAAGAAGCTGACTGCCGGCATTCATCAGAAGCAACCGGGTTGGATACCACCGCATGGCGTCCTGGCGCAGTTGGGTCAGCCACGCCGGATGGTGCGTGGCCAGCATGTCCAGCGCCGTGCCAAGTCCGTACCAGCCGGAGAGAAAAAACCGTGCCTGGCTCCAACTGAAAACCCAGGGAATGGCGCGCAGGTCAGCTAGGGTACGCTTTCCGGTACGGCGTGACGGGCGCGATCCGATTCGGCTGGCCTCAATGGCGTCTATCGGCGTGGCGTGGGCAAAAAATTCCAGAAAGCCGGGTAGTTCCAGCAACGCCCGGTAGGCGCGGTGACTTTCGTCGGCGAGGAAGTCAAGCACCGGTTCAAGGGGGTGGGGCGTTTTCGCAGTGGATTGCGCCAACAGGTAGGTTTCAAGCATCCCAGATGTGAGCAGTTCGAGTTCATAAGTGGCCGTGATGAGGTTGGCATACTTTTGTGAAATCGTTTCGCCCTGCTCCGTCAGCCGCAGGCGTCCTGACACTGACTCCGGCGGCAGAGCGTTGAGAAAGCGATGGGTGGGGCCGGCGCCCCGGCTCGGCGTGCCACCACGACCGTGAAAGAAGCGCAGCAGTACGCCACGCGCCTGTGCCACAGCCGACAATACCTGCTGGGCCCGGTAAAGCCCCCACAGACTGGCAACAGCGCCGGCGTCCTTGTTGCTGTCGCTGTAACCAATCATGACCTGCTGCACAGGCGGCTGTCCGGGGCGCTGCATCCAGGCCAGACTGCGGCGCGTCATCGGATGGTCCAGAAAAGCTGACAGAATGTCCGGGCTGTGCCGCAAATCATCGAGGGTTTCAAAAAGCGGAACAACCGGCAGCGGGCATACCAGTCCGTCGGACGTGGAGATGGTGAGCCCGGCTTCACGTGCCAGCCCGTACACAGCCAGGAGATCGGAAGTCGCGCGGGTCATGCTCACAATCAGCGCGCCCAGCCCTGACCAACCGTATTGCTGGCCGTACTCAGCCGCCACCTGCAGGGCGCCAACCACACGCCCAGCGGCATCACCAGGCGGTGCGCCAAGTACGGCCAACGGTCGCGTCTGGGCCAGTTCCGTTTCCCAAAACGCGCAGCGGCGGGCTTCATCCCACTGGTCATATTCGGCTTCTACGCCAGCGGCCCGGAGCCATTCGACAACCGCCTGTTCATGCACGGCGCTGTTTTGCCGGATGTCAAGTACCGCCAAGTGAAATCCAAACGTTTCCACCAGACGGAGCAGCGGCCAGACTTCTGATTCACACAACCGTTTTGCGCCAACCGCAAGCAACGTCTCGCCCAGCAGGCGCAGATCGGCAGCCAGCTCCGATGCCGCAGTGTAGGGCTGGCGCGCTGTCGGCCAGCCCAGTTCTGCGCCTGGCAGGCGGGCCAGCATGACGTTGACCGCCTGCCGCCACGACTCGTAAGGGTTTCGCTCCAGCGCCGACTGGAGAACCGGGTCATGCGCTTCCCGTGCCGTGGACAGGTACGCCATCAGCGCCGCCGGCGGCGACTGGCGACGATCCGAAAGGCTCATCCGCGCTGCCAGTTCGGTCAGCCGGGAACGGAACAACCGCAGTGCAGCCTGGCGGAGCGTGTGCAGAGACTCACGGGTCGTTTCCGGGGTGACGAGCGGGTGGCCATCACGATCCCCTCCAACCCATGTGCCAAAGGTGATATGCGGCAGGTGTGCCGGGTCTGTCGGGCGCATCGCAGCCTCCATCCCCAGTTCATCCCAGGCATCGAGCAAGTGCCGGTCCATCCAGCCAATGGCTTCTGGCAGGGTGGTTGTCAGGTAATGGAGAACGTTGCGGAGTTCGTCGGCGACCGTCGGTTTTTCGAGATAAATTTCACCGGTCCGCCACAGACGCTCCAGTTCGCGTTTGATCTCGTCCCGGATGGCGCGGCGTTCATTGGGCGTCCACACCGAGTTTTCGAGCTTGACCAGAAGCAGGTAAAGCCGCCGGTGGTGCTCCAGTACGGTCGCCCGCTTGGCCTCAGTGGGATGGGCGGTCAAAACCGGTTCGACATGAAGCTGCGCGAGCGCCGTCAGGATGTCTGCCGCAGACCGTCCCCGGCGACGTAGCTTGTGCAGCACCGCGCCCCACAGCCCCGGTTCGGCAGCACAGCCGGCGCTGGCTTCAAGCGCCCGCCGGTTTTGCGCGGCGGCATTTTC
Organism: Chloracidobacterium sp. N; assembly: GCF_018304765.1. Lineage (NCBI taxonomy): Bacteria > Pseudomonadati > Acidobacteriota > Blastocatellia > Chloracidobacteriales > Chloracidobacteriaceae > Chloracidobacterium > Candidatus Chloracidobacterium aggregatum. The sequence goes on from NZ_CP072642.1 coordinate 2,606,577, forward strand.
TTCGGCCATGTTGAGCAGTTGGAAAACCACCGAGCAGGCCTGGACAAAACGCTCATGGGAGGTATCTGGCAGGGGCGCCGTTTCCTCTATCGGAAGGGACTGCGCCAGCTCTGGAGCACCTGTCTCCGACAAAACCTCCTGAAAACACGCCACGAGAAACCGATAGTCGCGCTCAGCACGGGCCAGATCGGCCAGCGCCGATGAAGCTGTAGGCACAGTCATGACCTTTTATGCCTCCCTTTCCCTGCCGAAGTGGCGCCGGTCGCGCCCAGGCCCGCATGAGCTGGCGAAAGGAAATCTCCCGGCAAGAGAAGTTTCCAACCTGAGCGTTACAACGATTCGGCCACTTCCGGGATGACTGTGTGCAGCACATCCACCAGTTCGTCTATCTGCGCCGTTGAAATCGCCAGCGGCGGCATCAGAACGACGACATTGCCGAGCGGCCGGAGAATGACTCCGTAATCACGGCAGCGGTTTGTCACGCGATAGCCCATGAGCTGGTCAGGCGGAAAGGGCGTTCGGGCTGCGCGGTCGGCCACAAGTTCAATGCCCACCATCAGGCCCCGCTGCCGGATGTCCCCCACGAGCGGCAGCGTCCGCAGTTCCTCCAATCGCAAGGCCAGGTGATTGGCAACTGTCCGCACGTGGTCGAGCGTCCGGTTTCGCTCAAACAGGTCGAGATTCGCCAGCGCCACAGCACAGGCGAGCGGGTTGCCCGTGTAGGTATGCCCGTGAAAGAACGTCCTGAACTCACTGGCTTCACCCAGAAAAGCCGCGTAGATGGCCTCTGTGGCAAGGGTTGCCGCCAGCGGCAGGTAGCCGCCCGTCAGCCCTTTGGCAACACACAGCAGGTCCGGTGCAACCCCTTCAGACTCACAGGCAAACATCCAGCCGGTGCGACCAAAGCCGGTGGCCACCTCATCGCATATCAGCAGCACGTCATGGGCTGTACACAGTTCGCGCACCCGCCGGACGTAGCCTTCCGGTTGGGCCAGCATACCGGCCGCGCCCATCAGGACCGGCTCGATGATGACCGCTGCGACTTCGTCGGCGTGTTCGGACAGAATACGTCCCAGTTCCTCTGCACAGGCCAGCCCACAGCCTGGACGTTCAAGCTTCAGCGGGCAGCGATAGCAGTGCGGCTCCGGCGCTGTCAGCGTCTCGAACAGCATCGGACGGTAGAGGTCATGAAAGAGCGCAATCCCGCCGACAGAGACCGCTCCCACCGTATCGCCGTGATAAGACTCGCGGAGGTGAATGAACTTCGTTTTCCGTGGGCGCGGGTCAGAACGCTGCCGCCAATACTGGAAAGCCATCTTGAGGGCAATCTCGACGGCCGTCGAACCGGAGTCCGAGTAAAACACTCTGGTCAGCCCAGGGGGCGCCATCTGCACCAGTCTGGCAGCCAGTTCAATGGCCGGTGGATGCGTCAGCCCCAGAAGCGTCGTGTGCGCCACCCGGTCAAGCTGGTGGCGGATGGCGGCATCCAGTTCAGGAGTACGGTGCCCGTGGGTTGTCACCCACAGGCTGGACACCCCATCCAGGTAACGCCGGCCTTCAACATCGTAGAGATAGCAGCCCTCGGCGCGTTCAATGATGAGCGGGCGTGCCGCCTGCCATCCCTGCATCTGCGTGAAAGGATGCCAGAGATGGGCCTTGTCGAGGGCTTCCAACCGCAAAAGGGCTGACGGGCTTTCAGGATGGGCAGCAGACATGGGCGCTTGTGACCTCACGCCGGTCTGTTTTAACGAAAAGGCTGGCAAAAATGAAGGCCGTTGCCTGCATCCAGGCAACGGCCGGTGAAATCAGGTGCGGGTGGGACTACTCAGCGCCGTCGTTGCCAATGGCTTCTACCGGGCAGGCATCCATGGCTTCCTGGCACTGCTCCATTTCCTCATCGTTTTCAGGCTGCTTGAAAACGTAGGAATAGCCACCATCGTCGTTGCGCGTGAAGTTGTTGGGTGCCGTATCGCGGCACACGTCGCAGTCAATGCACTGGGTGTCCACGTAGAACATCCCAGGTACGTTGTCTGGATACTTGTCGTCAACCGATGCCATTGCTTTGGTACCTCATTCAGGGAAGTTGAGTCGCCAGAAGTGGCAGAACCCCGGCACGGTAATGCTTCCGGCGTTCGTCACTCCGACTGCCGGATACTGCCGATGCCGTGAAGCTAGTGCAAGACGGGAAGTTTTTTCAATACTTTCATTGAAAAACTTCCGGGCTTTTGCCTGTTCAGCGCCGTGTCCAGGTCCGGCCGCTCCGCAAGGCAGGTGTGATGTGCCCTGCATTTGGGCAGCAGCATAACGAATTGGCTGAAAAATGAAGCCAAAATCCGCATGTTTCCGCATGGTCATTTGACGAAGGGCGGCCACATGGATAGCGTGCAACCACGCATCTAGCTTGTAACCAGACCGTTCCGTTCGACCAAATATGTCTTTCGAGACCATCATGCATGGCGTGCTCGACCGGATTGAAGGAGCACGGGGTTGGGCGTTCCTGGCCGATGACGGGGAAATCGTTTTTCGCCAGACCGTTGGTGACTTTGAAACGCTGCCCCTGCTGGCGGCCTACCACGGCATTACCGTGGGCAACTACCGCCGGTTTGGACTGCGAAGCCTGCTGGAGAACATTCGCACCATCGTTTGTACGTACGACGAGGCCGTTTGTATCCTGAAGCTTTTCCCGGAAAACTACTTTCTGGTGCTCGTTCTGGCGCGTGAGTCCAATGTCGGCTATGCCCTGTGGCTGCTGGAGCAGGCGATGCCGGCCCTGCTCGAAGAAATCGGGTGACAGCGCCGGCCGGGATCAACGCTCAAGCCCAAGGCGGCAGGTCACACGGCACTCAGGCTGACTTGATGAGGCGGGCAAAGGCCCGCAGTCCGTTGACAATGTCCTGCTGGTCAAAGGTGCGGGTCAGGGAGCGTTCGATTTCATCGCTCATCTGGCCAATCCGGCTTTTGAAGGACTGCTCAGCCCGCTCGATGGTGTGCTGAAGGGCGAGAATATCCTGGTGGGTTTTGGCGCTGGTGGTGGTCAGGGTGGCCAGTTCCTCGGCGATTTGCCTGACCTGGCTGTGAAGCCCCTCCAGGTCAGCTTTGACCTCGGCAATGTCGTTTTTGAGCTTCATGGTGTCGTCGCGTGGAAACCGGGCCTCTTCGCTGATGTCCGTCAGCTTGCGGTGCAGGTAGTCATACGCCGCACCAAACGGACGAAAGACCATCGTGACCAGGTAGAACCCGGCAAACCAGTACCCCACGCTGCCTTGGGTGAAATAGGCAAGACCGCCAATGATGAGGGCCGAAAGCACGTGCAGCCCAAGGGCCACCCAGAGCGTCGTGCGTTGCGTCCGTTTGACGTAAGCCAACCGTTCGTCATTGACGGTCAGCCCGGCTTCACGCGAGCGCTCCAGCTCGAACTGGACGGATTTGGCCTGGAAGTGGATGTCCCATGGAACGGTCAGAATGAGCAACAGCCATATCAGGCAAACGACACCCATGCCGATGTCGAGCGCCAGCCTTGGGGTGAGCGCCGGCACCTGCCAGCCGCTCATCCAGGCGGTGACGGCAAACACGATGAGCAGCCCGATACCGATAAAGGCGGTGGTGAAAAGCACTCTCAAAAATCGCTCGAACACGACTTCCCCCTTTTCACCGCCAAGCCGGTCTCTGAAGGCGCAACCAGACCTGCATGCAACGACTGGAACCGCTGTCCGTCAGCGCGCGCTCATCAAAGCCCTGTGCCCCATCAGGCGTTATTGGGCGCGTCCGTGTCAGGAGTCGGCTCCGGCGGCGGCCACCTGTTCGGCAGAGGCCGTCGCACTGCCCTCCGGGCGGTAGAAGAGAATGCGGCCGCAACTGTCACAGGTGTGAATACCAATCCCCTGCCGCACCAGACTGTAAACCTGTGGGCGCAGTCGCATCCGGCAGGCCGAGCAAGTGCCGTTGATGACCTGCGCCATAACGTGTCCACCCCGAAGTTTGGCCACGCGGGTATAGTTGGTGAGCCAGGTTTTTGAAAGCTTGGTCTCCATCTCGCGCCGCCGAACGCGGATGCGTTCGACTTCCGCCAGATAGGCGGCCTCGGCCCGGGCATTCTCGGCCAATGCGGCATCCGTTTCAGCCCGGCGCTTTTCGATTTCCGGCGCGTGCAAAGCGACTTCGGCTTCAAGTTTGGCCGCTTCGGCGCGGGCTTCGGCAATTTTGGACTCGCACTGCGCCACGGATTTTTTGGCCGTGTCTATTTCCCGGATGGCCGTTTCGTACTCGCGTTGGTTGCGGACGCGCTGGAGGTCCGCCGTGTATTTGGCAAACTGGGACTGGAAGTGCACAAGATCGCTTTCGAGGTCACGGAGGCGACGACGAACAGCGTCGAGATTGGTCTGGGCTGTGGTGTAAGCCGCAATATGGTGCTGGAACTCGGATTCGATCCGCTCGCGTTCAATGGCAAATTGGCGGGTTTTGGTCTGACATTCAGCAAGTTGACGGTCAGTTTCCTGTAGGGCGATGAGCAGTTCCAAGTCCTGACTCACGGATACCTCCTATCGGGATGGGACAGGAATGCGGGATTGGAGACTACTACCTTGCTCCGGGCGAAGCAAGGAACCGCAACCCCGGCGGCGGCGGCCGCCTTCCCGGATGCCGGCCGCCCAAGTGCAGCAACCACGAATCACCGAAAACCGGTTACGTTTTGCTGGTTGAACCACTGCGGTGAATGGTTCGGACAGCACCTTCTTTGAGAGGCCACTCCTGCTCAGGCTCATGGCAGGAACCCGCCGGTAGCTCATTCAATTTCGTCAGGCGTCAGGCAGAGGCCCTCGGACGTGACCGGGGTTCCGGTACTTGACCAAAACTCAAAGGTCAGCGTCCGCCGGCCGGCTTCGGTGGCGTATTCCATGTGCAGCATGTCGCGTGGGTGCTCGCCTGTGTTGCGGTAGAACCGCAGATTGCGTGCGGCTACGAGCTGGTAGTCCCGCTGGCGCCAGGTGAGCTGGTCCGGCGGCGATTCCGGGTCAAGCTCCAACGCTTCCACTTCGCCGTATTCGGTCGGGTCAAGGGGAAAAGAAACCACGGCGCGTCCGGCCGTGGACTGTGGATTCGGACGGTGAACCTCGACGAAGTGGCGCCGTTCGCCGTCCGTCACTTCAAACTGCCAGAACACGAGGGTTTGCTGCTCGATGTCCACGAACCGGTGGGCTTTGTCAATGACCCACCGGCCCGGAAGCGGACTTGTCGGGGAGAGAACGATGGTGTCTCCGGCACTCAAATCGGCCAGGGCGCGGGTCTGACGCCTGGGTGCGGCGTCTTTTTTTCCAAAGAAAGAAAGCCAGCCCACGTATGTCACCTCCGAGTCGCCTGACGGTCGTGCCCTGTCGGGGACTGTCAGGCACGTGCCGTCCGTTCCGCCACCCGGCGCAACAGATCGGCTATCTCGAAAGGTTTACGCAGGCAATCGTCAGGGGCAAGGTTGAATTCCGACGTGGCCAGAACCTCATCAATCTTTTCGGACGCCGAGCAAATCAGAATCGGCACCTGCCACATTTCCGGGTTGTCGGCGGAGCGAATGACCTCGATCAGGTGTGTTCCATCAATCACCGGCATCATGATGTCGAGGATGATCAGGTCCGGGACGCGCTTCTTCAACAGCATCATGGCACCGATGCCGTCTTCCACAGCGGTCACTTCATAGCCATCGTGGGTCAGCAGTTCGGTCAGCAGTTCACGGATATCGGCATCGTCATCCACAACGAGAATGTGCTTTCTGGTGTCAGTCATGGGTTTGCTGTCGGAATGAGAGAGTGTATTCACCGTCCCAGGGATCAGAAAAAGATACCTTCGCGCTCTTCAAGTCCGCGATCGATAAGGCGCCGAATTTCGCGTTTGACCCGGTCCACCTTGCGTTGAATGACCTCATCGCGGTCATCCGGGTCGCCGCGAAAGACGAGCGGTTCGCCGAAGTAGATACGATATTTGGTTGGAAAAGGAATCATTCCCAGCACGCCCAGCCATGGAAAGGTCGGCGTAATGGGAAAATAGGGCATGCCAAGCAGCCTGGCGAGCGGTTTGCAGTCCACGAAACTGGGGGCCTGTTCTTCGCCGCCAACCACGCCAAAGGGAACGATGGGCGTGTTGGTGGCCAGCGCCAGCCGCATGAAGCCCAGCCCGAACCGGACGAGTTTGTAGCGGTCTTTCCAGACCTTGCCGGAGCCGCGCGCGCCTTCCGGGAAAACCAGGATGGCTTCGCCTTTCTGAAGCAGGCGCTCACAGTTGAGCGGATCACCGACGATGGCGCCGCTACGCTGGATGAAGTTGCCCAAAAGCGGCATCGTGGTGAACCACCGTTCCACCATGGCGCGGCACAGCCGGGGGGGATTGGCTTCGAGCAGCATGGCAACCGACACCATGGCCCCGTCAATGGGCAGTTGCCCGCTATGGTTGCCAATCAGCAGCACACGTCCCGGAGGGACATGCTCGATGCCGTAGGTTTGTACCCGCCAGTAATGCCGGTAGAGCCGTGCAAACAGTGAATATCCATAGCGCGCCGTTCCGGGGTGCAGTCCCCAGGAGTCATAGCCATACTCGTTGACCGCCGTTGGAATCTGGCGCATCCTGGCATCCACCTCAGCATCCACCAAACGGTCGGCCAGGGCGGCCATCCAGCCGCTCGAGGTGACGGTAGGCAACAGGTTGCGCGGTTTGGCCCGACGGCGTGACCGGGCCGCGGCAGGTGTCGCTGCTGGTGCGGGCGGCTCCGGCGTGGGCAATAACCGAAGCGTGGGTTCGTCGTCCAGACGTTGAATGGTAAGGACTTTTTTCCGGGGCGCCCGCCGGGGCTTTTCCGGCGCCGTGTCCGCCGGGGGAACGACAGCGAGTGGTGGCAGCGTCGAACGTTTACGGGCCATGGTGACGTTTCTCCTGTGGGCGCACGCCCGGCACACAGAGACGGCGCGACGCTGAACAGCATTACCACACGGACAACAATGGTATGAGCATAAGCCGTGCTCTTGGCCGTAAGCAACGGTTTTTCACGGCGATGGGAACGAGGGATGGCTTATTCCCGGTCGGAACTTCCGTCAGGGCTGGTGGCATCCTCAGCCGAGGGAACGAACTCCAGCCCGTACTGTGCGCCTTCCGCGGCAATCCATTGCTGTTGATGCTGTTCATAGATAGCAAGACGCGCCCGCATCTGCTCAACGGCCTGGGGTGCGACAGGCTCTGTCAGCATCCGCGCCTGCTCTTCCAGCAGGTCATGCAGCTCATCGGCAAGACGGGTTGCGCCAGCATTGAACGGGCGCAGTTGCTTGAGCCGTTGACGGGCAGCCGCACTGGCCGCCAGCACCTCCGGCGGGACGGGCTGCCCGGTTTCGAGGTGCCGTACAATGCGGCGGTACACCCGCTCCCCTTCATTGCAGGCCTCGGCAAAACGGCTGATCGCCTTGTTTTCCGGGAAGACGTTCGCCCCACCCAGAAAGTGCGCCAGCGACGGCGGATTGCCCCGGTAATTCCAAAACATGAACCCAAAGCAGAGCACGACGACGGCACCGATCACGATTTGCCACACGTGCCAGACGGTCGGCGTCTTCCGTTCGTGCGGCGGCGAGTAAGGAATGAACAGTGCCAGGCCGATGCCGGTCAGCAGTCCACCCACGTGACCCGACCGGCTGACGAAAGGGATGGAAAAAGTGATGATGAGGTTGATGGCCAGAGTGAGCCAGACGCCGCGTTGCATCGTGGCCCGTACCATGGGCGGAATTTCAGCGCGGTACTTGTAAACAAACACGAGCAGCGCGCCGAACATACCAAAGAGCGCCCCGGAGGCGCCGGCCCCGATGCTTTCGGGATGGGCGAAAAAATAGCTTGCGACGAACCCGCCGATCCCGGAAAGCAGATACAGGATGGTGAAACGCGCCGAGCCGTAGAGCGATTCCAACTGCGGGCCGAGCACCCAGAGGGCGTACATGTTGGCCAGCAGGTGAATTATCCCGATGTGCAGGAACATGGGAACGACCAGCCGCCACACTTCCCCCTGGTCAATGAGCTTCCGGTTACAGGCCCCAAAGGCCGTCAGCACCTCCGGATCTGTTGAGCCGCCAGCAAAGGCCGTCAGCAAAAACATCGCCACGTTGATGCCGATGAGCACGTAACTGAGCGGGGCGCGCCGGAAAAACACCGCTTCGACAAACCTGGCAGCCCGCTGGCGTTCCCGTTGCTCACGTTCCACTTCCGGCGGCAGCGCGCCACATTCCAGGCAACGCAGCACGCCGCTGGGGGTAAGCAGTCCGCATTGGTGGCAGACGCGCAAAGGGCGTTCGGTCACTGGTTCCATCGCTAATCCACGAGGTACTTCGCCCGTGCGCGGTACTGCCGGTCCACGGCTTCCAGGAACGGCTCCGGGTCCAGTGGCGGGGAGACGCCCAGCCGCTGACTGATCGGGGCGGCAATCCGGGCCGCCATCCACGGACGCGCTTTTTCAGGGAGGGTTGAACGGCGCAGGAGAAACCGCTCCACAGCCGCAATGTCGTCGGCCGTCAGGGCGTGGACATTGCCAATGTCATCCATCACGGCTGGCGGCTGACGCCGAACTTCCACGGCATGCGTGGCCAACACCTGATCGAGCACCGGGGTCGTGCCCAGACGCTCTTTGACAACCACCGTGCCAGCAACGAGATCGCCCAACCGCCGGGCTTCCCGGTGGAGCATGATGCTCATGACCCCCAGGGCGTAGCCACTCGGCAGGAAATCCATGGTGCGCAGGACATTGCGCACCAGCGCCTCAAAAAAGCCAATCGGACGCCCGTCAATCCGAATCACCCGCAGCCGCATCCACCGCTTGCCTGGGGTTTGACCGTTCCACACCGTTTCAAAGATGGCAAAGTAGCCGAAATACATCAGAAAGGACACGAGGACCAGGAGCGCCAGCAGCCACAGCTCAACGGAGCGGCTCAACTGGAGGTCGCGGAGAACGTCACTGATCTGGGCGACAACAAGGCCAAGAACAAACAGAGTCAAAAACTGAATACCGTGATCGATGAGGGCCGCCAGAAAGCGGCTGCCGACGTTGGCGAGCGCAAACCGCAGCTCGACGCGCTCCGGGGTTTCGATGACGAGTTGGTTGTCGAGCCGCATGACAGAAGTGATACTGCCGTCCAGGACCTGCCTTGGCAAGCGACCCGGACGGCAGTCTGCCGTTCCCATTACTGGAAACAGCTACAGTTACTGACCATCATCAAAGAAGGTCTTGAGTTTCCGGCTCCGCGACGGATGGCGGAGCTTGCGCAGGGCCTTGGCTTCGATCTGGCGGATGCGTTCCCGCGTGACGGAGAAGTGCCGCCCGACTTCCTCCAAGGTTCGTTCCTGGCCATCTCCATCCAGTCCGAAACGCATCTTGAGGATTTGTTCCTCACGTTGGGTGAGCGTGCTGAGCACCTCCAGCGTGGCTTCCCGCAAGCCCTTGCCGACGATCATTTCTGCCGGATTGAGACTGTTGCGGTCTTCGATGAAACTGCCCAGGTTGGATTCGCCGTCATCACCGATGGGCGTTTCCAGGCTGATGGGCTCCTGGGCAATCTTGAGCGCCTGCCGAACCTTGACGACCGGCAAATCCGTGCGCTGGGCCAGCTCTTCGTGCGTGGGTTCACGGCCCAGTTCCTGAACCATCAGACGCGCGGTGCGAACAATCTTGTTGATGGTTTCAACCATGTGCACCGGAACGCGAATCGTCCGCCCCTGATCGGCAATGGCGCGGGTCACCGCCTGCCGAATCCACCACGTGGCATAGGTCGAGAACTTGTAGCCCCGCCGGTAATCAAACTTCTCCACCGCACGCATCAGCCCGATGTTGCCTTCTTGGATGAGGTCGGAAAACTGCAAGCCCCGCGAACGGTTGATGTAGTTTTTGGCAATGGAGACGACGAGCCGCAGGTTGGCCTCGATCATCTCGCGCCGGGCTTTTTCGGCTTCCTCGGTCGAAGCGAAAATTTCCCGCAGCGAACCTTTGATGCGGCTGGCCGGTTCAAGGTAGCGCTTCTCGATGTCCGCAATAACCTTCTGCGCCTGCTCAATCTGGGCGCGTGTTTCCGCTTCATCAAGGCGTGCGCGCCGCTGCTTGTTTTTCAGCGCCGCCTGGGCGTTTTCAATCTTGCGCTCGGCATCCTGAATCTGGCGCACCACAGCCCGGATACGGTCGTTGAACTTCTGCCGTATCTGGTCAGAAAAGAGCACGCTGCGGATGAGCCGCGACAGCTCAACCCGCTTGCGGAGATACTTCCGGTAGCGCTGCTGGGCTTTGCGCGGCGTGCGCTTGCGTTCCTTCTCGATTTTGGCCGCCTCTTCGCGGATGTGCGCCAGCGTGCGTGAAATCGTCTGGAAACGCTCGATGGTCTCGAAAAGGTAACGTTCTTCGTTTTCCAGCGTGATGTCCTCGGCATCCGAGTCCGAGGTGTCAATGACCTGCCGGATGCCAATTTTGCGTTCCTTGAGCTGCTCGGCGAACTCTTCCAACTGCTCGGCAACGATGAGTGACCGCGAGTGGGCTTTGTAGAGCCGCCGGCGGCCGCGCTCGATGCGCTTGGCAATGTTGACTTCGTCCTCGCGGGTCAGCAGGGCAACATTGCTCATCTCGCGCAGGTACAACGTCATCGCATCGAGCGAGCGGTCGCTTTCGGAAGCCGACAGGTCAGGCGGTGGGACAACGCCACCGTTTTCAGCATCTTCGACAGCCTCTTCGAGTTCTTCCGTATCTTCCGCTTCGCTGTCCAGGATGAAGTCATCCTCTTCGGACGCCGTGGAGTCTATCTCGGCCAGAAACTTTTCGAGGTCAAGGGTTGGAAGTACGCCTTCCGCTGTCGGGTCAGCGTCGCTGTCCATCATATTTTCTTTGAGGTCGAGTCGCATGGCTGTGTGGGTCTGGAACAGGAAATGCTTGCTCTTGTGGCTGCAGTTGGTAAACTTGGATCAATCACCGTCAGGATACGTTGCGCCGTTTGTCGCATCAACCGGGTTTTCATCGGGCGCAAGGGTCTCTGCCAAGCATACTGTTTTCAAATTGCGGACACTGTGCGTTCTGTGACGAAGGGGACACCTTTCCTTTCCCGGCTTACGCGCGGTTTTTTCGCGCATAGGTTCATAGACGCTTGTACAGGTCTCAAAGTTTCCTGTCCTTGCTGCTTTTGCCGGTGTTCCTGAACCCGGCTGGGGCCGTACCATGTCTCTTTCCGCGCCGCTCATCCTGGCCACCCGGAACGCCGGGAAATTGCACGAGTTTCGCCACCTGCTCGCTGGCGTGACCACGGAAGTCATCGGCCTTGATGCTTTCCCGTCCCTGCCCCCTGTGCCCGAAACCGGCAGCACGTTCGAGGCAAACGCACGGCTCAAGGCACGTGCCGTTCAGGAGCAGACCGGCGGCTGGGTCATTGCCGACGACTCCGGGCTGTGCGTGGATGCCCTGGGTGGCGCGCCCGGCGTTTTCTCGGCACGTTATGCCGGTGAGCAGGCGTCCGATGCCGACAACGTGGCCAAACTTCTGGCGGCCATGCGTGACGTGCCCGCCGAACAGCGTACGGCCCGGTTCGTCTGCGTCCTGGCGCTGGTCACGGACACCGAAGAAGCCTGTTTCACCGGCGTCTGTACCGGTACGCTGACCGCGTCCCCGCGCGGCTCACACGGGTTTGGCTATGACCCGCTGTTTATTCCCACCGGCGATACGCGCACCTTTGCCGAGATGACCCCGGCGGAAAAGGCGGTTTACAGCCACCGGGCGCGCGCCGCCCAGGCGCTCGTGGACCATCTTCGGGCGGGTTTTGGGAACCGTCTTCCGTAACGGGCAGCGCGGCTGGCGGCAGATCGCCGCGTTCGCACTTCCACCGGCAGGACTTGAGACAACCGGCCGTTCCAGGCATGGTTTAGGACGAGCGTTCTGCCTTCACACGAGGAGTCTGGCCGATGTCTTCCATCCTGTCTGAAATTTTCGAGGCGGCAAAAACCGTCCGCGCCATTGCTCAGGGCATGGCCGTGACCCTGAGCTACATCCCGAAGCAAAAACTCACCCGCCAGTACCCCGACGTACCGGTTGAGCTGTACCCACGTTTTCGGGGCGAGCACTATCTGGCGCGGGACGAAAACGGCAAAGAGCGCTGTGTTGCCTGCTTTCTCTGCGCCGCGGCCTGCCCGGCCGATGCCATCTACATTGAAGCGGACGAAGACCTCCGGCCCTACGCCGAGCGTCCGGGCATGGAGCCGCGTTACGCCCGCGTCTATAACATTGACTACGGGCGGTGCATTCTGTGCGGCTACTGCGTCGAGGCCTGCCCGAAAGACGCCATCAAGCACGGCCACAACTTTGAAATGGCCGTGACGAACTTCGCCGAGCTGGTCAAGGACAAAGAGTATCTGTTGTCCAACTTGGAGCGCGAAAAGACGCGAAACCTGACGATTCGCAGCGACGCCTGACCGCCAACCCCCAAAGTGCAGGCCCCCAAAGTGCAGGCTGCTTACGCACCAGTAGCGGCATTTGCCGCGTTTTCCTGGGTCTCTTCTTTTTGTGATTGGTAGTGTGCCAGCAGGGCCCGACCCTCGCGGCTGCGGGGATCAATGGTACGAATGTGCTTGTTGCCAACCATTTCCCAGATTGCGGTGACAACGCCGTTTTTCTCGACGGCGCTGTAGGTCTTCTGCTCCGGGCTGATTTCTGACTGAGCTGCTTCGGACATAGGGTCAAACGCTATCCAAACCTGATTTCGTCGTGTTTTGGGATGCTCGCACCTTGCCTGGCGCACGTGCGAAAGCGCATATTCCCATGGGCATTGGTGTTCTGTCCAGAATGCCGGACGCCTTTCTCCCGCCGCCACACTGACTCCGGCGGGCAGAAACGGTGTGGTCCACAGATGTTTTTCACACGGCCAAGGAGGTGATGCTCCATGGTTTTGCGCTGTCCGATTTGTGGCGCCGTAACCACATGGGCTGGAAATCCCACCCGTCCCTTCTGCTCCGAAGCCTGCCAGATGCGGGACTTGGGCAACTGGCTGACTGAACGCTACAGCCTGCCGGTGAGCGAGCCGCCGACACCGGAAACCGAACCGACACCGGAAACCGAATCGTCCCTTCAGGATGAGTGAAAGGGGAAACTGCCCGGCAAGGTAGCGCCTTGATGCCAGCCACCTTGCACGGGCGCTCCACTGAGGTGGACCGGCCAACGCTGAGCGCCAGAGGCTGCCTCTACGCCGTGGACAGACCCAACCCATGAGGCACTGACCACCATGCTCCGCATTGTTCTCTGGGTGGACACCAAACGCTACGAAGTCGGTTCCCCGTCCTTCTTCCACTGCTTTTTCTCAACCATCGCCTACCGTCTGGAAAACGATGCCTGGGGCAGTGTGTATCCACGCATCATGCTGGACTTTTACAAAGGGCGACTGCGCTACACCGACGCCCCCCAAGCTCTGAGCGAACTCGATGCCATCCAGCTCGGCTTTGAGATGATGCCGCCGGAGGACATCATCTGGGACTACGACGACCTCGACCGGCAGCCCCCATGGGCAGAAGGCGCGCTGGAAAACACCTCCTGCGCCGCCGAGTGCTTCTTTACACCGACCGAGGAGCACCTGTTCGCCGTACTCCGGCAGGCCTTCAATCGCAGCATCGAAGTTCGCCATGACGTACGCATCCGCCGTATGGCATAACCCATCGTTTTACACTTCAACCTGCTGAGGAAACCGACACCTTATGCCTGCATCCCGTGTCACGCCGGGCGACCTGACGCGCCTGAAGGCTGACGGCAAGCGCATCGTCGCCCTGACCGCCTATGACCGCCCGACGGCCATGGTCTGCGAAGCCGCTGGCGTGGATGTCATTCTGGTTGGCGACTCCCTGGGCAACGTCCTGCTCGGCTATGAAACGACCCTTCCCGTGACCATGGACGACATGCTTCACCACGTCAGAGCCGTTGCACGCAGTACGCATCAGGCGCTGGTCGTCGCCGACCTGCCGTTTCTGTCCTATCAGGCCGATCAGGCGGAGGCGCTGCGCAACGCCGGGCGGTTTCTCAAGGAAGGCGGCGCCCAGGCTGTCAAACTTGAAGGCGGCAGCCGCAGCGCCGAAACCATCGAGCGTATGGTCACAGCCGGCATTCCGGTCATGGGGCACCTTGGCTACACCCCACAATCGGCCCACGTCTTCGGAAGGAACGTTGTCCAAGGACGCGATGTGGATGTGGCCACGACGCTCGTCCACGATGCCCTGGTTCTGGAGGAGGCCGGTTGTTTTGCCATCGTTCTGGAATGCGTTCCCCACGAAGTTGCCCGGGCCATATCCGAGCGACTGCGGATTCCCACGATTGGCATCGGCGCCGGCAACGGCTGTGACGGGCAGATTCTTGTCTTTCACGACGCCGTTGGCTGGGGGCCGGGCGCGAACCTGAAGTTCGTCAAACGCTATGCCAATGTCGGCGACATCCTGCGCCAGGCCGTCAGCGACTATGCCCGCGAAGTACGCGAAGGCGTTTTTCCGGCGGCGGAACACTCGTTTTCGATGTCCGCCGAAGCCCGCGTGCTGTTTGAGCAGGAACTGGAGGAAATGGACGCCACTTGTGACGAGTAACCTTCACCCGGGAGCGCGGGCATCCTGCCCGCTCCGGGTTTTCTGGAGCACCCTCAATGACCACAATCAAGTTTGGTACGGATGGCTGGCGCGGACGCATTGCCCGTGAGTTTACCTTTGCCAATCTGGACCGTGTGGCCCAGGCCACGGCCGAGCAGTTCCTGGCCGACGCCGACGGAACGGCCCCGCTGGTCTATGTCGGCCACGACCGCCGCTTTCTTGGTGAGGATTTCGCAGCGCGCGTGGCCGAAGTCATGGCCGGCAATGGTTTCCAGGTACGTGTGTACGACCAGTTCGTGCCGACGCCCATGGTGTCCTACGACTGCTATGCCGAACGTGCCCGGGGCGGGATCGTCATCACGGCAAGCCACAATCCGCCACAGTTTTCGGGCTTCAAAATCAAGCTGCCCTTTGGCGGTTCGGCGCCGCCGGAATACACCCTCCAGGTGGAAGCCCGCCTTGACGCCAACCCGCCGCGCACGACAGGGCTGCGCGCGGCGCTGGCCAGCGGACAGGTGCAGTACGTGCCCCCTTCCGCGCGCTACCTGGCACGGATCGGCGAGCTGCTTGACCTCGACCGCCTGCGCGCCTTCGACGGCGAAGTGCTCGTGGACTCGATGTACGGCGCCGGCGGACGATACATCGAGCAGTTGCTCCAAGGCGGCCGGCTGCGCGTCACCACCCTGCGCGCCGAGCGGGACCCCTACTTTGGCGGCATTCACCCGGAGCCGATGATGCCGCAGCTCCAACCCCTGTGTGATGAGGTGGTCCGCCGCCGGGCCTTTCTGGGACTGGCAACGGATGGCGATGCTGACCGTATCGGCGCGGTGGATGACACCGGCGCTTACCTGAACACCCACCGCATGCTGGCCATTCTGGCGCTGTATCTCATCCGCAAGCGCGGACTGACCGGCGGCATTGCCCGGACGGTTTCCCAAAGTGTCGTCGTCAAACGCATTGCCGAGCGCCACGGGCTGCCAACCTATGAAACGCCCGTTGGCTTCAAGCACATTGCCGCCCTGATGCGAACCCACGACATCCTGTGTGGCGGCGAGGAATCCAACGGCCTGGGCTGCAAACTGCACATCCCGGAGCGGGACGGCATCTTCAGCGGGCTGCTCTTTCTGGAAGCCATTCTGGCCTTTGGCAGGAAGCCGTCCGAGCTGGTGGCCGACATTTCGGAGGAGTTTGGATTTTTTGCCTACGACCGGCGCGACCTGGCACTTGACCACATCGAGCAGGGATTGGCGTTCATCGAGCGCCTGAAAGCCGACCCGCCGGCGGCTGTCGCCGGGTATCCGGTGCGCGAGGTGGGACTGCTCGACGGCGTGAAACTCCACTTCGAGGACGAAAGCTGGCTGCTGTTCCGGGCTTCGGGCACTGAGCCGTTGGTGCGCGTCTATAGCGAGGCCACGACCGTCGAAAAGATGTCGGCGCTGCTGGCTTTCGGCGAACAGTTGGTGCACGAGTCACTTTGACGATGTGGACAGGCAGGTGGCGACAGCCGCCCTTCCACGAAAGAAGCCGGGCGAATGGACGCCGTTTGGTTTGAATGGACAGCGTTTATCCTCTTCGGTGTCGTTGGTCTCATCGTCTCCGGGCACGCGCTGCTCTACAAACGCGAAGCACGCTCGGCCCTGCTGTGGCTGCTCGTCGTCTGGTTTCTGCCGGTTCTGGGCGCGGTACTCTACCTGCTGATCGGCATCAACCGCCTCCAGCGCCGCGCCCAGCGTCTCCGGGACGCCACGGCCCTGCCACCGGCGGCTGAACAGATTGCCGGTGAAGACCAAACCGAACTGCTGGCGGATGATGACTTGGGTGGACTGGCGCGGCTTGTCCAACAGGTCACAGGACAACCGCTGCTGGCCGGAAATCACCTCACGCCACTGGTCAACGGTGTGCAGGCCTATCCGGCCATGCTTGACGCCATCGCCCAGGCCCGGCACAGCATCGCCCTGGCCACCTACATTTTCGACCGCGACGGCATCGGCGACCAGTTTGTACACGCTCTGCTGGCAGCACAGCAGCGCGGCGTCAGCATTCGCATTCTCATAGACGATGTGTACGTGCGCCTGGTACGCGGCTCAGCCTTCAAGTTTCTCAAAGCCGCTGGGCTGAATGTGGTCTCTTTCAACCCGCCGGTACTTCCGGCGCGGCTTCACGCCGCCAACCTGCGCAATCACCGCAAGCTGCTCATTGTGGACGGCCAGATTGGCTTTACCGGCGGCATGAATATCCACCGCCCCTACTGGCGGCCGGAAAACCCGGCGACTGCCTTTCGTGACCTGCACTTTCACGTCCGGGGGCCGGTCGTCCGCCACATGGTGGAAACCTTCACCGACGACTGGTACTTCACCACTGGCGAACGCCTGGATACCAGGTTCTGGGGGGAGGAAGGCCCCCAACCGGCCGGACCGGCACTGGCGCGCGGCATCGAAGCCGGCCCGGATGAAACCCTTGACCGCCTGCGGTGGGTCTTTCTGGGCGCGCTGAATGTGGCGCGGCAGAGCGTCAGAATCTGGACGCCTTATTTCGTCCCCGACCAGTCCCTTCTGGCCGCATTGAGTGCGGCGGCGCTGCGTGGTGTCGAAGTGGACATCCTGACGCCGGTTGAAAACAACCATCCGCTGGTTCAGTGGGCCGGACGGGCGCACTACTGGCAGGTACTTGAACACGGAGCGCACATCTGGGAACGCCCCGGCCCGTTTGACCACAGCAAGCTCATGGTTGTGGACAGTCGCTGGGTGTGCATCGGTTCAGCCAACTGGGATGCCCGCAGCCTGCGGCTCAACTTTGAGTTCAACCTGGAAGTCTATGACACGGCCTTGGCGCAGCATCTGGAGGCGCTGTTCCAGGCGGCCCGCCGGGAAGCCACACTGGTTACCGCTGCCCAACTCCGGGAGCGTCCGCTGCCGATTCGCCTGCGTGACGGTGCGGCGCGGCTGTTCTCTCCGATGCTGTAGGGCCGCCGGCTCGGTCAGCTTTGCGCCGTCGCAGGGCGGTTGAAGCGCAGCGCCAGCGACACCAGCAGAATCGCCGGAAGACCGAGCAGCGCTGTGCCGACAAAAAACTTTGTGTAGCCAAACGTCGCCACGGCCGATCCCGAAAAACCTGCCGCCCACTTTGGCAACAGCAACATCATCGAGCTAAGCAGGGCATACTGCGTTGCCGAGTATCCGACGTTCGTCAGCGACGACAGGTAGGCGACAAAGGCCGCCGAAGCCAGCCCCGTGGCGAGATATTCCGCAGAAATGACCACGACCAGCGCCGCCAGGTGCGGGTCCGTGAGACTGAGCGCCGCAAAGAGGAGATTCGTGCCGCTGCTCAGCAGGGCCCCCAGCCACAGCGGCCACAAGCTCCCCCGGCGCGACACCAGAACCCCACCCAGGAAGGCGCCGGTGAGCGTCATGACGACGCCATAGACGTTGCTTACGGCTGCAATCTGGTCTTTCGTGTAACCCATGTCCACGTAAAACGGGTTGACCATCACGGCCAGAACGGTATCGCTCAGGCGGTAGGTCGTGATGAGCAGCAGCGTCAGCACCGCCTGCCAGCGGTAACGGCGCAGAAAATCGGCAAACGGTTCGAGGAGGGCTTCGCGCAGCCACGCCCAAAGGTTTCCGGCAACAGAGACGCGCCGGGTGTCCGGTTCGCGCGAACACAGGACCGTAAGCACACCAACTGCCATTGAAGCCGCCATGACAAGGTAGGCCGCCTGCCAGCCAAACTGGTCATAGCCGTTACGGCTGCCAAGCCGGGTGGCGATCCAGAGCGTCCCGGCGCTGCTCCACATCATGGCCAGCCGGTAGCCGGTCTGGTAGGCCGCGGCCAGAATGCCTTGGCGCGTCACATCGGCAGATTCGATGCGGTAGGCATCGAGGGCAATATCCTGGGTAGCCGAGGCAAAGGCCACAAACAGCGCAAAGCTGACGGTTCGCCCCAGCGCCTGACGCGGGTCAGTCAGCGCGAGGCCCACAAGGCCGCCCGCCACGGCAAGCTGCGCCAACAACAGCCAGCCCCGGCGCTGGCCGAGCCGTGTCGTCAGTCCGGGAAGCGGCATGCGGTCAACCAGCGGCGACCAACACCACTTGAAACCATAGACCAGTCCAACCCAACTGGCGTAACCGATGGCGGTCAGGTCAACGCCCGCCTCGCGCAGCCGAAAGCTCAGTGTGCTAAGCGCCAGCAGCAACGGCAGCCCGGCCGCAAAGCCAAGGAGGAGCATCCGTACGGTCGGCCCTTCAAGGTAGGGCGCCAGCGTCGTGCGCCAGTTTGAAGGCGGAGAAACAGTCGGAGATGACAACGGCGTGGGCTGAAGCCGGGAACCAGACCTGCAACGCCGGCCCGGCTCCGGTTGCTGGTTTCACCACTGCTGCGGGCGCAGGTTTTCGTCAAACAACAGCCGATAGCAGCGGTAGTTGGTCATGACCTTGAAAACATAGTCCTTGGTTTCGGCATAGCCGACTTCAGAAGCAAAGCGCGCCTGGTCGTCCGCACCGGCCCGTGCGCACCAGCGCGCCACAGCGGTCTCACCGCCATTGTATGCCGCGACAACGGCTGCCGGATGGTTGGGAAACAAGGTAAACAAATCGGCCACATACTGGGCCGCAAACTGTATGGCAAAGCGTGGTTCGTAGAGGTCCGTCTGGGTCACGTCCGGCAGCCCCAGCTTTTGGGCAACCTGTTCCGCCGTGGCAGCAATGAACTGAAACATGCCGCGCGCGCCGACCGGTGATTTGACGGTGGGATTGAAACGCGATTCCTGCCGGGCAATGGCCAGCAACAGACGTGGGTCCACACCACGCCGCCGCGCATGTTCAACCAGTTCATCGCGGTAGGGCGCAGGGTAAAGCAGTTCGGCCACAAGGCGCGGCATGACTTCCAGCCGGAAGTCTTCCGGCAGCGTGCCAAATGTCGGCTCTCCGTAAGCCATGGCTTTCCACGCCTGATTGCCACGTCCGGCATAGACGGCCTGAGCCAGCGCCGGCCCGCTGCCGCCTTCCAGAAAGGGCAGGGCGTCGTCGAAGAGCCGGAGAAACGACAGTTCTTCGGCCAGGTTGCGGCTCGCCGGAGCAGCTTCAGCACGGAGAATCACCTGCCGGCCCGGTTCGGGCACGCTGACCTGCCAAGCACGGGCATAGGCCGGAAGCTGGCGATAGATGGTTTCAAGCTGGCCCAGCAGAGCGCGCCGCGTATCCGGGTCGGAGGTCAACCGCAGTGCCTGGTGCAGCCCGTCCTTGGTCTGGCTCTGGCGGAAGTAGCTGAGGCGCTGGGCAATCAGGGCTTGTGCTTTACGGTTTTCAGCCAGCGCCAGAAGCCGCGCGGTGGCTTGCTGGCCGTAGTAGCTCGTCCGGGTGTCAGGCAGCGAGAGATAGACTTCGATGGCTTCCGCGAAACGCTCCAGACGTTCCAGACAGAGGGCGCGCAGGAAAGTGACTTCGTTGGCATTGGTCGAACCGGGACCGCGCCGGTGCAGCGGCAGGCGTTGCAGGTCTTCCAGCACACTGAGCGCCGCGCGCCAGTTGCTCTGGGACATGAAAATCTTTGCCCGTTGAAAGCGCGCCGTCACGCCGGCCAGCTCACGCGGGAAGCGTTTTTCCGCGCGGTCGCACCATTCGAGAGCTGCCTTGAAGTCACCGGCCAGGCGCAGGGCGTCAATGGCATTCAGATACGCGCCGCCCAAAAACTCACTGTTGTGATAGGCCGCAATGAAGGCTTCGTACCGCGCAACGGCTTCCTGATAACGTCCGGCATTCTGGAGCGCGTGTCCGACCTGGTAGTAGCCTTTTTCGCCTTCCGGTGACGTGGGATATTCCTCGTGTGCGCGGTCCAGCCAGCGGATGGCTTCATCCCAGTTTTCCTCGATAAAGAAAGCGCGCCCCAGGCTCCACAGGGCTTCAGGACGCTCTGGAACGGCCGGGACATGCTCCACCAGCGCGCGGAAATGGCGTTTTGCGCCTTCGGTGTGGCGATTGGCCAGATAGAGCCGGGCGCGCACCAGGCGCTGGGCTGGCGGCAAGGTGGTGTCTCCCTGGGCGTCAAGCTGTTCGGCCGCCAGCAGGGCCGCATCATCTTTTCCGGTGGCCAGCAGCCGCCGGAACAGCGTCTGCGCCTCTGTTTCCTGGCCAACCCGGCGCAGGAGCACGCCGAGCCGGGCCTCATATTCACGGCTTTGGGAAGCCATCTGGCGATACAGCCCAATGGCGCGGTCAAGCTGTCCCGTTGTCGCGTAGCTTTCGGCCAGACGCAGGCGGGCGCTGCGTGCGGCCGGATGGATTCCGAACCGCTGCACAAGCTCGGTCAGCCAGCGTTGTTCATCGCGGCTGGCAGCCCGGTTGCCGGACTGGGCTTCCTGACGCGCCAACTCGGCCAGGTATTTCAGGCAGTACGGTGCGAACATCTGCCCGCCGGGGCGTTGCATGACCTGTTCATACAGGGTTCTGGCGCCTGCCAGATCGCCGGTGCGGTGGAGCAGGCGCGCCCGCAGATAATCGTAGTTGTTGACCGTGTAGAGCTGCGGCGCAGCACTGGCAAACTGGGCGAGATCGCGCAGCGCATCGGCATAACGCCGGTCATCCACGGCCTTCTGGATGCGGAGCGTTGCCGTTCGGGCCTCGAATGGCGCGTGGGAGACGGATGTTTCAGCCGGGCCGGGCGCCGGAAGGTCAGAAGTCGTACCGGGCGGCACGGGCAGCGTCGGAAGGGTTGTCAGCAGGGCGACAAAGACGGTGCTGCGGGCCAGCAGGCGTTGTCTTCCGGGCGTGAGCATGGTGACATCCGTTGAGAACTGTCCTTGGGCGCGTCTTCGTTGCAGCGACGGCCATCGCTGATGAAGTACTGCGTATGGCGTGGACACCGGTGAACTGGGCGAGCAAAGGCAATGGCGTACGACAACCTGTGCAAGTATCTGGCAGAAACCTACCCGGCGGCTTTCGTCCGCTGGCTCGCCAGGCATTATCCTGAGCTTCCACACGACATGGAAGCCGCTGAAGTCGAGGTTCTCAAAACCGAACTGCCCGTCGAGCCGATTCGCGCCGATTTCGTCACCTTCATCCGGGCCGCAGGCGTGCTTCTGCACATCGAGTTTCACCTCGATCCGGCTTCCGACCCACCGCTGGCGTTTCGGATGCTGGAGTACTGGGTGCGTCTTTTCCGCCGCTACCGCACTCCGGCCCGGCAGGTGGTTCTGTTGCTGAAGAGTACACCGGCGGCCCGGGAGATGCCCAGCACGTTCACAGCCGGTATGACACACCATGGTTTCCACGTGCTGCGTCTGTGGGAAGTTGAAGCGACTGAACTTCTGGATGACGAAGCTTTGTTGCCGCTGGCTGTTCTCGGAAAAGCGGACTCCGACGAGGCACTTTTGCGGGAAACTGCGGCGCGGGTCGAGCAGATGACAGACGCCAGCCAACGCGCTAACGTGTCAGCCTGTGCGCAGGTGCTGGCCGGATTGCGCTTTGACCGGGAGTTGATCCGGGCTTTATTTCGGGAGGAAGCGATGCGGGAATCGGTCATCTATCAGGAAATCATCGAACGTGGGCTGGCGCAGGGTGTCGAACGCGGGCTGGCGCAGGGCAGTCATCTGGAAGCCATCCGGCTGGCCCGCACGCTGCTCGAACGCCGCTTTGGCCCGCTCCCGGAAAGCATCGCCGCCCAGGTTGCCCTGCTGTCACGGGAACAGGCTGAAAACCTGGTTGTTGAAACTCTGAAATTCGACAGCCTTGACGCGGTACGTACCTGGCTGGCCGTCCAGCCTACGACTTCCGAAGCGACTGAAGACCCGTCCAGTCCTTCGTAACGGCCAGGCTTCAGGCTACACCAGCACGCGCTGCCAGAGTTGCAAACTCGCGCCGGGCCCAAACTCAAATCCCGGCTGCGTCTGCCTAAGCAAGGGCAATGGCGTACGACAACCTGTGCAAGTATCTGGCAGAAACCTACCCGGCGGCTTTCGTCCGCTGGCTCGCCAGGCATTATCCTGAGCTTCCACACGACATGGAAGCCGCTGAAGTCGAGGTTCTCAAAACCGAACTGCCCGTCGAGCCGATTCGCGCCGATTTCGTCACCTTCATCCGGGCCGCAGGCGTGCTTCTGCACATCGAGTTTCACCTCGATCCGGCTTCCGACCCACCGCTGGCGTTTCGGATGCTGGAGTACTGGGTGCGTCTTTTCCGCCGCTACCGCACTCCGGCCCGGCAGGTGGTTCTGTTGCTGAAGAGTACACCGGCGGCCCGGGAGATGCCCAGCACGTTCACAGCCGGTATGACACACCATGGTTTCCACGTGCTGCGTCTGTGGGAAGTTGAAGCGACTGAACTTCTGGATGACGAAGCTTTGTTGCCGCTGGCTGTTCTCGGAAAAGCGGACTCCGACGAGGCACTTTTGCGGGAAACTGCGGCGCGGGTCGAGCAGATGACAGACGCCAGCCAACGCGCTAACGTGTCAGCCTGTGCGCAGGTGCTGGCCGGATTGCGCTTTGACCGGGAGTTGATCCGGGCTTTATTTCGGGAGGAAGCGATGCGGGAATCGGTCATCTATCAGGAAATCATCGAACGTGGGCTGGCGCAGGGTGTCGAACGCGGGCTGGCGCAGGGCAGTCATCTGGAAGCCATCCGGCTGGCCCGCACGCTGCTCGAACGCCGCTTTGGCCCGCTCCCGGAAAGCATCGCCGCCCAGGTTGCCCTGCTGTCACGGGAACAGGCTGAAAACCTGGTTGTTGAAACTCTGAAATTCGACAGCCTTGACGCGGTACGTACCTGGCTGGCCGTCCAGCCTACGACTTCCGAAGCGACTGAAGACCCGTCCAGTCCTTCGTAACGGCCAGGCTTCAGGCTACACCAGCACGCGCTGCCAGAGTTGCAAACTCGCGCCGGGCCCAAACTCAAATCCCGGCTGCGTCTGCCTAAGCAAGGGCAATGGCGTACGACAACCTGTGCAAGTATCTGGCAGAAACCTACCCGGCGGCTTTCGTCCGCTGGCTCGCCAGGCATTATCCTGAGCTTCCACACGACATGGAAGCCGCTGAAGTCGAGGTTCTCAAAACCGAACTGCCCGTCGAGCCGATTCGCGCCGATTTCGTCACCTTCATCCGGGCCGCAGGCGTGCTTCTGCACATCGAGTTTCACCTCGATCCGGCTTCCGACCCACCGCTGGCGTTTCGGATGCTGGAGTACTGGGTGCGTCTTTTCCGCCGCTACCGCACTCCGGCCCGGCAGGTGGTTCTGTTGCTGAAGAGTACACCGGCGGCCCGGGAGATGCCCAGCACGTTCACAGCCGGTATGACACACCATGGTTTCCACGTGCTGCGTCTGTGGGAAGTTGAAGCGACTGAACTTCTGGATGACGAAGCTTTGTTGCCGCTGGCTGTTCTCGGAAAAGCGGACTCCGACGAGGCACTTTTGCGGGAAACTGCGGCGCGGGTCGAGCAGATGACAGACGCCAGCCAACGCGCTAACGTGTCAGCCTGTGCGCAGGTGCTGGCCGGATTGCGCTTTGACCGGGAGTTGATCCGGGCTTTATTTCGGGAGGAAGCGATGCGGGAATCGGTCATCTATCAGGAAATCATCGAACGTGGGCTGGCGCAGGGTGTCGAACGCGGGCTGGCGCAGGGCATTGAACGCGGGCTGGCACAGGGTGTCGAACGCGGGCTGGCGCAGGGCAGTCACCTGGAAGCCATCCGGCTGGCCCGCACGCTGCTCGAACGCCGTTTTGGCCCGCTCCCGGAAAGCATCGCTGCCCAGATTGGCCTGCTGTCACGGGAACAGGCCGAAAACCTGGCTGTCGAAACTCTGAACTTTGACAGCCTCGACGCGGTACGTACCTGGCTGGCCCTCCAGCCCACGACTTCCGAAGTCACCGAAAACCCGGACAAGCCTTCGTAACGGCCAGGCTTCAGGCCACACCAGCCCGCACCGCCAAGGCGGTAAACTCACGCCGTGCCTGGGCCTGCACGTCTGCGGCATTGAGTGTCGTCAACGCTCCGTCGCGGACGACGACGCGACCGGCAATGACCACATGCCGTACGTCAGAAGCCATAGCCGCATAGACCAGGGCTGAGAGTGGATCGGGATGCGGCGCGGCATGCAGGGTGTCAAGCGTCACGACGGCTATATCGGCCGCTTTTCCCACGTCAAGACTGCCAATTTCGTTCTCCAGTCCAAGCGCCCGTGCTCCGTGCCAGGTTGCCATCTGAAAGGCGTCCAGCGCGGTGAGTTTTCGCGCGCCACAGCGCATTTTCTGAAGCAGCGCGGCTGTCCGCATTTCCGTGAAGGCATCGAGCCGGTTGTTGCACGGTGCGCCATCGGCGCCCAGGGAAACTGAAATACCGCGCTCCAGCATTTCCACGACTTTGGCGATGCCGGAGCCGAGTTTCAGGTTTGAGGACGGGCAGTGCAGCACGTGGGTTCCGGTCTCGGCCAGAAGCTCCTGCTCGGTCTCGTCAAGCCAGATACAGTGCGCGATGCCGACGTGGGGGCCGGTCAGGCCCAGCGCGTGCAGGTGTGCCAGGTTTCGCCGTCCGGTCAGACGTTCGACCAGCGCCACTTCATCCCGGCTTTCCGAAGCGTGCGTGTGGATGCGTACGCCCTTTTCACGCGCCAGGGCTGCCACTTCCCGCAACAGCGTTTCGGTGCACGACAAAACGAAGCGGGGCGCAAAGGCCATGTGAATCCGGCCCCCGGCCTGGCCGTGCCAGGCGTCGAGCAGGCGGAGGGATTCAGTACGCGCCTGCGCTGTCGTCTCACGAAGGCCCGGGGGCACTTCATCGCCGGCATCCATCAGGCACTTCCCGACAACCGCGCGAAAACCGGTTTCGGCAACGACCTCCAGGGCCGCTTCCGTGTGGTGGACACTCTCCATCGTCATGGCGCAGGTCGTCCCACCGGACATCATTTCTGCGATGGCGAGTTGCGCCGAAACCCGGAGACTGTCAGGTGTGTGGGCGGCCTCGAACTTCCAGATGCGCGTCTTCAGCCAGTCGAGAAGTTCAAGATCGTCGGCCGCACCCCGGAACAGAGTCTGGCACAGATGAATGTGCGATTGGACAAAACCCGGTATCACCACGCACCCGGAGGCATCGAGTGTCTCATCGGCTGTTTCAGGAACTTTGCCCAGGTGCGTGATGCGGCCGTCCTGCACATAGAGATCGCCGTTGATGACTTGGTGGTGTGGGCCGCCCGTGAGCAGTGTGCCGTCGATAATCCGCAGCGTCGGCATGGTTTTACTCCGTCGTGGGTGGGGCTACGGTCTGGCGCTCGACCTGGATGTGCGGCAACAACCGCAGCCCATCGGCCAAGGGCGCCGGCGCCGACGAAAGCCACAGGACATCCCCCCGCCTGGCCGTGCTGAAGGCTTCATTACCGGCGTGGCGGTCACGCTTGAAGCGCGTCAGCAGCGTACAGCGGTCAGGGCCACAGACAAGCCGTTTTTCACGTCCCTTTTCACGCTGGAGGTCGCCAATGACGCGCCACGGCGTCCAGCCCGAACGAGCTTCCGTCGCGCGTTTTCCATCCCGCCGCAGTACGAAGTAAAAAAACTTCTGGACGCGACTGGACAGCCCGCTCATCGCATCGAGCTGTGCAACGAGCGGCGTTGGTTGCCAGGTCAGCGCGACATGACACCAGTCCCGTTCCGGTTGCCCGGCCAGCATCCGACAGGGCCCGTTGGCCGTGCAGGGCGCGAAAATTCCACATTCTGAAAGATCTTCGAGGAGCGCGTCACGAAGCTGCATGGCCGCACGCGCACTTGCGTGCAGGGCCGGCTCAATGACGCACAAACTGCCATCCGGTGCAAGGTGATCCCGGACCAGTTCCCGCACCCAGGCAGCCGGCGGGACGTCCTCCGGGGCGCACTCGTTGAGAACGTTGGAAAGCCAGATGAAATCAGCCGCAGCGTGCGGTGGGTATCTGCCCGTACTTTTGGCGTCGCCGGTGTGTGGCGTCACGTGCAGCGTCATAGCTTCACGACGCTCGGCATTGAGCCAATCGGCAGCCTGCCGCAGCAGGTCCGTCGCTTTCTGGAGGGCGGCTGGCGACATTTCGACCAGAACGATCCGCACCTGGAACGCCGCCGGCTGCAATGCCGCCAGAAATGACAGCGTTGCCAGAGCCGAAGTACCCGGCCCGCAGCCCACATCCAGGACAGTGAACCGGGATTTTGCTGTGAGTTCTTTGGCAACATCTGGATGCCCGCCAAGCTCGGCCAGCACCCGGGCAACTTTGACATAGTTGCGCGGCAGAAAGTGGAACAGGTAGGCCAGACGGCGCGTGTCGTGCCAGTAATCTCCAGGAGCAGCCTCCGCGAGGTTTTGGCGCTCCCGGGTAAAATCATCGGAAAGCCGCACCAGGGCACTGGCCGTCGGGCGCAGAAATGCCTTACCGACCGGCCCACGGTCGTACTGGGCCAGCGCCTCCGGGCCAAGCAGATGCCCTACCAGATGGCGTTCCACGTGCTGTAACAAGTCGTTGTTCATCAGGGTGCTGGCGTTCATGGTCTGCCGGGGCGCAAGCCCTTTCCGGGGAAGTGGTTGTTTTGCCCGGCAAGGCCGCTTATCGTTGCAAGTCCTGATCTCATCTGCCGGGAGTATGGAAGCGCCGTATGATTGAAGCCTACTTCGCGGAAAAGGTTCCCGAAGTCAACCGCTGGCTTGACCAACTCATGCCGCCAGTGACGACCCCGCCGCCGCGCATTCACGAAGCCATGCGGTACAGTCTGATGGCTGGTGGCAAGCGGCTGCGCCCCATACTCGTGCTGGCTGCTGGCGAGGTTTTTGGCGGCGCACCAGAGCGGCTCTATCCAGTGGCCTGTGCCTTCGAGATGGTTCATACCTATTCTCTCATCCACGATGACCTGCCGGCCATGGACAACGACGACCTGCGGCGGGGTATGCCAACCTGCCACAAGCAGTTTGATGAAGCGACCGCCATTCTGGCCGGAGACGGGCTGATGACCCATGCGTTTCGGATTCTGGCTGAAATGGATGCCCCTGCCGAACAAAAAGTGCGCGTCATCCGGGAACTGGCCGTTAGGTCCGGTACGGTTGAAGGCATGATTGCCGGCCAGATTGTTGACCTCGAAGCCGAAGGAAAGCCCATTGATGCCGGGCGGCTGGCATTCATTCACCGGGCCAAAACCGGCGCGCTCATCCGTGGGGCGCTGGTTTGCGGCGGGATTGTCGCCGATGCCACCGAAAGTGACCTGGCACTCCTGTCCGCCTACGGCGACCGGGTGGGGCTGGCTTTCCAGATTGCCGATGACATTCTCGACGAAACGGCCACGGCTGAGCAGTTGGGCAAAACCCCCGGCAAGGACGCGGCAGCCGGCAAGGCGACCTATCCGGCGCTGTACGGGCTGGAGGCTTCGCGGAAACAGGCCGAGTCCCTGGCTGAGGAAGCCATTGAAGTGCTTGCGCCGCTCGGCCAACGGGCGGAACTGCTCATCGCGATGGCGCGCTTTGTCGTACACCGCACTTCGTAGCCCGGCGGGCTCGGTGCTTCGTCTTTCACTTTCTTTCGTCCGTGCGGAGAGCTTCTATGCGATACATCATGAGTTACATCATGAGTTGGTTTCTGGTGCTGTTTCTGGCCGCAGGCGCATCCGTTGCCGCCACCCAGTCCGGGGTCAAGCGGGATACTCCCCGCCCCGGAAACTCCAGTTCCGAAGAGGCAGCGCCAGCGCCGGATTTCACAGTGCCAAGCCTGACCGATGACACCTCCATCCGCCTTTCTTCCCTGCGCGGCAAGGTGGTGGTCATGAACTTCTGGGCAAGCTGGTGTCCACCCTGCCGCGCCGAATTCCCGCTTCTGGCCAAGCTCTATAACCAATACAAGGAACGGGATGTCGTTTTGTTGTCGCTCAACCTGGCCGAAGAAGCCGAAACGGCGCGTCATTTCATCCAGCAGACAGCGCCGCCCTTCCCCGTGTATGCCGGCGCCATCGCCGCCGCCAAGTACAATGCTTCACGGCTGCCGACGACCTATTTCATTGACCGGGCCGGGCGCATCCGGCGGCAGGTTTCCGGGTTTCATCCCAAGCGCACGGAAGCTGAATTCTCCAGCCTTATTGATGAGCTTCTGGCCGAGCCGGCCCCGGTGGCCCAGCCATGAAAGCCATGTCGAAACCTGCTGCCCCATACCGTTTTCTGACCGCGTGCTTCGTCCTGCTCGTTCTGGCCGGCTTTGGTGGCTCGTCGCCGCTTCCGTCCAACCTGGATGCCGTCAGTGTCGTTCAGCTCAAACGGCATCTTTCCTTTCTGGCCTCAGCCGAGCTTGGCGGGCGCTATACCCTCAGTGCCGGCAATCGCATCGCAGCGCGTTATCTGGCTGCCCAGCTCGAAGCCTTTGGCTACCGGGGGGCAGCCACGGACGGCTCGTTTTTCCAGAAAATTCCATTTGTGACGCGAACCGGCGGGCAGGACTCCAGGCTGATGCTGGAGGGTGCCCCAAAACCCTTTGTCCATGGCGAGGACTTCATTCTGCGCGATCCGGCGGCAACCCTGCCCAATCTGTCGCTGGAAGCTGAGATGGTCTTTGTTGGGTACGGGGCATCCCACCCAAAAATGGATGCTTACCAGATGGTCAATGCCGAGGGACGGATTGTTCTCTGCTTGGCAAGCGGCACGCCGGATGTTCTGGCCGGGGAAAGCCTGCCAAACGATTGGCGCGAGAAAGCGGCTCTGGAGCATGGCGCACAAGCCATGTTGTTGATCCCGGACGAAAAACTGGCTGAGGGGTGGGCGCAGGCAGCGGCTTACGTCCGTCGCCGGTCCGTTCCGCGGGTGCGCCCGAAAGCCTCCGCTGCAAAGCCAGACCAGCCAGCCATTCCAACCTTCCTGCTGAGTCCAGCCGCGGCTGAGTCCTTTCTGTCCCCGTTCAATCTCACCCTCGCACAAGTGCACGAAGCAGCCAGAACCGGTGCAGCGTTGCCATCCGTTGCCGCCCAGCGCCGCTGTACCATCCGCACGACCGAAAACGAACGGGTCGAATACAGCCAGAATGTCGTCGGTATCCTCGATGGCGCTGATCCAAAGCTCAAGCAAGAGTTTGTCGTTCTCAGCGCCCACTATGACCACCTGCCGGCGCAGGGTGACGTCATTTTTCCCGGAGCCGACGACGACGGCTCCGGGACGGCAGCCGTTCTGGAGCTGGCCCGGGTGTTTGCCGAAGGTGAGCGCCCAAAACGCTCGATCTTCATCCTGTTCAACACCGGCGAGGAAATGGGACTGCTCGGCTCAGGCTACTTTACCGACCAGGAACCACTCGTGCCGCTGGAAGCCATTGTGGCGAACTTCAACATTGACATGATCGGCCGCTCCCGCGCGCCCGGTGACGACCGGCGTGAAAATGCCGAACTGACCGACCGCGACAGTGTCTTCCTCATCGGGCCGGACAAACACAGCCGCCAGCTCTTTGAGCTAAGCGAGCAGACCAATGCCGCCACAGTTCAGCTTCGGCTTGACTACACCTACAATGACGAAGCCCATCCGATGCGGCTTTTCTATCGCAGCGACCACTGGAACTTCGCCAAACGTGGCATCCCGATTGTTTTCTATTTCACCGGTTTGCATGCCGACTACCACCGACCGACCGACACGGTGGACAAGATTGACTTCGAGAAAATGGTCCGCATCACCAAGCTGGTCTATGCAACGGCCTGGCGAACGGCCAACCGTGAGCAGCGTTTCGACCTCGATGTGTGGAAAAGCCGGGAGCGCGCCACACCAAACCGGTAATTGGACCACAAAAAGGCTGGCAACCACTCAACCCGTGTCGCTGCCAGCCTGTCCCTGTCCGGTTGCCTGTCGGCCAAAAATGGATGTCCGTCCGGGCTATCCAATCTGGAGTGCCATTTTGGAGCCTTTCATCTCGATGCGGGCAATTTTACGGGCGCCATCCTTGTTTGTGAACACCACCGTGTCAGCCGTTGCCGGCTTGGGCAGCTCGACCAGGGTATAGCTTGTCCGGGCGACTTCCCGGCTGCCGCTCCGAATGATCAACTCCCCAGGTTGTTCGTCGTCGTACTCAAGCGTGTAGTTGCCCGTTTTCACTTCCTGCCCCTGCACGACGCAATCCCGTGGAATCATTGTCTCCCGCTTCCGTTTGGCAGCCCAGACGGGAAGGCTCAACAACATCATGGCCAGAGAAACCAACATGACCTGTCGCATGGCTTTCACTCCTCTTGTCAACCGCAGCGCGGTTTCGTGGGGTATGTCCGATCTGACATGAACCTGAGTTTTGGTTCATATCGCCTATACGACAAGAATATGAGTTTAGGTTCATGTTTTACAATCCCCTTCTTCCGAACCTTTCCCGTCACATCCAAAAACCCGGCCCCAAAAATGTCTTGGAAGCGGCACACAACCGTTTGCTAGGATGGAGTGCCAACCTGACCGGTATCTCCAGTACGGATCATGAACGCGCCTATGAAATGTCCTCTGACCGTTGGTTCAGAGCTTGGAATCGCATTACCAAAGCAGGAACGCAGCCGTCGCACCCGCGAAAAGCTCATCCTGGCTGCTGCCCAGCTCTTCGAGGAACGAGGCTTTGAGAAAACAACCTCCAATGACATCGCGGCAGCCGCCGGTGTCAGCATTGGATCGTTTTATGCCTACTTCTCAGACAAGCGGCAGATTCTGCTTCTGTTGTTTGAGCAGCTCATTTCTGAACGCCTGGACGCCGTCTTCAGCAATTTCACCGAAGAAGACCTGACCGGCGGCGATCTTCGGGGCTGTATCGAACGCTGCATTCACCGCACCTTTGCCAACAAGGCGGCGACGCCAGGGCTGACCCGTCTCATCTACGATTTAGCCCCCAAAGATGAAGCCGTTGGGGCGCTGTGCCGGCGCCTGATGGAAGATTCAGTGGAAAACCTTGAGAAACTGCTCCGCAAGGCCATGGCGCTGGGGCTCACAGGCCTGACCGACCCGCACACGGCAGCGACAACCATCGTCCACGCCGTCGAAGCCGTGGCCCGCAAATGTGTCTTTGAAGATGAATTGCCGGAAAAGGACTGGCCGCCTTATATCATCTGTCTGACGGATATGACCTATGGCTTTGTCTTTGGCGCCGGGTCTCAGCTTCCGGCATAAAGGCCGCCAGCGTGCCTGCAAGTGCTCAGGGAAAGACTGGTTAGACACTTTTTCCACAAGTTTTCCACAGGCTTCCTTTTTTTCTCCCGACGAAAAGGCTTTGGATACATAGCTCCAAATATAAGCAAAAAAAAGATCTAACCTAAAAGCCCATCCAGCGGGGAAGGCTCTGGGGGCTGACAGGAGCTGTTACCCTGTGGTTTTCCACAAGTTTTCCACAGGTGGGGGCGTCCGTTATCCACAGTTGCTGACGGACCTGGTGGGTTGATTAGTCACCTTTGCGCGGGGTGTAGCCGGAGCGGGTACGTACCACGAGCTTGCGTTTTCCGTCTTCAGCCCGGACGGTGACGCGCCGGAAGCCGCTCCCCTGCGGCTGGTCCTGACTCGGAACAAATCCAATCGAATACTGGGTACGCAAATCGGCATTGATGGTACGCACAATTTCTGGAAGCTCGTCCAGCGTCTTCGGGAAAAAGGCACGGCCGCCAGTTTCCTTGGCAATATCTTGGATAAGCTGGACGGAACGCTTCCGTGTCGAGCGGCCGAACAGACCGCCATCGTCATCTTCATCGGGAAAGCCGACGATGTAGACCTGTACCTGATACTCCTGAAGCAGCTTGAGCATCTGCTTGCGGTCGTAGTAGCTGTCCCGCTCATCGCCATCGGAAAAGACGACGATTGCCTTGCGGCGGTTTTTGCCCTCCTTGTCGGCATACTCGGCAGAAAGCTGAATGGCATCGAGCAGGGCCGTTCCGCCTCCCCACACGATGTTGTCCACGGCGTCCTCGATGTCTGCCGGCCGGGGCGTAAACTCCTCGGCCAGTTCAGCTTTGTTCTTGAAGTCCACCAGGAAGAACTCATCGCCTGACTTTGCCGCACGTGCGAGGAACTTGACGGCTTCGACCACTTTTGTCCGCCGTGGACGCATGGAACCACTCGTATCCACGACGAATCCCAGGCTCACCGGGGCTTCATCACGGCTGAAGTACTCGATTTGCTGCTCCACCTGTTCATCATAGACACGAAAGTTTTCCTTGCGCAGGTCACCGACAAAGCGGTTGTCCTGGTCGAAGACAGCCACATCGAGAACCACCAGGCTGGTATCTATGTTGAACACCTCGTCCTGGGCTGCCGGGGGATTGGGTTTTTGGGGCCGCTTGGGCGCACGCTCCTGCCCGATCAGGCCAAGTGAGGTGCCTTGGAGCATGGCAAGGATGACACCAGCCACCAGCCAGAATTTCGTTCCTGTCATTTTGTGCCTACCTCCCGGAATCTTGCCTTCAGTGGGCTGAACTCCGTACGTTGCCTGTGGATTTTTCTTGTCGCTGTGTTTTCCATGTGCTAGGTTGAGCGCCTGACAATGACGCTTTAGTATCCATAAATAACTGCAAAAAAAGACTTTAGGGATTACGCCAAAGATTTCCACAGGGACGTGGGGTATCTGTGGAAAACCTGTGGAAAACTTCTTTTCCCTATCGAAAACGGCTCTTACCTGCCGCGCGTTGTGTTGACTGTCAAGGGTTTGGCC